>NZ_LBJZ01000171.1:0-97827 GCF_028128935.1 Bradyrhizobium sp. CCBAU 11361
CAACTTTCGTTGTTCTCTCGCGAGTTGGCCGTCGCTTTGTTGCCGCGGTCGAGTCGATGGACGGAGGGAAGTCCGCTTCGGGTCAAGCTCGGAAGTCGGCGGGTCCATGGTAGATGGTCTGCTCTGCCACTGTGAGCGGACATCACCGGATCCGCGGTTCAGGTCTGCGAAGGGCCACGAGCGGAAGCACTCCACTGAGTGAGACTTTCGCTTCCAGGTGTAGTCTTCAGCTTCGGGCCGAGGTTGCAGGCAATCAGGTTGAGGAGGAAGTCGGCGGCGACGCGAGCGGGGGCCTCGATGTTTCGTCATTGCTCGCCTCGTGTTAGACTTTGCCTGCCCGATCAGGGAGAACAGCCATGACCGCCGAGTTCGATGAAGACCGCTTCAATATGGCTATCCGTAAATTTCTGAAGCATGTCGGAGTTACATCGCAGCGTGAAATTGAGAACCTAGTGCGTAGCGGGGAGGTGAAGGGTGGCAAGCTCAAACTGCGAATGACCCTGTCAGCTGAGGGGACGCCGCTGAAACATGTGGTCGAGGAAACAGTCGCGCTCTGACGATTGTCCCGGCTGTGGGACCTCACGAAAGCTATCATTGCGGTCGCCGGCCGAACGTCGCCTTCGGGTCATTAGCGTTGTTTTGAAGGTCGGCTTGTCATTTCCGGTCTACCGTCAACTTCAGACATGTCACTGCGCTGGCCGTCGTTATGTGCCAACAACTGACCTTCGTTTTGATTTGCGTTAGCTTACGCAAGTCCCGCGATGATCTTGTCAACGTCCGCTTCCGGGAACACCTTGACCGACGTCGTCCGTACGTTCCCGATGGCGGCCAGCGACAAGAGAAACTTGGCCATGGCCTCATCGTCGGTGGCCTCGGTGTGGATGATGAGGTCATATGTTCCCATGGCGAGATAGCCGGCCTTGATGTCAACGCCAAACTTTTTGCCCAACTCCCTGGCGGCCGCTCGACGCTGCGGCATTTCCTTGATGGTCCGAACACCTTGCTCGGTGAAATTGCAGAGAAGCATGTACGTGGACATGGCGATTCTCCTTTGACAAAGAAGCAATGGACTTAACGAGTCCACGTCGTGGATTATGCCACACTGCCTGACCCCGCCCAACCACCAAGATCCCCTCAGGGCGGCTCGAAGTGGCGGGGTCATTCTCGACCGAATTGGGCTATCCGCGTGGCGTCCGGTTTAGCGCCGTTAGCAGCCAAAGTGCGGACTACCCTCAACTTCGGAAATATTCAGGCGTCGCGCAAACCATCGTTTAAGGCCAAAAGGCGACGTCACCGAAAAGGCCGGCCACGCCAGATCAGGCCGATCTGTCAGCCGCTTTCGAATATTTCACGGGCGACGAATGGGTTTGCGCCGGCCTAATCAGGTCTGGCGCTGCGGCCGATAATGCGGTCGACGTCGGCAACCGCCCCGTAGAGGCGCTGCCGCGAGAGCCAATGAAGGTCGTCCATGCGTTGCACGATTCCTACCACAACCGGCACGTGGTGGCGTCGCGTAAGCTGCTCAAGCGGGAAAACGGACCACCAGGCGCGAAAAGCGACTCGCGTCCAAGCGCGCGCGTCCCAGCCGAGCAGGAGGACATCCGGCGCATACCTGCGCACCGCACGAGTCAGGTTCCACGGGTACATGACGATGATGCCCAGGCGCACCGGTCGCGCACCCTCCCACGGAAAGGATCTTGCGACGGTGGCAAAAGCAAATACGACTGAGCGACCGGCCACATTGCTGGCAACCAGCCTCTCGATGACTCTAGAGACAAGTCCCGTCTCCTTCACCTCCACAAACAGTTCAAAGTCAGTTGGTGAAAGAAGCGACAGTGCCGCATCGAGGGTAAGCGCATTCTCGACATGACGCGGCGGGTCGTGTGACACCACCAATGTGTCGGAATCCGCTGCAAGGCAGACGTCGAATTCGACACCAGATATTCTGCCGTCACGGGCGGCACGTGCGAACGCGGCGAGCGAGTTTTCACCCGGACCCGCGGATCATCCACGATGCGCAATAAGCTTCATGACGAGTCCGTAAAGCCAAGCTGCGCGCGCCATGCAACCTCCTCGTAGACTGTTCGCGCAGCTTCGTCGATTACCTCATCCAACAGAAGGAGCCGTCATTCACTCTGTTGCTCGTCCAGAGCGGCAGCGTGCCAAAGGCTATTGAGTTCATCCTGCCCCCCAGCCGACGTGGCTCCCGCGTGATCTAAGCTTGTCGAGACGCTCGAGATAGGCGGCGCTCTGGGCAGTAGGTAGGCTCGATACAAATTCGAGGGACCGTCCATACATGCGGATCAGAGCAGCAAAGCAGCTTTCATCTTCCATGCTGCAGGATTCTAGAAAGCCGAATGCCTCTTCGCAATAAAATATCGACAGCTCCGCCATCCCCTCCGGGCGACCAATCGCTTTCTTGTAGTCCGCAATCGCCTTCTTGGCTCTTGAAACCGACACGGACTGGTTGTTCATTAAGTCTGGGCATATCCAGGTAGTAATATTTGCTTTGAAGGGCTGGAGCTGATCATGACCAAGCCCAAGCGGGCGTGCAAGAATGCTCGGTTGTCTTTGCTCGCAGTGTAGAGGTCTTGCACCAGTCCCCGAAGGCCTGCGCGATCGAAGTCTAAGAGCACGGTCCTAACATCGTTCCAAGTTGGCGAGGCATTTTTGCTTCGGACCACGGCCACCAACCTTTCAATGACGGTTTTATGAGCGAGCTTTTCGGCTCGTTCAAGATACACGACTTCGGCAAAGGAGTAGATTGATCGGATCAACGATGCCGGCAGGCAAGCCCCTTAATTTGGTCCAGCGCGCTTGACGGCTTCGGCGCCAGGGCAAATCCTGGCGCGCCAGCCAGGCGCGAGGCGGGACACTTGACGTCAACCGAGATACCTAAGCGAACTGGCCAACGATAGCCATGAACGCCGGCGAGTTTGGGCGGGCGAACCAATCGGACCACCATGTCCTCTAGCTCCAACGCCAGTATCGCCAAGAAAGCTCGCACGAAGGCCGAGGCGGATTTTGCCACTTGGCTCATGATGGCCAAGCTCGGTGGTTTCGATGACCTTCCGTCAAACGCACAGGGCTTTCTGACCAACTATCGAACCCGACTCGAGACGATGAGCGAAGCCGAGTCCACGGCCCTGGCCGTTCGCGAGGTCTACAGCGCTTATTACAGCGAGATGGGAGGCGTGGGCGCGGCGCCGGAACCAAAGGCCCGCGCACCAACGACGGAGGGCAAAGTCGTGCGCTTCCAGAGACGGCCTAAACCTCAGCCCGCTCCATCGGCTGCGCGCCATCCGACGAGGCCAATGATTCGAAAATCCCTCTCGGCACTGCTGATTTTCGCGAGCATGGTGGCTCTGATTGTCGCATATAGATATCTGACGCAGTAAAACCGCCCGCGGATTGTGTGCGGGAAGAAATGCGCTCACAGCAACCGCGCGGAACCTGGGCGGCTCGCCAAGCTTCTCTACCGCGCCCGCCACGCCACCTCTAGCAGCGGCCCGCCTCGCATGACCTCCGCATCTACAAAAACGCGATGTCCGCGACGTCCGCTCTTCCTGATAGCGACCAAATAGCGGACATCGCGCACTTCGCATCTGTGCCAACAGCGGTCATTCCGCAACCCCGTAGATGAGTGCTGCCCTCACCGGGAAGCGAGGCGGCGCGTCGGGTAGAGCGGGCATAAACGCCGCAAGCTATTTGAAGCGCCTTGCCTTTACGTTTTCGGTCCACAGGCTTGACCTTGACGCCCGCGCGTCGCAGGTTTCGGGGCGCCGCGCGCGGCTCGCGCGCCCACCAGACAGGATCCATCTTTCATGGCATTCGTGCAGTTCACGCAACCGGACGATCAGCCCATCGTCATCAACACGGATAGGATCGTGACCGCCACGCCACTGCCCGACGGACAAGGCACGCGCATCACCCTCAACAACGGTGGCCATCAGGACGTGAAGCAACTCATCGCTGACGTGCAGCGGCAGTTGAACATTAGCGGGTAGGCTGAGGACATCGCCGCCTGGGCGAACCATTCCGCCGATCAAGTGAGGTCGTACACTTTCTTGAGTGCTGCCCAATGTCGCAGATGGGTCATTCGCGTCGATTTAGCATGCCCCGGTCTTCCCCAAACAACCGACGCCAGAGTGAACGTCACGGTTCGATGCTGTGGGCCACTTTCAGACATGGCTCGCTTGCTTCCTCTCTGAGATGGCAATGACCCGGATTGGTGAGCAGCATGCTTTCCCAAGTGAGGTCTGGCTCTCACCAAATGCCCGGAACGAGCCGCCATCGGACCCGCGCGGCGTAATCCGCGTAACCCGCAAGCTCTGCGTGAAGAACTCGGTCCTCCATGATGGTGCGATGGAGCAGAAACGGCAGGCTGAAGATCACGACGAGCGCGGCCGCGAGCCACGATCCGAGTGCGGGTCCGCTTGCCGCTATCACCAGAATCCCAGCGGTATATCCGGGATGGCGGACGAATGCGTAGGGCCCCGTGGTGACGACGTGCTGGCCGCGGTCGGTCTGGATGCGAATGGCAGAGGAGGTAAGCCGAGACAGGCATCCGCTACTTTACCATTTCGGAGGAAGCGAAGTGGTGCCACACATGACCCTAGATCCACCGCCGCACACGCCCGGCGTAATCCGCATAGGTCCTCCCGAATCGCGCCTGGAGATGCCTTTCCTCCCTCTCGATGGCGAGCTTTTGCACCGCGAAGGCAGCGAGGACGGCATCAGCAAAAACCACGCGATCCCTGAGACCAGTCCAATCCCCAGTACAAGTATCGTGCCGGCGAGGTAGAGCGGATTGCGGGCAGCTGATCTACCTCGGATTTTCCGCAAAACAAACGGCCCCAGCTAGGCTGGGGGGCGGGGCTGGGGCCGCCATTCCGCACCGGATGGTAATCGGCGGTAGGGCATCCGGTGAACTGGACCAACCCCCGGTGGAACCTTTGGTTCCCAGGTGTTCGATTCCCGCCGCGAGCGCTGCCAGCATCGAACATACACGGACATACCTACCCCTTTAGAGGTAGATGAGCGTCACAAACGCGAACGCCCGCAGACCATGGGCAGAACTTGAAGTGGCCACATTAGGGCAGCACCCGGGATCCGCGAAAGGCCCTCTAGCCCTTGGTCATTTAATGTTTCGATACCCTCGCAGCAACTGTTGGTTGGCTCCACTCGAAGTCCGGGCGGACAAGCGACGTCCCTGACCGCCCGCCGGTTCACGCTGGCGGGCTTAATCAGCCCATTCATTATCCAACGGAATGGTGCAAACAGCTGCGCCATCATCGTTAATCACAGAGACCGAATAGTGATGGCCGATCAGCTCCGGGCGAGTTTCGCGCAGCGACCGAGCAAGTCCTGATAGCTTCTATCTGCGCCTCCGCTTCGCCTGGAAGTTCATGCACTCCGAAATCCGAGACAAGGCGGGTATTGATGAGCTTGAATGAATACAGAGGCATGGAAAATGTCCGACGAATGCCAAAGCCCCTGCTACCGATAGGAAGCAGGGGCTCGCGGATGGATGGTCCGAGGCTGGGATGTTCCAGGTGTCGCACCAAGGACCCGCGTGATCAGAACGCTTTCGCCGCACAGATGGCCCGCGGAAATGTTGTGCAATTCGCGCAAACAATAGGCCCGGCGCCTCTTTGCCGGGTGAGAAGCGCCGGGCCGATCGCCAACAATGCCCTGATCAGCCTTGACCGCCCCGTCGGCGCGAGTTCCCACATGACTTCCGGAGCGCCCCGGCGAGCGGACATGTTCAGTGCCTATCGTAAGGTCTCAAACGGGCCACAACCAGACTAAGCTACCCTCTCTGACCAGCTATCGATCTTCATGAATTACCGCCGACCTTCGCAGTCCCCACAGCACTATGACTGAGGCAGTGACGATGGTCAGCCCGACTGAAATGAAGCCAAGCATCACAAGAGCCTCTTGCCATAGCGTGGCACTGTGACCGGCAGCAGTGATTGGCGAGAGCGCAGCCGTGCCCAATAGCGCTGCCAGAGTGGTAAAGACCCAATTGCCGTACGTGCCATACAGCACAGTCCAATAGGCCAGTGCCTTCTGGCAAACCCGTAGCCTCACTTCGGACCATATGGCTCCCAGCGCAACAAGAAACGCGCCGTTCATGACGCCCTCAAGATGTGCCGCAAGTCCCATGCGCGGGTTTTGAAAGCTTGTTTCGATAAAGCCGGTCAACAATCCGAGCAGGAAAAGAAACATCCCGTGCCAAATCAGACGCCGCTTGCTGTTCGTCATATTCCTCCGCCCTCCCTTCAGGAGCACGCTTTTCCGCACACGTCCTGGCCGCCACCTCCGCGCCGCTTCGAGCGGCGGGTCATCGCTAAGGTGGAGGGGCGAAAGGCGTCTGATTCATGTTCCACTCTTTGCTGACGCTCGGTCGATCGCGTCGAACTCGGCCTCACTCAATCGCCAACCGAGTGCATCGAGATTGGCCCTGGCGTGATGAGGCTTGGTCGCGCCGGGGATGGGGATCACGTGACTGTCGCACGCCAACAGCCAGTTCAGGGCGACCTGGCTGATGCTGGCGTCGTGCGCGCCGGCAATATTGGCGAGACATGTCAGCAGCGCTTTCGTGTTCATGCTGTCCGACGGCTGCGTGAGGCGGCCGGACGCGAGGGGAAAATACGCGACAAGTGCCACATCGAGTTCACGGCAGGCTTCGAGCACGCCATTTGCTTCCGCTGCTCGTCGGAGCAGGCTGTAGTTGACCTGATTGGCGGCGAGCGGAACGCCTGCCCTTGCGAGGTGATCGGCGATCCGGCGCATCTGGTCCGCATTGAAATTTGCCACGCCGACCGCGCGTGCCTTGCCGGACTTCACCGCTTCGACGAGACCTTCGGCGAACACTCCCACGTCGATCAAGGGCAGCGGATAATGAACATAGTAGAGATCGATTGTCTTGAGGCCCAGACGCGCGAGCGAACCGTCAAGCGCACCGATCAGGCGGCGCGGAGAGATTCGGCCCGGAAGGGGAAGGAATTTCGATGCTATCACCGCGCGGGTAGGCCCGGCAGCACGCAAGCAGTCACCCACAACGCGCTCGGAGAAGTAGATCTCAGCCGTGTCAATCATGCACGGGCCGGCATCATGAATAGTCCTGTATGTTTCCAACACGGCCCCACGATTGGCACGGCGCCACTTGTTCGTGCCGATGCCCAAGGGCAGCACATGGATGCCGGTTCGACCCAAGGGGCGCGTAGCATGATTTGCGGGCATCGCTGACCTCTCACAAGGCGAGAGCGCCGTTGGCTGGTTGGTGTGGCGCTTCCAGGTTAATCCATAGCGACTACGGCCGCATCATCTTCTGCGGCTATGTCCGGATCGGAACGATGCCAAACCGCGCTTATCATGAACTGGCAGCAGACTAGCTCCTGATCGCCGCGTAGCAAAGGTAACCGACCGGCTTTGGGAAATCGGTGATATCGTTGGAGTGTTGGAAGCTTGGGAAGCCGCCCAAGTGGGGCGGTCTAGCTGGGAGGAAGGGCCATGGAATGGTTTGGCCGGAAAACATCGATAGCGGGTACCCAAATTTCCAATTGGATACTCGTTCTAGCGGCTCTCATCGTGGTCTGGATTATCTACTCGTTCGTCGCACCCTGATCGAATGAGGTGGCGGGCCCCGTGTCGGCTTGGGGTCATTTTCGACCGACTTAGCCGGTTATCTCACCGGTTGATGTCCGTGTTGCCCCGGAAGCAGACCTGAAGCAGAAGGGGCGAATGCGACTCCGGCAGCCGCCGCTGGGCCCTCGTGATGCCGCTAGTCAAATCGCACATGTGAAATGCTGCCGCACGCGGCGGTCTTAGATACGAAACATGTTGATAGGGCCCGGCTTTATTCGTCCTTCCATTTGATCGAGCAGCCAATAGACGCCTTCTGGTCAGCCGGCGCCAGACCGGTGGTCGCAATCGCGCGCATGGCCTCGACAAGCTCTCGGGGCGCCGCCGCGCGAGGCGGAGTTGTGCGGCCTTCGTCGAGCCGGCCGCGATACTTGAGCTTGCGGTCGGCATTGTAACCGAAGAAGTCCGGCGTACAGACCGCCCCATACGCCCGAGCGACTGTCTGGGTCTCGTCGTGGAGATATGGAAACGGGAAATCATGGGCCTTCGCGAAACGCTTCATATTCTCAAATGAGTCTTCGGGATAGCTCGCCGCATCGTTCGAGCAAATCGCCGCAAAGCCTACGCTCTCCGACATCAGCACGCGGGCGTCCGAAACCATGCGGTCGATCACTGCTTTAACATAGGGACAATGGTTGCAGATGAAGACGACGACCGTGCCTTTTTCGCCCGCAACGTCGTCCAGTGCGTAAATCTTGCCGTCGGTAGCGACGAGCCGGAACTCCGCCGCCGGCGTATCAAGAACGACTTGGGTAGCTGTTGTCGCCATATCGCACCTCCTTGTGCCCAAATATATGCTGACGACGGCCTGCCGGGGCACAGTTTCCAAAGCCTGCTCGCAGTCGCGTCGTTTTGGCCATACGTCAGCCATTTCCCGTCGACCCTTAACAGCCGACATTTGGACGAGCGCGGGATTTCGTCGGTGTGGGCCAATAGGCGACGTCAAGCTGCTACGACGGCGCCACACCCCCCACGCGCGGCTCTGGGAGCGCGCCGCCCCTCAGGGGAAGCGGCTGGTCGCCAAGCAGCACCTTCACCACCACGTCACGCGCATTGCTGGGATCAAGCGAGTGCTTTGCGATCAGGTCGCTACAGTCGGCGACGATCTGGTCGGCGTCCTGCGTGATCTTGAGCTCTTTGTAGCGATCGTGCCAATGCAGGCCCATGCTTTCGCCAACAACTTCAAGGATGTTTATTATGCGGAATGGCCAGTCGCGTTCGTGCGCGCACAGTTCGCGATGATCGGAATGATAGACCGCGACCAGTGCATCGACACCTGCATCGCGCGCCGCCTCAAGTTCCATAAGTTGCAATTCGCGCTTGAACTTTGGAAGTACGCCGACATCCACACTCTGCAAACCCACCGCCGGCTGGTTCAGATCGACGAGTTCGATACCGGGGACCGTCGTCAGGATTTCAGCGGCGGCTTCCACAACGCCGGCCACGCCGGGATGCTTGTGCAGCGCGACCCGCATTTCGACCCTGCGCTGAAGGTGCGGCTTTAGCTGCGCCAGCCGGTCACCGAGAAAGCGCATGAACGGGCTCATCTCGAACGGGCGGGAGCCGCGCTGCCGCTCCACCGTTGGCAGGATGGTTTCCGTGTACTGGACGTAGCACGACGGGCACCAGGAGATCACCTGCCCCGAGTTGGAGTGCGACAGCTTTTCCATAGTACTCGAGCCCATACGACCGGCCATCTCTGCGTCCCCAGACTTGAGTTGGAGGATGCCGCAACAATGGCTCGGTCCGCCCATCACCTGGTAACTGACGCCGAGCGCATCCATGATATCGAGGGCAAGCAAGGCGACGTGCGGCGTCTTGAGCACATTGCAGCCGGTGTAAAACACGAAATCCGGCGCCTCAACGGGCGTGGAGACCGACGCCGATTTCTGACCCAGTCGTTCGAGCACGTCCGTATCGAGTTGCAGGTGCGAAAGCACGCTCACTCCACGACTGCCGTCGCGGTACTTCTCGACACCCTGTCGGCGTCGTTCGGCAAGCCCATTGTCCGACTTCGCGATGCCAAGCCGCGCCATGCTCAGCAAGAAACGCGGATTGACGCCATAGTCACACGCCTTGATGCATGCCCCGCTCCGCATGCAGGACTGCGCCCATTTGCGCGACGCTTCCGGGCCGTTGCCGGTACGTACCAGTTCGAGGATGCCGCCGATGATGTCTTCGGACTTTGTCCCCAAGATGCCGGCCGGCTCGACACTCGGACAAGCCTCGACGCATTTCCCGCATCGCGTACAGGCGTCGAGCATTTCTTCGACATATTCAGCCAGGGTCGCCTCGAATGGGACCTCGTTCATCGGCTGCATGACCAGCTCCAGACCTGCTGACGGATCAGCTACGTGCGGCACTTGACAACTTCGGAACCTAACCCACAAATGGCGAGCTGTACACGAGCAGGCCGCAATCGGGATTTGTCGCCTTTGGGTCACAAGCTGCCCTTGGCAGGCTACTTCATCTTGGTCGGCCCATCTCCCGGAAGCAGACGTTGCGGCTCTCCGAGCGAAGGTCAGCAACGGGCCATCAACGGACGTCGTCAGCTGGAGGGGCACTTCTGAAAAGTGCCAAAAGCCTTGCGGACCTGGCTAAAGCCCCAACTGACGGCAGCAGTTTTGAAGTAAGAAAACCAGAGAAGTTGTTTGGAATGTTTTTGCACTCTGCAACCTGCTGCGCAGGTTCTGAGCGATGTCAAGCAGCGCCGGATTGCTTTTCACGAAACGCTTGGCTTCGTTGACGGCGGATATTGCGCCGACGGCGAACCGGCCGCGCACGCTGAGCGGGATGAAACTGTCAAAGATCGGCTCGTAGTCCGGGCAGACCAGCAGCTTGTAGTCGTACAAGCCAATGCCAAAGTCGAAGGCGCGATAGCTCTGACCGGCAAAATGATCGATGACATAGCGCATGAGAATCAGGCCAGGGCTAAACCTCGCTTTCTGCGACATGGTATAGGTGTTGAACATCGTCGAAAAGCGGTGGTCGTCGGCCACACCGGCGAAGATCGCGAGCACCTCCTCGTCGCATTCGAGCGCATGGATCTCGATCGCGCGGCCGCCGTCGGCTAGCTTTGTCATGCAGGCGCTGCGGATGAATTCCTGCACGCCAGGGTCGGCGAACACGCTTGGCAGCTTCTGCTGCGCCATTCGTTGCGGCTTGACCTGGAAGAACCAGTCGAGCAGGCGGCTGATCTCGACGTCATCAGACGCGATGTAATAGCGGTAGCCGGCAAGCGACTGCAGCTTGCGCTCCTTGCGCTGCAGCCGGCGGCGGAGAGATTCGCTGATCAGGGTCACCGTTGTCGCGCCCGGCTCGATCGTTCGCACCGGGCAGTGAACGGTCGAGGGCTCATGAGGCAGCAGCCTCAAGGGGTTTTGCAGGTCGCGCCAGTAAGTCGGCTGGCGGCGCAGCACGAGCACGTCGGCTTTGTCGCGCGCGGCGAGCATCGCCGTCAGCGAGTGGAGATCGTGTTCGGTAGCGGTCGCCGCGAATTCGCGCTGCCACAGGCCCATGTTGAAGGTTGAGTGGTTGCCTCCCATGAAGCTCGCGCAGCGCACGCCGAAGACTGTTTGCAAGGCAAGCGGCAGCAACCCAAGCGGCCGGCCATCGTCGTCACGGGCGATCACGAGGAAGGGGGAAAGCCCCGCGCGCTGCCCGGCTCGACGCTGCCAAGCGGCGAGGAAATCGAACCGCTGATAGGGCGTGGCAGAATGGTTCGGGCTCTCAAGACTGCGCCAGACCGCTTCGGCAGCAGCGAGGTCGTGGACGATATCGACCGAAGCGACGCGCCTTGATCGCGAGCAAATATTGGCTTGCATCGTCCGGCTTTCGCTCGCGATCGCGATCCTGCGGGGGCCGTCCCATAGCTCGACGGCCAGCCCGTAGCTGGCGAGGTGCCTGGCGCGTTCCTTTGCAGCTTCGTCATTTTGCGACGCCAGGTGCGCGCGGCTGATGACGTGGCCTTCGTTGTCGAGGATGAACACCCTGTAGTTATGGTGTACCGATGCACGCCAATTGCTCATTTGAGCCCACCCGGAGTCGCCGCGCATCCCTCGTCAGCGGCTCGCCTATATTGTTGCAAGAATTTCTATTCAGGGTGGAAATTTAGAGCTACTTCGGTCGGGAAAAAGCGGAACTCGGCTGGCCGCTGCGTGGTTTAGCGGCGCAAGCCGCTCGTTACCCAGAGCCCTATCCAACCGATGAAGAAGAGTAGGAGAGGAGGACCCAAGACCATTACTGGATAGACGGCTTTCGGGATCGCAGAAGCCGGCGGGACGGCAGGCGGAAAATCACACAAAGGCCCCTTGCTCTTCGACGGTCCACAGTCACTCTCGTATTTGGCCCAAACCGCAGCGGCCGCGCGCTCGTATGCGCGCACATGTGCGTCTCTCTTCCAAATAAGGATGGCTGTCGGGCCAGCGACACAGCCCCACACGAGAGAAAGAACAATCCACAGCTGCAGCAGGCGTCGGGTCGGGTTCATAGTCCCCTCGACCAATAATGGCGGATGCGTTCGGAGATGCCAGGCGAACGTCACGCTTCCCCGCCCAAACTGCGGGCGCCGTCGGACCCGAACCCTTTCGCAAACTGATTGCGGGCGCAAGTACCTTTCCGCGCTCGGTGATCAACGCGGCGCAAAAGCAGACATCGTGGGATGTCCGAGAAGGGTCAATCGCGTCGATCGGCGACTGTGCCGCCTATGTCCGGTCTACCCGACACAGCGGACTTCTGTGACTGCCTGAGCCTTCTCGCCTTTGGACATAACGCGGTGAAGGCTCTATGCAGAGGGCACGCGCGGTTCAACGCTTCTGGTACGGGTGGAAGATATAGTCCTTCGCCTTCACGGTCACATGGCAAGCGTGTCCGCAGTCTGTGGGGCTGGGATCGGCCGTGAACATGTCGGATGCGGCCTCGTAGTTGAATAGCGCGTATCCCCATCCGCCGCTTTTCGGAAATCTCTTGCTGTCCTTCTCGATGACGAAAGCCTGCGTGAAGACATCTGGCACATCCACAACGAAGGGAGCCTCCGTGCTCTTCTTCGGCTTCCACTGGAGCTTCGCGATCTTGGAGCCATCCGGGAAAGGTTGGCCGTTGTTCGGAACACCAGCCTTGTACGCCTCGATCATGGTCGGATTGGCGACGATCACCTTGAGCACTTCATCGGTCCGGGCGGAAGAGACCACCGCCCAGTCCTCGTATCCCTTGAAATCGGAGAACGCGATTCCATCCGGCGATTTCAGCGAGTACTTGTCCTCCGCGTAAACGGCCGTTCCGCCCAGGACGGCGAGTATTGCCGTGATCGATAGCTTGCTTTTGCGTTTCATGGCTGTCCTTATTTCGTTTGAGGATAGTCGCGTTCTCAGTGCTCGCGAAAGCCGCATCACTCCTTGAATAGATCGACGCTCATGAGAATTGCCGGCTCGGAGCGGGCGCGTGAAACGATAAATTGCTTTGAGAAAGTCCATTAGAGATAACATGAAAACGGCTGGCCGTGGGACCCTGATGTCGCAGATGGGTCACGTGCCGTAATACCTGCGGTGAGCACATCTTGTCAGCTCCGGCTCCGATAGGAGACCTCAGCACAACCTCCTGCATTTGTCGGGATGGGCCACATCCGGACATGCGATCGAAGCGCCAACTAGGGCAAACTATCGCCGTACGTCGAAATACGTCTTGCTCCCCCGCTCAAACCCCGCTTCCTCGTAAAAGCGTAGGGTGCTCTCCTACTTCGAACCGGTGGCCAAGTGAACTTTGTAGCAATCGGCCTGCGATGCAATATCGAGCGCATGAGCAAGAACCCGTCGCCCGAGCCCTCGTTTGCGGTAATCCGCGTGGGTGACCACATTCTCAATCACTCCATATGATCTACCGCCGCGAGACAGATTAGGCACAATTGCGAGCGTGCAGGAAGAGACAAGCTGCTTCGCTGCTTGCGCCACGATTACGGTCATGAAGCCGGATCTAAGCAACGTGGACCAAACGCGCTCAGCAGTACTTGTTTCCAGTCGAGCCTCGTGCGGATGAAGATGTCGGTAAAGGCTCAACACCTCGGGCAGATCATGTTCTGTTGCACGGCGGATAATGGCTTCTTTCATGTGCTAATCCCATGGAGATGAGATTTGCGCATATTAGCTGCGTAGCTGCATCGGACCAACCTTCGTTGCGAGCAGACGGAATAACAGTTGACGTTGCCGGGGGCGAATGCCGAGACGCATCACACGGACCAAAGTTCGGAAAACTCAAGGCGAGCGCAACTGGTCTGCTTCACCCCTGTTCGCAAGCTAGGCGCTGCATCCGTGTGTCGGGAATGATCACTCCCCGCTTGGTGGTCGAGCCCGAGCCAACAACCACAAATCCATGACGTTCATAAAACTCTTCTGCACCGAGCACAGACTTCACGTTCGAAATGATCGCCCCCCTCCGCGTGGCATCCTCAAGACATGCGGACAGAAGAGCCGACCCTATGCTGCGACGCTGGAAATCGGGATGCACGAATAGCGAGAGCAACTCGCGGACATGACCGGATCCGCGGTTCAGGTTCGCGAAGGGCCACATCCGTACTCTCAAACCGTTACCGCGAGCTAATCAATCCTCGTCAACGAGCACCTCCGGCTGTTTTCGCTGTCTCAGGGCTGCAGGAGTGATAGGAGCCTTTGACGGTCTTGATCGCGTAGGCGCTGGCATTCACGCAGCCGTTCCAGCTCCTTTTCAGCGCTTGCAGCATTTTGACCCTCACGTTTCAAGTCGAGAACTAGCCGCTCCTGTTCTGCAAGCTGGCGCTCTCCTGCGACCACCTCGCGTTCAACACGGCCCAACTCATCATAGATCGAGGTTCTGTCCATCGCAGCGCTCCACGGTGCTCGATCAACCCGATCCACGTTTCACCGTTCCTCCGTTTTTTCCCGACCGTTTTGACGCTACCGGGAGGGGTGGCGTCGCTCGCGAGCAATCGACCCGATACGACGGGCAGCGCGTGCAAATCCACTCCCGCGAGACGGGGAAGTAGCTTTGGATACCTGCTACCCACGAGTCATGGGCGCACTTGGACGGGCTCACGCGCTCGGCGCCCTCGTCCGCACCTATCTCGAAAGCCGCCGCAACGAGATGCGCAAGATCGACCCGGCCCTGGCCACCTTCATCTGCGTCAGCGCGATCGAGGCCGTCGCGCACAACACGGTGCTGAACCACGCCGAGATGCTCACGGAGAAGACGGTGCGGACGCTGGTGGACGAGACGACGCGGATGGTGGTGGGGTATTTGAGGTAGGTGGAACGATGTCTGGGGCTTGCACGCGACCTGCTGGCCGCGAGGACAGGTTACGCTTCATGGCGCGGGGAGACGACAGCTCCGCTCCGGACGTTCATCCCACGAACCGGCATGATGACATCATGCCCCTGTTTTGCCCGACGGGTCAAATCGATTCGGAAAACCGTTATCCGTCCATGGCCTCGCTACTGTGCATGGGGTTGTTTTCGGCATTTTAGGCTGGCCGCCCCCTAAGCAGCCATCCGCTACTGATCGCCGCGCATGCGTCACCGGCCGGGGCGCTCTCCACGCCGACGGTCAATCCACCCGACAGATGATTTGGAAAAAATGGTCGGAGCGAGAGGATTTGAACCTCCGACCCCTAGTCTCCCAGGCGGAAGCAGATGTTTGTTCCTGCAAGGTAAAATTTGGAAACTAGCGAGCGGGGTCCTACCGAACTCTCAGGAGTTTTTATCTCAATTGTAAACCATTGGTTCGCCCAGCCGTTCGTCCGGCCGAGTCTACTGAACCAAGCGAAGCTATAGCTTCCGATAGGTGACGTGTGCCGTCGCAAACGGAATTCCCGCACGCCCGGCGCTACCTCGCACGATGCAAACCCTGTCGTCGATCGCATAGAACCAGTCGTCGAAATTCAGCTTGATGGACTTACCGCCCGCTTGCGGTGTGTCGCGCGTGTACTTCCAATGGAACGCGCAACCGGCTTGCTCGCCTACTGCCTCACCTTCAAGTCGGTTTTCCAATCCGGTGTACTTGCCGGCCTCGCCTTTTCGTATCGTCCAATGCAAGGTGTCGCTGTGTCCATCGTCAAACGTATATGTCTCGTTGAACACCAGCGCATCGGTGTCCGCATCCCGTTCGCCGTGCCCAGCTATCGCTGCTCGCTTCAGTAGTCCACCGACCAAATTCTCCAGCACTACCCAGCCTTCGAGCTGCCCGACGAAAAATCGTTCAGGAAGAAACAGCGGCGTTGTGCCAGCGAAAGCATAGATCGCCATCGGTAAGCCCTCGAAAAGCGTCCAACGAACTAAGTCGCCTCTATCGGGCAGGTTCCCGACCGGCGCGGAAACATGCTCGGTTCGGTGCACTCTACCATGCGCAGCACGCTTTGCAGGACGGGCATTCATACGATCGGATAACGCGGTCGAGAAAGGTTGGGCTCGAGCTGCACGAGAGCGGGACCTTCGTGCGGCTGATCAAGGCTGAGGCCCAATAAAAACGGCCCCAGCATACCCCTATGCTGGGACCGTTGGAGGTTTGCTTGGCGGTTGGAGCGCTAAGCATCCCTAGCTTAGGAAAAACTGGCAATCAGGTCTGTCCGCTTTCGTACACAAGCGGTATGGTTCCCGCTCGGGAACGGAACTGATCGCAAAAGACATGCAGGCTCAGTTGGAAAGCTCCGCACGGATGCTGCCGAGTGCGCCCTCATCCGTGACCTGGCGACCGACCCGAAGAAACGAGAGCTTTTTACGAAGCTGGCTGATCACCTGTCGGTTCTCGCCTCAGAAGTTGAACGCGCAATCGCGGACAGCGTGAAGCAGACCTGATGAAGGCGGGCTGGGGGCGGCCTTTCGAGGAGCCGATCAGGTCAGAGTCCGCCAACGGCGCTTTGACGCATCGGGAAAAATCGGCAATACTCGCCGTATGGTTGCTCTCGATGAGATTGCAGATGCCATCCGGCGCGAAGCTGACCGCGCGCATCGACTGAGATTAGAGGGCCTGGTCGAGGACATCCGGAAGACCATAGAGGGACCGAGCAGCGCCAAAAAGAAGGTGGCGTGGATCAGAGAGCTGCTCGCCGGCCAGGGCTATCGCGCCCAAGAGTAGACCCGCCAGCTTGAAACCGACCGCCACCTGAGGCGGCCTCACTTCCAGAACGTCAGCACTGCTAGCGCCACGACAGGTGTGAGCCCTACACAGATAATGGCGATACGAACTAGTATCTCGCTCCACATAGCCGGGAAAAAGTAGCACCTACAACTTTGTCGCACAATCCAAAATTGTACGCCGATTGTGGCCCGCCAGCGTGAACCGGCGGCCTGCGCACAAGGCACTTAACCCACGACCGGCAGTAGCTCGCGCTCGTGCCGTGCTACTAGGAATCGATAATTTGCAACGTGCTGGCGACGCCGCTTTGATCTCGGCATGCCTCATCCACCGCCACCGCCTTCGCACGTCGACGGTCGACCGATCAAGATCACCTTCGGCGAGATGCGGCAGATGGGCTTGCGTGGCGTCCTGGTCTACTGCCATTGCGGCCATCACGTTGCACTGAGCGCCGATCGCTGGCCCGACGATGTCCGGCTGTCAGATATCGAGCCGCGCTTCGTCTGCACCGCCTGCGGCGGGCGTGGCGCCGACGTCAGGCCAAACTTTGATTGGCTTAGGCCGCCGATGCCGGCAATGGGCTATCGATAGCGGGGAAAAACGGCCCCGGCCGTGGGGTGTCGTGGTGGGCGTTGAGGCCGGGGCCGTGGGTGCTTGGACCTTGGGGAAGCTCAAGCAGGTCGTCGATTGGCGACGCCTTGATTAGAAATATGGTGTCCCGCGCCGCTTTCTCGACAGGCGCTGCGTCTCCGGTAGCCTCCTTGGGGGGCAGGAGATTGGCAAGGACGACGGGAACCGCCCCCGGCTTTGAAAGAGCCTTTCCGACAGCCTCAGTGATAACCGTTTGCAGAACCGATGTGCTCTGCGCCCAAAGCTTTTGATGGGCCTTCTCGATATCTGGATATTTGCGCAACAGGGCGTTGAGGTCGCCGGGTCCGAAAATGTCGCCCGGCGTTCGCAGCGACGGGCCGATGATCTCGGCTAGTGCGTTCTTGTTCTTTGGCGTGAGTGGCGCAGACGTCACAAGGATGTACCGCGTCGGCGCCAGCCGGTCGATCGATAGCCGCTCCTTAGTCATCTTCGACTTCAACGCCGCAAAACCGGAGCCGTGGTAATGCTTCGCCTGCATCACGATCGATCCGTCCGCACGCGCATGGCGGCCGTCCATCCCGTCGTCAGGGCCCTCGGAAAACGCTTCGAAGCGAAGCTCTATCTCGCGCCCGACGAGGTCGCGGGCCAGATCCTCAAACTCGCTGTGGGACAGACTCGCGAAATCATAGTTCATGCGTCCAGAATGAGTGCCCGCTTCCTGGGCAGTCAAGCAAT
The DNA here is from genome assembly GCF_028128935.1 of Bradyrhizobium sp. CCBAU 11361. Lineage (NCBI taxonomy): Bacteria > Pseudomonadati > Pseudomonadota > Alphaproteobacteria > Hyphomicrobiales > Nitrobacteraceae > Bradyrhizobium > Bradyrhizobium sp. CCBAU 11361. Next base: position 18,073 of record NZ_LBJZ01000171.1, read on the forward strand.
CGAAAGCACTATTGCGTCGCGACCAAACTTTACTAACAACTAGATAAACCAGCGGTTGCAACAGGCCGGGTCCGACCGAGCGCCGAACGCGGGCGCATCGCCGCCGCCGTTCGACCTACTGATTGCTTCTTCGGGCAGCTTCGGACCAAATCGCGCGGATTGATGCTCTTTGCCGCTACGTCTCCGGCCCTAACAGAATAACCCGCCGCCGTATCTCTGGCCGCATCGCTCCTATCAATTTCCCGATGTCCTCCTGCCAGATCGAGGCGAAGACGCACACAAGGTCATATAGCGCCGCACCCGCGAGAATGTTGCGCAAGAACTCCTTCCGCTGCCTCATGAACGAGGCGGCCGTACCACCGATCGATCTGTCATCCATGACGACGATGCGCCGGTCCCGCGGAAGCTGAATAACCAGGACAGGCTTGGTGTGCGAATCGAAGTACGACCAGTGGTCCATATCCTGAAACGTCGTGAGCACCGCTTCGGCACGTTTGAGGGCCCCTCGCGCCTCGAGCGCCGCCAACGCCCGCTTCTCCAGCGGCTCTTCAGGATGTGAAACGCGCTGGCGCTTGGCGACAGCCTTGGTGCTCTTCTTGAGGAGGCCCCTGAGTTCAATGATCGTAAGCCTGCCCTCGGCAACATCCTTGAGCAGTTGCTGTCGTTTCTCGGGTTGGCGTGCTGCAATGCGGGCGACCCGCTCGACGGCCGCGACAGGCATCCGAACGCCAGATGGCAGTTGGGTAATACCCTCGGCCTCCAGGTACTGGGCAGCCGAGATAAAACGCCGGAGCGTGTTGTCGCTCAGCTTCACCCGCTTCGACAGCTTGGCGATGTAGTCGCGACGATCGCCCCGGCCCAGCGCCTCGTAGGGTCGGACGTGAGGTCGAATATAAGCGAGCCACTCGCTGGCTATTCTTCCTGGAGATGGAGACATGCGCTGAGGGGCCGAATCGAGAGAGCAAGGGCCCATTAGTATAAGCCAGTGCACTGGCTTAACCACGAGAAACGTGTTGTTGACGAAAGAGGCACTTCGCGTGACACTGTTCGGGCGCGCTGTCTCCGGTCAATACGATCTAGCGCGCTCGATGCGAGATAGAGCAGTGATGGCTACGGCCGAAGCGATGATCGAGATAGAGCACGCGGCCTTCTGCGTTACCTTCGGAGTAACGTGGGGGAAGCAAGGCTATGCTTCGGCATCCCTCTCCAGGGGTCTGGAAATCGAGCGCCCGCACCGGGGCAGCCAGCCTCATCTGGACGGGGCAGCCCGCGCGGAAATGGGCCTTCGTGGAAATCTCGTGGAAACCACCCCTTCAGGCCTCAGGCGCGGGGCGCCTAAGTCATTGAAGAGGATGGTGGGCACGACAGGGATCGAACCTGTGACCCCTACCATGTCAAGGTAGTGCTCTCCCGCTGAGCTACGTGCCCTAGAGGTCATTTCATCGGTGGGGTCCCTATAACGGCTCAGGGGACCCGGCGCAAGGACGGAACGGGGCCGATTTAGGCCGCCAGCATCTTGTTCACTTCGCTGACCAATTCGCGCAGATGCACGGGCTTGGACAGCACCTTGGCGTTCTTGGGGGCGTCCGAATCCGAATTCAGGGCGACCGCAGCGAAGCCGGTGATGAACATGATCTTGATGTCGGGGTCGAGTTCCGAGGCCCGGCGGGCGAGCTCGATCCCGTCCATTTCCGGCATCACGATGTCGGTCAGCAGCATCTCGAACGGCTCTTCGCGGAGCCGCTGATAGGCGGCCATGCCGTTGTCATGGGACGAGACCTGAAAACCGGCGTTTTCCAGCGCCTTGACCAGGAAACGGCGCATGTCGTTGTCGTCTTCGGCGAGCAGGATCTTTGGCATGGCAGGAAACGTCGAATCCCCAGAGGATATCAGCAGAGGTCACTAAGCCCGACAGAGGGTAAATTTGGGGTGAAAATCTTTACCCTGGACGGCTCGCGCTGCCGGCTCCTTGTGAACCCGAATGCGGCTCGAATCAATCGAAGCCGACCAGTCGATCCCCGCCCGCTGCCCGCACGGTTAAGACATGTTCCAGCGCCAATCACATCTTTTCGCTTGGCAGAATGGTTGCGATTCCAGACAATGACGACACATAAGAGCCGCTCGACCGGCCGAATCAATCCGTTCAAGCCTTTGCCGGACCTTGCAGGATCCTGCGGGGCCGGATCTTGTGGCGTGAAGGGACGAAGCCTGGGAATAAGGGACGAAGCCTGAGAAGATGACCCGGTTTGACGGCGAGATGTCGCCAGCCTTCGAGATCGTCGAGCCCGCCGAATGGCGCGCGCCGGTCATCTTCAACTCGCCCCATTCCGGCTCGACCTATCCGGACGAATTCCTCAGCGCCTCCAGGATCGACCTGCCGACGCTGCGGCGGTCGGAAGACTCCTTCATGGACGAGCTGATCGGCCATCTCAGCGCCCGCGGCTTTCCGACCGTGCGGGTCAACTTTCCCCGCTCCTATGTCGACGTCAACCGCGAGCCCTACGAGCTCGACCCCCGTATGTTCACCGGGCGGCTGCCGAGCTTTGCCAATACCCGCTCGATGCGGGTCGCCGGCGGCCTCGGCACCATTCCGCGCGTGGTCGGCGACGGCCAGGAGATCTATCGCGACCGCATCCTGGTCGACGATGCGCTGGCGCGGATCGAGACGCTCTACAAGCCCTACCACCGCGCGCTGCGTCGGCTGATCAACAAGGTGCACCAGATGTTCGGCACCGTGGTGCTGGTCGATTGCCACTCGATGCCCTCGGTCGGCGTCAGCCGAGACGAGCCGCGCCGGCCCGACATCGTGATCGGCGACCGCTACGGCACGAGCTGCACGCCGTTTTTGCCCGACCGGGTCGAGGAGACCATGGGCGGGCTCGGCTATTCGATCGGCCGCAACAAGCCCTATGCCGGCGGCTTCATCACCGAGCATTACGGCAACCCGGCGAGCGGGCTTCACGCGGTGCAGCTCGAACTCAACCGCGCGATCTACATGGACGAGCGACGGCGCGAGCGCAGTCCGCGCTTTGCGCAGGTGGCAACCGACTTCGGCGTCCTCGCGGACGTGCTGGCGAGCACGATTCCGTTCGGCGATCTCGGCCCGTTCCAGGCCGCGGCGGAATAGGCGCAAGCCGTCATCGCGCGACGACGTCGCGAATCACAGAACACAGCTGCGCGCATATCGGACGCCGGATCTTCACTTCGCGTTTTCGCGCAGTCGAAACGAAACAGACGGCCCAAGAAAAAAGGGCCGCTCGCGAATGACGCAAGCGGCCCAAGTCTAGGGAGGAAACGCCCAAGGAGGGCAGCGGTAACGCAGAGCGCTACCGCACCGCAACAATATGCGGCCGCGCCGCACAAAGTGCAAGGGCTTTTGAGCGGTTTCCCATGCAAAACACACATGGCTCTGTTGCTTCCAGAGAAACCCAGATTCAGTCTCTTTGATAAGGAAATTCAATGGGTTGATAGTCATTTGCATACGAACAAGGCATGTTCGGAACTAAGTTTTCAACTCAATGATCGATATTTGGCCAGCATATGGCTCGGATGAGGCAGCCGGTCTCCGCATCCAAAATACCAGGGTGCAAATCAAGACAGCGCTGCACGCGAGAGGCGAATTGAGATAGGCAGATGCGAGCTTCACCCGACTTTCGTTTTGAGGATGCGCCGTGACGGTGATCGACTTCTCAGCCTTCATCGGACGGCTCGCCACCGCCTCCGGCGAAACCATCCTGCCGTTCTTCCGCACCTCGCTGTCGATCGACGACAAGAGCAAGACCAAGGATTTCGATCCCGTCACCGAGGCCGACCGCGCCGCGGAGGCGGTGATGCGGCGGCTGATCAAGGCCAACTTCCCCCAGCACGGCATCGTCGGCGAGGAATTCGGCAATGAGCGCGAGGACGCCGACTATGTCTGGGTGCTCGATCCGATCGACGGCACCAAGTCCTTCATCGGCGGGTTCCCGATCTGGGGCACGCTGATCGCGCTGCTGCACAAGGGCGCGCCGGTGTTCGGCATGATGCACCAGCCCTTCATCGGCGAGCGTTTTTCCGGCGACAACGGCTCGGCCAACTATAAAGGCCCCTCCGGCGAGCGCCGGCTCCAGGTCCGCCGCTGCACTTCGCTGTCGGAGGCGACGACCTACACCACCAGCCCGCTGCTCATGAACGAGCGCGACCGTGCCACTTTCGGCCGCATCGAGAAGGGCGCGCGGCTGTCGCGCTATGGCGGCGACTGCTACTCCTATTGCATGCTGGCGGCCGGCCACGTCGATCTCGTGGTCGAGACCGAGCTGAAGCCCTACGACATCGCGGCCCTGATCCCGATCGTGACCGGCGCCGGCGGCGTCGTCACCACCTGGGAAGGCAAGCCGGCCCAGGGCGGCGGCCGCATCATCGCGGCCGGCGACGCCAGGGTTCACGAAGAAGCAATGAAACTGCTCAATGGATAAACGACCCGTCGTTTGCGCATGATCCATTCGGAAAACCGCTGCACACTTTTCCGGATCATGCTTCAGGGGGCTTGTATGAAAAACTGGCGTAAGCTCTTCCTCGCAAGCCTGCTTCTGTTTCCCGCCCTCGCCTCCGCCCAGAATTTTCCAGCCAAGCCGATCAAGCTGATCGTGCCGTTCCCGGCCGGCGGTCCCAACGACATCATCGCGCGCGTGATCGGCCAGCGCATGTCGGAGCTATCAGGGCAGCCGGTGCTGATCGACAATCGCGGCGGCCAGGGTGGCGTGCTCGGCACCGACGCGGTCGCGAAGGCCGCGCCCGACGGCTACACCATCGCGATCTCCTCAGCCGGCGCGCTTGCGATCAGCCCGAGCATGGAGCGGGTTGCCTACGACACATTGTCCGACCTCACGCCGGTGACGCTGGTTGCGACCGTGCCGGAAATGCTGGTCGTCGCCACCAACGTGCCCGCCAAGGACATCGGCGAACTGATCGCGCTCGCCAAGGCGCAGCCGGGAAAGCTCAACTTCGCCTCCTCCGGCCCCGGCAGCCTGCCGCATCTCGCCGGCGAATTGTTCAAGCTGACCGCCAGGATCGACATCGTGCATGTGCCCTATCGCGGCGCCGCGCCCGCGGTGAACGACCTGCTCGGCCAGCAGGTGCAGATGACGTTCCTCGATCTCCCCGTGCTGCTGCCGCAGGTCAAGGCCGGCGCCTTGCGGCCGATCGCGGTCGGCTCGGCCGAGCGCGCACCGACGGCGCCTGAGGTGCCGACCACGGCGGAAGCGGGCTTTCCTGATCTGCGCATCGAGAACTGGTACGGCATGGTCGCGCCCAAGGGCACGCCGAAGGAGATCATCACCGCGCTGCATGGCCTGGCGACGAAGGCGATGGCGGATCCGGCCGTGAAGGAAAAGCTCGCCGCACAAGGCGCGACGCTGATCGGCGACGAGCCGGAGCATTTTCGCCAATTCATCGCGGACGAGACCAGGAAGTGGACGAAGGTGATCAAGGACGCAGGGGTGGAGACGGCGAAGTAGACAAGGACAGTTGCCGCACCGTCATCGCCGGGCTTGTCCCGGCCATCCACGTCTTCGCGACGCGGCACCACGAACGTGGATGCCCGGGACAAGCCCGGGCATGACGAGTTTGCGCCGCCATCTCACGCCGCCTCTGCCCGCAAATGCTCCACCAGCATCTTGGCCGGGCGCGGCAGCGTCTTGAAGCTTCGCGCGCAGATCACGAGTTTGCGGTTGGCGAAGGCATCGCGCAGGCGGACCATGGCGAGCGGCATCAGCCTGGCGCAGCGGCGGGCGGCGGCTTCGGGCACCAGGGCGACGCCGACATCGGCGGCGACCATCTGGCAGATCGCGTCGAAATCGCGCAGGCGCGCGCGGTAATGCGGCCGCATGCCGAGCCGGGCCGCGTGCTTCGAAATATGAACCTGGAGCGCGGTGGCGCTGGTCAACCCGACGAACTCGCACGCGCCCGCCTCCTGGAAATCGATCTGACGGCGGCCGGCGAACGGGCCGCGCCTGGACGTCACCAGTGTCAGGCGGTCCTCGCTGAAGACGAAGCGCTCGATATGGTCGGGCAGCGCGTGCTCGGCGGCGAAGCCGAGATCGGCGGCGCCGGCGGTGATCGCGGCCGCGATGTCGGTGCTCTCGCGCTCCTCGATGTCGATGGCGACGTCGCGATGCTCGCGCAGGAAGCCGGCCAGCGCCTTCGGCAGATGCTCCGACAGGCCGGAGGTGTTGGCGAGGAAATGCACGCTGGCGCGCACGCCACTGGCAAAGCCTGCGAGATCGCCGCGCATGGCGTCGATCTGGTGGATCACGAGGCGCGCGTGATCGAGCAGGCTCTCGCCCGCTGCGGTCAACTCGACGCCGCGGCGCCCGCGCTTCAGCAGCGCGACGCCGAGCGCGTCCTCGAGCCCCTTGATGCGCGCGCTGGCCGAGGCCAGCGCCAGATGCGACCGCTCGGCGCCACGCGTGATGCTGCGCTGGTCGGCGACTGCGATGAACAGCTGGAGATCGACGAGATCGAAACGCATCCGGATTCCTCCAACCTAGCCTTCGTCTATGGCGAAGGCTGTCTCCGTAACCTCCAGATTGTGCCCGGGCGCGGCTTCGGTCAATGTGCAGGTCATGATCGACCCTCTCCTCATCGTCATCGCCGCCGTCTTCCTGATCGCCGGATTCGTCAAGGGCGTGGTCGGGCTCGGCCTGCCGACCGTCTCCATGGGCCTGCTCGCGGTGAGCATGGCCCCGAGCCGTGCGATCGCCATCGTTATCGTGCCCGCCATTGTCACCAATATCTGGCAGACTTTCGTCGGCCCCCATCTGCGCGACATCCTCAGGCGGCTGTGGCCGCTGATGATCGGCACCGTGATCGGCTGCTGGCTCAATGCCGGCGCGCTGACCGGCCCGCATGCGCGCTATGGCACGATCGTGCTCGGCGCCCTGCTCGTGATCTACGCGGTGATCGGCCTGAACAAATTCCAGTTCCGCGTCGCGCCGCAGAACGAGAAATGGGTCGGCGGCGTGGTCGGCGTGGTCACCGGCGTGATCTCCGCCTCGACCGGCGTGCAGGTGATCCCCTCGATGCCGTTCATGCAGGCGATCGGCATGGAGAAGGACGAGCTGGTGCAGGCGCTGGGCGTGTTCTTCACGACCGCGACGCTGGCGCTCGCCTTCAACCTCACCGCCGGCGGATTGCTGACGCCGGCCAATGCCGTGCCCGGCGCCGTGGGCATGGCCATGGCCTTCGCCGGCATGTTCATCGGCCAGTCGGTGCGGGCGCGGATGCCGGCGGAAGCGTTCCGCCGCTGGTTCCTGATCGCGATGATCCTGCTCGGCCTTTATCTCGCCGGCAGCGCGCTACTGAAGGAATTCGCCTGAGGCAGATCGTAGGGTGGGTTAGCCTCGCAGATTGCGCAAAGCGCAAGCCGCGAGGCGTAACCCACCTCTTTTGATTTCCGCGGTGACAGAAGTGGTGGGTTACGCCAAGGGACTGCGCTTCGCGCAGCCCGGAGCTAACCCACCCTACGCAGCCTCATGTCATTCGTTCGAACGAGTTACCGCGTCTCCAGCATGGCGACGCGGATGCCGAGATAGATGAAGAGGCCGCCGAGGGCCCGATTGACCCAGGCAATCGCACCTTCGGACTTTCGCAACCGGTGCGCGGCCTTTGCGGCGAACGCCGCCAGCACCAGGCACCACAGCGTTCCCGTGCAGATGAAGATCAGCCCGAGCGTCAGGAAGGCGAGCGGCATGTGCGGTGAATCGGCTGCGACGAATTGCGGCAGGAAGGCCAGGAAGAACAGCGCGACCTTGGGATTGAGCGCGTTGGTGAAGACGCCCTGGAGGAACACCCGCCGCAGCGAGCTCCGCGCCGGCTCGTCGATCGCCGATGCCAGTGTCGGCCGCGACCACAGCATCTGAAGCCCGGTTACGACCAGATAGGCCGCGCCGACCAGCTTCAGGATCGAGAAGGCGGTGGATGAGGCCATCAGCAGGGCCGAAAGGCCAATCGCCGCGCCCGCGACGTGGAAAAAACAGCCGCAACTGATGCCGAAGGCGGCGGCGGCCCCGCCCCGCCAGCCCATCTGCATGCTGCGGCCGATAACGTAGACGGTATCAGGTCCCGGCGTGATATTGAGCAGCACGCCTGACAGGATGAAGAGCCAGATTTCGTGAATGCCTAGCATGTGAGGTGCCCCGCCGCCCCGTCCGTCTCAAGAGATCGGGCTTAGTCGGTTCGGCCGCCGTCGTCCACCGCCGGGACTGCGTAGGATTTACCTTGAATTTGCAATGCGGATCATACTTTCCCGCGGCCTCATCTGTTCTATAAAGGCTGGGTTCTTGAAATGCGGGATTCGAGGCGATTGCCACGCCGTGGCCGGTCCTCGGTCCGTTGGAGCTCCGGGGCTATGGAAAGACGTCTGGCCGCCATTGTCTGCGCCGATGTCGCCGGCTATTCGCGCATGATGGGCAGCGACGAGGCCGGCACCCATGCCGCCTTCAAGGCCCATCGCAGCGCGATTCACCCCATCATCCTCAATCACGGCGGCCGCGTCGTGAAGAACACCGGCGACGGCTTCCTGCTGGAATTCCCCTCGATCGTCGGCGCCACCGAGGCCGCGATCGCGATGCAGACGCTGATGGCGGAGCGCAACCACCACCTGCCGGCCGACCGCGCCATGCAATTCCGGCTCGGCATCCACATGGGCGACGTCATCGCCGACGAGGACGAGGTGTTCGGTGACGATGTCAACATTGCCGTCCGCCTGGAATCGGTGGCGAGCCCCGGCGGCTTCGCCATCTCGGCCAAGGCCTACAGGGAGGCGAGCAAGCATCTCACCGTGCCGCTGGTCGATGTCGGCAACCATCGCTTCAAGAACATCAAGGATGCGGTCGGGGTCTGGACCTGGAAGCCCGAGGGCGCGCCGGCGCTCGCTCCCGAGCTGAGGGAGGCGTCCACCCTCTCGCAGCAGTACCGCACCGCCATCGTCGGCGTGCTGCCCTTCGCCAATCTCAGCGACGCCCAGGACGAATATTTCTCCGACGGCCTCACCGAGGATCTGATCCACGCACTGTCGCTGCAATCCTTCTATCGCGTGCTGAGCCGCAACTCGACCTTCGCCTTCAAGGGCAAGAACACGAGCACCCGGCTGATCGCACGCGAGATCGACGCCACCTATCTGATCCAGGGCTCGGTGCGGCGCGCCGGAGCCAAGATCCGCGTCACCGCCGAGCTGATCGCGCCGGAGACCGGCGAGCAGCTCTGGACCGGGCGCTACGACCGCGACATCGGCGACTTCTTCGCGATGCAGGACGAGATCACCACCAACCTGTCCGCCGCCATCGCCACCGAGATCGTTCGCGCGGAGGCCTCGGCGCCGGCGCGGCTCTCGACCGACGTGACCGCGTGGGACCGTTTCCTCAAGGGGCTGTCGCATTACTACCGGCAGACCAAGGAGGACCTGGCCGCCGCAATCGACCTGTTCCGGGAGGCCATCGAGATCGATCCCAACCTGGCGATCGCGCACGCCTATCTTGGCACGATCCAGATCCAGAGCATCCAGTTCGGCTGGATCAAGGGCACGCGGGAGATGTGGGCCGAGGCGATGAACCTCGCCGAAACCAGCGTCCGGCTCGACCCGCGCTCCTCCTTTGCGTTCTCGATCCTGTCCTGGGCCCATGCGATGGAGGGGCATTACGAGGCCGCGATGGACGCCGCCAAGCGCGCGGTCGCGCTCAACCCCTACGACATGGGCGCGCGCGGCGTGCTCGGCATCTGCCATTTCGTCATCGGCGAGCACCGCGAGGCGATCGAGCTGTTTTCGATGGCCGCGCAGCGCGACAACAGCGACCCGCGCTACCAATGGGCCGCGCTGAACGCGTTCAGCCATTATCTGCTGGGGCAGTATGACGCGACCCTGTCGTGGGCCCGCGAGCAGCTCTACATCAACCCGAACCACATGCAGGCGCTGGCGATCCGTGCCGCGGCACTGGCGCAATTGGAGCGGACCGACGAGGCCGTCGAGGCCACCCGCGTGCTCATGGGCAATTACCCGACCCTGAACGTCGACCGCCATTTGCGCAATTTCCACTGGAAGCGGCCCGAGGACCTCGCCCATTACCGCGACGGGCTGCTCAAGGCGGGCGTGCCGCTCGGCAAGCTGACCCTCGTCCAGAGCGACGTCAAACGCGCCGCCGAGTCCTGACCGGCAGGCCGCGGCCGCTTCGGCTCTTGTTGACACAACAGTGAATTCGGCCACACTTCGTCACACGCTGAGGTAGTATACCCTGCTGTCGGTTTGTTAGGACTTTCCGCGCTTGATCGGCGCGTCTGCATTTCACGATTCGCCGTTTTCAGGAATTTGGGCCATGAACGACCCCGCCTCGAAGCCCCCCGTCAATCCCTCGATCCAGGTCTCGCCGAACAATCCCTGTCCGTTCCTGCGCGGCCTCGTCGGCGAAGGTTTTGTCGACGGCGGCACCGTGCCTCTCCGGACGCTATCGCAGACCATCGCAAATGCAAGCGGCGAGACGGGAGCGAAAAAGACTCTGGCCCGCATCCAGACCCGTGGCGTCGCGCTGATCGCCAACGGCGCCTGTCACATCCTGCAAAGCATCTGCTGGGGCGCACAGCTCAATACGCTGCGCGGCGGCCCGCTCGACAAGCTCGGTGCCGGCTCGCGCATCCTCGGCGTCGACGGGCGCGTCAACGAGGACGAGATCGCGCGGCTCGCCAGTTTCGGCGGCACCTATGCCGATCCCGACGGCGGCGCCGAGACCGGGCTCAACGCCTCGCAAATCCAGAGCTTCATGGACGACAATCTCAAGCGCGCCGGCAAGCAATCGCGCTGGTACTACCCGATCCTGATGAAGTTCGAATGGCCGATCCTGCTCAAGATCATGGGCAAGGGTCACGGCGATGACCGCTATCTCAGCGTGGCCGAGGTGAGGACATTGTTCGACGAGCGCAAATTCCCGGATAGGATCACCCAGCGGGTCGTCAGCCAGCCGGTCACCCCGCCCTCGCTCATATTGCGCGTTGCCGGCGGACTCGTTGCCGCGCTCCTCGTCTTTGGCGTCGTGGCGCTGCGCTTTCCGGATCAATTCCAGCCGATGCTGCCCGGTATCCTCGGGGACCTGGTGGCGCCGCCGTTGCCGGAGCACGTCGAACCCCGGGCCGCGTACTGGCTCGAGCAAAACTGGGCGCTGGAGGACCGGCACTGGTTTCATCACGCCAGCCAGGGCACCGCGACCTTCCCGGTGCCCTATAACTGGTTCATGGCGCTCGAGCAGCCGCGGCTTCATTTCTTCGCAAAGCCCGGGATGCTACACGACAGCGACCATCTGCAGCGCTTCGGCTTCATCCCCAGCCCGCAGACGATCAACACCGACGACGCCACGCTGCGCCGGTTCGGCTACGCCAACGTCTACGACAAGACGAAGCCGGTGCCGGCGCGGCTTTGGAATCCGCCGGTCAACTGGGGCACCCAGGCTGAAAACGTCGACGGCCTGCCCGTCGGCTTTGCGCGCATGACCGGCGTACCCGATCCTGCGACCGGCCAAATCGGCGAGGACCGGATCGGCCTGACCTGCGCCGCCTGCCACACCGGCCAGATCCACTACAAAGGCATCGACATCCGTTTCGACGGCGGTCCGGCGATGACCGATTTGAGGAAGCTCGAGGTCACGACTGGTCTGTCGATCGCCTACACGCTCCTCGTGCCGGGTCGCTTCACGCGCTTCGCCGACCGTGTGCTCGGCCCCTCCGCCAGCGATGCGGATCGCGATGCGCTGAAGCAGAAGCTGCGTGCGATCAGCACATTCCTGATCGACTGGGAGAAGACCTACGCGAAAACCATCGACGGCAAGACGAGGTTCAACGAGAAGACGAAGCGGGAAGAGCCGCAGCAGGACACCGAGGAAGGATACGGCCGTCTCGACGCGCTCAACCGCATCGGCAATCAGGTCTTCGCCCAGGACATGACGCTCAGTGGCCTCAGCGGCTTCGAAAAGAATCTGCATGCCAAGGACGCGCCGGTCAGCTTCCCGCCGATCTGGACCGTGCCCTGGCTCAAATTCGCGCAATATGACGCGTCCATCGAACAACCGCTGATCCGCAACGCCGGCGAAGCACTGGGCGTGACCGCGCTGCTCAATTTGTCCGACAATAGCCCCAAGGACACGCTGTTCCGCTCGTCGATGGACATCAAGAATCTGAACTGGATCGAGGATCTGCTGAAGGGGTCGGCGCCCTATCCGAAGAAGCAGCTCTCCGGACTGACATCGCCGAAATGGCCGTCGGACATCTTCGGCGACAATGCCTGGAAGATCGATGGCGAACGCGTCAAGAACGGCCGCAAGCTCTACGCGCAGATCTGCACCGAATGCCATCTCGGGCCGGTCAACGATCCCGTGTTCGACACCGAGTTTCCGGACCAGAGCATCTGGTCCTCGTCGCGTTGGGAGACCATCGGCAACGACAAATTCCTGAACGAGGTCCAGAAAAGCGTCAAAGGCATGGGGACCGATCCCGCCCAGGCCAGCGTGCTGCAGACGCGGACGGTTCAGGTCCCGGGGTTTCTCAAGCTCGATCCCACGCAGAACCTCAATACCTGGTGGAGCTGCAATCTGCCGGATATCTCGTCGACCGACATGCCGTACTCGCTCGGGCTGATGGTGCTCGTCGACATCGTCAGCCGCAAAGCGATGGACGATGCGAAGATCCCCCCGAAGGTCCAGCAGGCCTGGTGGGGTGAGCGCAAGAACTGCCCTAATCCCGGTCCGCAGCCGCCCGACAAGAAGGAGCCGCCGCCCTGGTATCGCGCGCGCCCGCTCAACGGCGTCTGGGCCACCGCGCCTTACCTGCACAACGGATCGGTGCCTTCGCTCTACTGGATGCTGAGCCCCGCGGCCGAGCGCCCCAAATCGTTCTGCATGGGAGGTGGTCGCGACTACGATCCGAAGCAGGTCGGCTTCGCGGTCGTCGACGGCGAGAGCTGCAAGACCGGGCAGTCGCGCTTCTCGACGCGAGCGTCGGACGGCACCGAGATGTTCGGCAACAGCAATGCCGGCCACTCGTTCGATGGCACGCCGGGCCCCGGCAAGGACGGCACCATCGGCCGCGTGCTCAAAGAGCAAGAGCGCTACGACCTGATCGAGTATCTCAAGACGCTGTGAGCTGGTCTTCTTACCTCGCCCCGCTTGCGGGGAGAGGTCGGATTGCATCGGAGATGCAATCCGGGTGAGGGGGACTCTCCACGAGTCCAACTCTCACCTCCCTTGCGGAGACTCCCCCTCACCCCAACCCTCTCCCCGCAAGCGGGGCGAGGGAGCACACCGTCACTGCCCCTCACTTGAACAGCGGCGTGCCCGGCACGAAGGCGTCGAAGGCGGCCCAGAACTGGGAGCGGTAGCGGTCCTGCTCCTGGAGGATCTCGTGCTTCGAGCCGGCGATCACGAGATGGGAGCCGGCGCGCAGATGGTAGGCGAACTCCTCGATCGCCGCGGTCGAGACCACGGTGTCGCTGGAGGCCGCCAGCATCAGGATCGGCTGGCGGATCTCGGAGGGGTAGTTCATGCCCTTGAAGGTGTGCATGGCACGAAAGGCGGAATCGGCCCAGGCGACCGTCGGTGACGCCAGCCCGAGCGTCGAATCCTCCTCCAGGATCGCGGCATTGCGCGCATAACGCACGGGATCGCTGGTCAGGGGATTGTTGATGAAGGGATCGAGCCCGGTAATGCGGTCGCTGCCGCCGGGGACATAGCGGCCGCCCATCCCCATCAGGCGCATCGTCTTCAGCAGCGCCCGCGCCGGCAACGAGGTGGTGCGGCCGGGCAGGTCGATCATCGGCGCCGACAGCACCATGCGGTCGAACCAGCGCTTGCCCGCATGCGCAACGCGCAGCATCACCGTGCCGCCCATGGAGTGGGCGAGCGCGAAGAAGGGCGGCGGGCAATCCGGCAGCACCACCTGCTGCACGAAGGTCTCGACGTCGATCTCGAAATCGGCGAAGTCGCGCACATAGCCCTTGCGCGGATCGCGCAGGCGACGAGAGGAGTGGCCCTGCCCGCGCCAGTCGATCATCGCCACCGCAAAGCCGCGGTCGCGCAGGTCGCGCACGGTCTCGAAATATTTCTCGATCTGCTCGCTGCGTCCGGTGAAGACGCAGACCGTGCCCTTGCGGTTCGCCGGCGGCGCCCAGCGCGCAAAGCGCAGCTCGGCGCCATCGGGTGTCTTGATGGTGCCGCTGACGACGTCTTCGGGAACGGGATTGGACGGAATCGAGATCAGCGTCATTGGGCGAGAAATGCTGCAAATCAAGGGGCTGGAGCGCCGAAAAGGCGCAAGTTGCCGCCCTCTTGAACGCCGTTCCCCTGAACCCATATCACCATGGTGCAGGCCGCTACCAGTGTTTCGGAACCGGAACATCAGGCTGCACACAGACTAAAGCCCGGCCCGATTGGCGGGCGGGTTGGCAAACAGTCGCTCAATGGAGGACTTGACCATGCGTACCTACGATCTCACCCCCTTCTATCGTTCCACCGTCGGCTTCGACCGCCTCTTCAGCCTGCTCGACCAGGCCGGTTCGGACGGCAGCCCCGGTTATCCCCCCTACAATATCGAGCGTACCGGCGAGAACGCCTACCGCATCACGGTTGCGGTCTCGGGCTTCGCCAAGGACGAGCTCTCCATCGTCGCGAAGGAAAACACGCTGACGATCAAGGGCGAGAAAGTCGCAGGCGAGAACTCGAAGTCCGAGGTGCTCTACCGCGGCATCGCCGCGAGGGCCTTCGAGCGCGCCTTCCAGCTTGCCGATTTCGTGCAGGTGAAGGACGCCTCGCTCGAGAACGGGCTGCTTCATGTCGACCTCGTGCGCGAGATTCCCGAAGCCAAGAAGCCGCGCCAGATCGCGATCAATGCCGGCGCGCCCAAGGCGCAGGTGATCGAGAACTCGGCCGCGCAAGTCGCCGCCTAAACCGCACGCACGCCACTTCCGAGTTGCGAAAACGCCCCGGTGCCCCGGGGCGTTTTTTTGTTTGGCTCTCCTCGTCCCGGTTGTCGTCCCAGCGAAGCCAGGGAACCCTACCGCGAGATCTATCAATCGTGCGCGGAAGAAATACCGAACGACGGATATGCCATATCTTCCCCGAGGTGATGGTCTGCCTGAGGTGATGTCTCGGCCTTCGCCAGGACGTCACCGATTGCTGAACTGCGTTGCTGGACTATTGCGCCGCATCACAGAGCGGTGAAACGGCGTAACACCGCCGCCCCGCGCCTCGTCATTTGGAGATCGAACCCAAGACAAGACGGAGAACAATCATGACTTTCTGGCGCAGCCTTTTCGTCGCCGCGAGCCTGCTGGCGGCCCCTCTCAGCCTGGCTCACGCACAAACCCCGCAAACCGTGAAGGCCAAGAACGTCGTGCTGGTGCATGGCGCCTGGGCCGACGGATCGAGCTGGTCGGAGGTGATCCCGATCCTCCAGGCAGCGGGCCTTCACGTGACCGCCGTGCAAAATCCGCTGTCGTCGCTTGCGGACTCCGTCGAGGCGACCAAGCGCGCGCTGGCAGAGCAGGACGGGCCGACCGTGCTGGTCGCGCATTCCTGGGGCGGCACCGTGATCAGCCAGGTCGGCACCGACCCGAAGGTCACCGGCCTCGTCTATGTCGCCGCACGCGCGCCCGACGCGAACGAGGATTTCGTCGCGCTGTCGAAGCAGTTCCCGACCGGCCCGGTGCGCGCCGGCATCGTCGAGCGCGACGGCTACACAAAACTCTCGGAAGACGCCTTCCTGAAGTATTTCGCCAATGGCGTGAAGCCGGAGCAGGCCAGGGAGCTCTACGCGGTGCAATGGCCGACCGCCGCCTCGATCTTCGGCGGCCGCACCACCGAAGCCGCATGGCGCTCCAAGCCGAGCTGGTACGCGGTGTCGAAGAACGACTACACCATCAATCCCGATCTCGAACGCTTCCTCGCCAAGCGCATGAACGCCACCACGATCGAGCTCGATGCCGGCCACCTCTCGCTCGTGTCGCATCCGAAGGAAGTGGCGAATCTGATCCTGGAAGCTGCGGGGTATGGGCGAAGCTGAGAGGCGATCGTCACGATGCAAAAAGGCGCCTGAAATCTCAGGCGCCTTTTGTTTTGCTCAGCTCTTCCCCCACGTCGTCCCGGCGAAGGCCGGGACCCATACTCACAGGGAGAAGTTTGGCGAAGACCCGTCGTTCGGGACTGGGGCATCTACCACAACCGATAGACCTCGCGGTATGGGTCCCGGCCTTCGCCGGGACGACACCGTGAGTTCGACTAGCGCCGTCGCATCACGCGAGCAGCTTGCTATTCCAGCCCCTGCGCGGGCGGCATGTCCTGTGTCGGCGGAATCGTTGCCGTAGGCTTTGCCTGCTCCACTGTCGGCGCAGCGGCTTGCGGCGCGGCTTCAGTAGGCTTGGGCTGCACGGCCGCGGTCTGCGCAGGTTGAGGCTGCGGTGCCTGGGCCTGCTGTACCGCAGGCTCGGCCGGCTTCACGGCTGCGACCGGCACTTGGCCGCGCGGAGGAGCCGCCTTCGGCAGCGGCACGGTGCGGCTGGCAACACGCGGGATCGGGGCGGGCGGGCGCGGCGGGCCGCTGCGGACCACGGTCGGCGGCGGCAGCGCGCTTTGCGGACCGTAAGGGGCGACCGCACGCCCCTCATAGGTGGGGGCCATACCATAGGCGTCGGCGGCGGGCATGAAGCGCAGGATTCGTCCATCGCGGGCGTCGATCACCAGCCGGCCGTCATCGCCACGGCGGTCGATCACCGCGATGGTGTAGACGCTGCCGCGCAGGCGCGGGATGCCGAGCGGCGAGAAGCCGTTGTCGCGCAACACCGCATAGACTTCGGTGGCCGGCAACAGCGCCGGCGCCGGGCCGCGTTCTTCGTAGCCATAACCGTACCGTGGCGGCGGAGGCTGCACGGCGTTCGGCGGCCCATAGGGCCCGTCGAAATCCGACGCCGCGATCGTAGCCCCTCCCACAATACCGTTCGCTGGAACTTGCGCCTCTGCCGCGGTCACGACCAGCGCCAGCGCGGCGGCGGCCACACATCTTGTGAAAAACTTCATGGTCGACACGCTCCTGTCAGGCCCCGGATGGATCGCGCTCTTTCGCTTCTTGCGGCGTGGCGCGCCTTCCGAAGGGTCGATCCGAAGCTTCATTCGGGATTCCGGCGTCTGCGGGGCCGGATCAGGGCGCGTTTGCTTCAAAACCGGGGCCGCGCGCCTTGCGGAAAGCGATGATTGACACTTTGGGAATCGGGACTTTCGCGCGCTTGTGTGATAGACAAAAATTTGGCAAGGTGATGGTTAGGACAGGACAGCTGTCTCAATTTTGCTAGCGATTCCGGCATAGGGATTGCAGCGAAAGTTGGTGCTTCCGAGCACCAAGAAGGCAACAGGCAAAGCCGTTCACGGGGACGTAGAACGTCTTGGCCTGAATTTAAGAAAATGCGGCTCGCAGCGGACGAGCGGTGACCCAGAGGCGGGTGCCGCGGAACGCCCAAGGTGCGCCGAAGATGGCGGTGAGACAGCTTGCCGCATGGAGAGGACGAGGACATGAACGGGTCGCAATTCGAGCGCGCAAACATCGTGGCAGAAGAACTGTCGGCGACGGTCGCCTCGAAAACGACTGATCCGATTCAGGAACACAATTCGCGCCCGCCGGCCGAAGGCCTCTACGATCCGAGCCTGGAGAAGGATTCCTGCGGCGTCGGCTTCATCGCCAACATCAAGGGCAAGAAGTCGCACGAGATCGTCTCGGACGCGCTGAGCATCCTCTGCAACCTCGAGCATCGCGGCGCCGTCGGCGCCGATCCGCGCGCCGGTGACGGCGCCGGCATCCTGGTGCAGATCCCGCACGCGTTCTTCAGCCGCAAGGCCAAGGAGCTCGGCTTCACGCTGCCGCAACCCGGCGAATACGCCATCGGCGCGCTGTTCATGCCGCGCGACACCGCCTGGCGCAACGTCATCAAGAGCATCATCGCCGACCAGATCAAGGAAGAGGGTCTGACCCTGCTCGGCTGGCGCGACGTGCCGACCGACAATTCCTCGCTCGGCGTCACCGTGAAGCCGACCGAGCCCGCCTGCATGCAGGTGTTCATCGGCCGCAACGGCACCGCCAAGACCGAGGACGATTTCGAGCGCCGGCTCTACATCCTGCGCAAATCGATCTCGCAGGCGATCTACCAGCGCCGCGACCGCGGCCTTGCGGGCTATTACCCCTGCTCGATGTCCTGCCGCACGGTGATCTACAAGGGCATGTTCCTCGCCGACCAGCTCGGCAAGTACTATCCCGACCTGCACGAGGCGGACTTCGAGAGCGCGTTGGCGCTGGTGCATCAGCGCTTCTCGACCAACACCTTCCCGGCCTGGTCGCTGGCGCATCCCTACCGCATGATCGCGCATAACGGCGAGATCAACACGCTGCGCGGCAACACCAACTGGATGGCGGCGCGCCAGGCCTCGGTGAGCTCCGAGCTCTACGGCAAGGACATCAACCGGCTCTGGCCGATCTCCTACGAAGGCCAGTCCGACACCGCCTGCTTCGACAACGCGCTCGAATTCCTGGTGCAGGGCGGCTACTCGCTGCCGCACGCCGTCATGATGATGATCCCGGAGGCGTGGGCCGGCAATCCGCTGATGGATGAGACGCGCCGCGCCTTCTACGAATATCACGCCGCGCTGATGGAGCCGTGGGACGGCCCCGCCGCGATCGCCTTCACCGACGGCCGCCAGATCGGCGCGACGCTCGACCGCAACGGATTGCGGCCGGCGCGCTATCTCGTGACCAAGGACGACCGCATCGTGATGGCGTCTGAGATGGGCGTGCTGACGATTCCCGAGGACCAGATCATCACCAAGTGGCGTCTGCAGCCCGGCAAGATGCTGCTGGTCGACCTCGAGCAGGGCCGCCTGATCCCCGACGACGAGATCAAGGCCGAGCTCGCCAAGAGCCATCCCTACAAGGAGTGGCTGGAGCGGACCCAGATCGTGCTGGAAGAGCTGCCGAAGGTTCCGACCACCGGCGTGCGCTCCAACCTGTCGCTGCTCGATCGCCAGCAGGCATTCGGTTACAGCCAGGAAGACATCACCATCCTGATGACGCCGATGGCGGCCACCGGCGAGGAAGCCGCGGGCTCGATGGGCAACGACACGCCGATCTCGGCGCTGTCGGCCAAGGCCAAGCCGCTGTTCACCTACTTCAAGCAGAACTTCGCGCAGGTCACCAACCCGCCGATCGACCCGATCCGCGAGGAGCTGGTGATGAGCCTCGTCTCGATCATCGGACCGCGCCCGAACCTGTTCGACCTGCAGGGCCTCGCCACCACCAAGCGCCTCGAAGCGCGCCAGCCGATCCTGACCGATGCGGACCTCGAGAAGATCCGCTCGATCTCCGACGTCGCCGAGTCGCACTTCAAGTCGCGCACGCTGGACACCACCTTCCACGCCGGTCTCGGCGCGGCCGGCATGGATCAGGTGCTAGATGAGCTCTGCGCGCGTGCGGAAGCCGCCGTCCGCGAGGGCGTCAACATCATCATCCTGTCCGACCGCATGGTCGGCACCGACCGGGTGCCGATCCCGGCACTGCTGGCCTGCGCCGCCGTGCATCATCATCTGATCCGCGTCGGACTGCGCACCTCGGTCGGTCTCGTCGTCGAATCCGGCGAGCCGCGCGAAGTGCATCACTTCGCCTGCCTCGCCGGCTACGGCGCCGAAGCGATCAATCCTTACCTCGCGTTCGAGACCATCATCGCGATGAAGGACCGCCTGCCCGGCTCGCTCGACGACTACGAGATCGTCAAGCGCTACATCAAGTCGATCGGCAAGGGCCTGCTGAAGGTGATGTCCAAGATGGGCATCTCGACCTACCAGTCCTATTGCGGCGCGCAGATCTTCGACGCGGTCGGCCTCAAGGCGGACTTCGTCGGAAAGTTCTTCGCCGGCACGCATACCCGCGTCGAGGGCGTCGGTCTCGCCGAGATCGCGGAAGAAGCCGTGCGCCGCCATGCCGACGCGTTCGGCGACGCGCTGGTCTACAAGACCTCGCTCGACGTCGGCGGCGAATATGCCTATCGCAGCCGCGGCGAGGACCATGCCTGGACCGCCGAGTCGGTCGGGCTGCTTCAGCATGCCGCGCGCGGCAATTCGCTGGAACGCTATCGCGCCTTCGCCAAGATCCTCAACGAGCAGTCCGAGCGCCTGCTGACGCTGCGCGGCCTGTTCCGGATCAAGAGCGCCGAGGAAGAGAAGCGCAAGCCGGTGCCGCTCGACCAGGTCGAGCCGGCCAAAGACATCGTTAAGCGTTTCGCCACCGGCGCGATGAGCTTCGGCTCGATCTCGCGCGAGGCGCACACCACGCTCGCGATCGCCATGAACCGGATCGGCGGCAAGTCGAACACCGGCGAAGGCGGCGAGGAAGCCGACCGCTTCAAGCCGATGCCGAACGGCGATTCCATGCGCTCGGCGATCAAGCAGGTCGCCTCGGGCCGGTTCGGCGTCACCACGGAGTATCTCGTCAACTCCGACATGATGCAGATCAAGATGGCGCAGGGCGCCAAGCCCGGCGAAGGCGGCCAGCTGCCCGGCCACAAGGTCGACGCGACCATCGCCAAGGTCCGGCATTCGACGCCGGGCGTCGGCCTGATCTCGCCGCCGCCGCATCACGACATCTACTCGATCGAGGACCTGGCGCAGCTCATCTACGACCTCAAGAACGTCAACCCGACGGGCGACGTCTCGGTCAAGCTCGTCTCCGAGATCGGCGTCGGCACGGTCGCCGCGGGCGTCGCCAAGGCGCGCGCCGACCATGTCACCATCGCGGGCTTCGAGGGCGGCACCGGTGCATCGCCCCTGACCTCGATCAAGCACGCCGGCTCGCCGTGGGAGATCGGCCTTGCCGAAACCCACCAGACGCTGGTGCGCGAACGGCTGCGCAGCCGCATCGTGGTCCAGGTCGACGGCGGCTTCCGCACCGGCCGTGACGTCGTGATCGGCGCGCTGCTCGGCGCCGACGAGTTCGGCTTCGCCACCGCGCCGCTGATCGCGGCCGGCTGCATCATGATGCGCAAGTGCCATCTCAACACCTGCCCGGTCGGCGTCGCGACCCAGGACCCCGTCCTGCGCAAGCGCTTCACCGGCCAGCCCGAGCACGTGATCAACTACTTCTTCTTCGTTGCGGAAGAGGTCCGCGAGATCATGGCCTCGCTCGGCTTCCGCACCTTCAACGAGATGATCGGCCAGGTTCAGCTGCTCGACCAGACCAGGCTGGTCGCGCACTGGAAGGCCAAGGGCCTCGACTTCTCCAAGCTGTTCGTCAAGCAGAAGGAGGAGAAGGGCCAGAAGATCTATCACTCCGAGCGCCAGAACCATCATCTGGAAGCGGTGCTCGACCGCACGCTGATCGAGAAGGCGACGCCCGCGCTCGACCGCGGCGCGCCGGTGAAGATCGAGGCTTCGATCAACAGCACCAACCGCTCCGCGGGCGCGATGCTGTCGGGTGCGGTCGCCAAGATCTACGGCCATGCCGGCCTGCCGCACGACACCATCCATGTCAGCCTCAAGGGCACCGCCGGCCAGGCCTTCGGCGCGTGGCTCGCCCACGGCGTCACCTTCGAGCTCGAGGGTGAAGCCAACGACTATGTCGGCAAGGGTCTCTCGGGCGGCAAGATCATCGTCAAGCCGCCGAAGAACTCTGCCATCGTGCCGGAAGAGAGCATCATCGTCGGCAACACCGTGATGTACGGCGCGATCCAAGGCGAGTGCTACTTCCGCGGCATCGCCGGCGAACGCTTCGCCGTCCGCAACTCTGGCGCGGTCGCCGTGGTCGAGGGCGCGGGCGATCATTGCTGCGAATACATGACCGGCGGCATCGTGGTCGTGCTCGGCAAGACCGGACGCAACTTCGCGGCCGGCATGTCCGGCGGCATCGCCTACGTGCTCGACGAGACCGGCGACTTCGACAAGCTGTGCAACCTCAGCATGGTCGAGCTCGAACCGGTCTTGTCGGAGGAGCTGATCAACGCCGGCACCTACAATCACACCGGTGACCTCGAGGCGCATGGCCGGGTCGACGTGTTCAAGAACCTGCTCGACTCCGATGTCGAGCGGCTGCACGTCCTGATCACGCGCCATGCGAAAGCGACCGGCTCCAAGCGCGCCGCCGAGATCCTTGCCAATTGGAAGGACTGGCTGCCCAAATTCCGCAAGGTGATGCCGGTCGAGTACCGGCGCGCGCTGCGCGAAATGGCGGCCAACGCGGACGCCGAGCCGAAGATCGCGATCGGGGCGTAATAAAGAAGCCTCATGGTGAGGAGGCGCGTAGCGCCGTCTCGAACCATGAGACCACCATCCGGGCCTCTATCCTTCGAGACGCGGCGCGAAGAGCGCGCCGCTCCTCAGGATGAGGAGTGAGAGAACAAACGACTAAGCGGCAGGACTTCGGGTTTTATGGGCAAGATCACGGGTTTTCTGGAAATCGAACGGCACGACCGCAAGTACACCCCGGTCGCCGAGCGCGTGAAGCATTTCAACGAGTTCGTCGTTCCCTTGACCGAGAAGGAAACGCGCGACCAGGCCGCGCGCTGCATGAATTGCGGCATTCCCTATTGCCACGGCACCGGCTCGGTCGCGCCCGGCACGCCCGGCTGCCCGGTCAACAACCAGATCCCTGACTTCAACGACCTCGTCTATCAGGGCAACTGGGAAGAGGCCTCGCGCAACCTGCACTCGACCAATAATTTCCCTGAGTTCACCGGTCGCATCTGCCCTGCGCCGTGCGAAGCGTCCTGCACGCTCAACATCGACGACAACCCGGTCACCATCAAGACCATCGAATGCGCGATCGTCGACCGCGCCTGGGATAATGGCTGGCTGAAGCCGGAGGTCGCCGCCGTCAAGACCGGCAAGAAGGTCGCGGTGATCGGCTCGGGACCCGCAGGCATGGCCTGCGCGCAGCAGCTCGCGCGCGCCGGCCACGACGTGCACCTGTTCGAGAAGTTCGCCAAGGCCGGCGGCCTGCTGCGCTACGGCATCCCCGACTTCAAGATGGAGAAGGGCATCATCGACCGCCGCGTCAAGCAGATGGAAGGCGAAGGCGTCACCTTCCACTACAACAGCCATGTCGGCGCCGACGGCAATGTCGATCCGCGCGAGATGCTCAACGAGTATGACGCCGTCGCCCTGACCGGCGGCGCCGAAGCCCCGCGCGACCTGCCGATCCCCGGCCGCGATCTCGCTGGCATCCACTACGCCATGGACTTCCTGCCGCAGCAAAACCGCCGCGTCTCCGAGGAGCCGCTGAACGGCATCACCGAGATCCTCGCCGGCGGCAAGCATGTCGTCGTCATCGGCGGCGGCGACACCGGCTCGGACTGCATCGGCACCTCGCTGCGCCAAGGCGCGCTGTCCGTGACCCAGCTCGAGATCATGCCCGCTCCGCCCGAGCGCGAGAACAAGGGCCTGACCTGGCCGAACTGGCCGCTGAAGATGCGCACGTCCTCCAGCCAGGCCGAAGGCGCCATCCGCGAATTCGCCGTGCTGACCCAAAAGTTCACCGGCGAGAACGGCCAGGTCAAGAAGCTGCACTGCGTCCGCGTCGACGACAAGTTCAAGCCGATTGCCGGTACCGAGTTCGAGCTCGACGCCGAGCTGGTCCTGCTCGCCATGGGCTTCGTCCATCCCGTGCACGAAGGCCTGCTCAAGCTGCTCTCGGTCGAGCTCGACCCGCGCGGCAACGTCAAGGCCAACACCTTGGACTACCAGACCTCGCGCCCGAACGTGTTCACCGCCGGCGACATGCGCCGCGGCCAGTCGCTGGTGGTCTGGGCCATCCGTGAGGGCCGGCTGTGTGCCCGGTCGATCGACACATTCCTGATGGGGAAGACGGATCTGCCGCGGTAGGCGCGGCTCACTCCGCCGCCAGATTTACAAACAGTGTCATCGCCCGCCTTGTGCGCACTCGCGCACTGGAGCGGGCGATCCAGTATTCCAGAGACGTCAGACGTATACGGATAAGCCGCGGCGTACTGGATGCCCCGGTCAAGCCGGGGCATGACAGCTGAGCGGGTAGCGACGACTGCGCATCAAGGCGCGCCTCATCGCTAGTTCTGCAGCCTCACCCCCAGCATCACCACCGTGCCCTGCGAGCTCGAGCCCGACTGGTTCGAATCCAGGATGTCGTGGCGCAGCGTGCCCTTGATCCAGACGTTGCGGTTGAGCTTGTAGATCAGATTGCCTTCGAGCGAGTAGGTCTTGTCGTTGCGATTCTGGTTTTGGTAGTCGTAGGTGCCGTAGGTGAACTTGCCGACGGCCGTGAGCCAGCGGCGGAAGTCGTGATCGACTTCGACCCCGTAGGTGTGCACCAGCACGCCGGATGAGCCGGGGACCGTGGTCTCGTTGATCTGCGTGTCGGTCGCAAGTTTCACCGTGGTGAGGCCGCTGGCGTTCCAGATCAGCGAGCCCGAGGTGAGGAAGCCGGAGAGCTGGCTGAGGCGCGGGTCGACATAGTTGCGCGCGGAATAGCCGACCGAGACCTCGCCGGTGAGGATGCGCGAGAACTCGAAGGACGAGCCGACCTTGGCATAGCCGCCGTTTGAATCGCGGAAGAAGCCGTTGCGATCGGCCGCCTGGTCGTGGACGCGGGTGTCGCCCTGGATCTCGACGAACGGTTTTAGCCCAGGCTTCAGCTCGTAAGAGAAGCGGCCGACCCCGCCGTACTGATTAAAGTCGCGATCGCTGTTGCTGAAGGTCGAGCCGTCGGTGAGTTTTGAATCCGTGTAGGCGGTGCGATCGACGGTGGCGCCGGCGGCGACCTGGAAACGGTTGAAGGTCTGGTCGAAGCCGACGGTGGTGCCATAGGTCGCATAGACGGGATATTTCTGGAGGCCGGCCTGCACGTTCGGGCTGCCGGGATTGTCGGTGGCGAGCCGCAGGCGCAGCTGCGAGGTCAGCTTGAGGTCGCGGTCGACGTCGATGCGGCCGTCGACATGGCCGGTGAAATCGGGCCGGTCGATCTCGACCGGCGAGGGCGAGGCGAAGCCGTCGATCGTCGCCGGCATGTTGTTGGTGTAGCCCGAGAACGAGCCGCGCAAATCGGCGACCAGCGCGTGGCGCTCCCAGTCCGACACCACGAGGAGGTCGGGCGCGACGACGTAGACCGGCGAGCCGACCGGCTTGTTCAGACGCGCCGGGTTGGTGTCATAGCCGGCGGAAAGCTCGAGCCCGCCCTTGATCAGGAAGCTGCCGGCATAATCGCCGACCGCGCCGAACGGATCCTCGTCCGGCTTGAGGCGGCGGCGCAGCGGCTGGCCGGGCACGTTGCCGGCCATCGCCGGCGACACCGGCACCTTGTGCGCAGTCTCGGACGGCGGCGGCGCGATGCGCGGCGGGCCGAGCGTCCTGTCCGGCGTTGCCGGCGGCACCGGCGAGCCGGGCCCGACCGGGCGCTTCGGCTTCGGCTGCCCGGGATAGAGCTTGGGCTGCTGCCGCCTGCGGTTGAGCGAGTCGTAACCCGAGCCGCTGGCGCCGTTGGCGGCTGGCAGACCGTAGGTCGGCACCTGGCCGACGCGCGAGGTCGCCGGCGCCTGCTGGCGCTTGCGCGGATCGGCGTTGGGATCGGGCAATGCCGGCAGCGCGTCCGAAGGCGCCTGCGGTACGCCCGCCGTGCGGCGCGTGGGCAAGGTGTCGGGCGCGGCGAAACCGCCGCGGTTGGGATTGAACAGGTCGGGCGTGAGGCTCTGGGCGGCCGCTGGGCCGCTTTGCAGGGCCGTCAGCACAAGACACGGCAAAGCCGCGCACAGGAAATGCGCGCGTTGGCTCCGGCCCGTGCCTGGAGACGACCCCACGATGGAATTACCCCAACGAAATCAAACACTTTCCCGATGACCTCCGCCGACTGGCAGAAACCATCGTTAATGGACTTAAAACAATTATGGTTAATGACCCGTTGAGGGGCGGGGCGGCCGCGTCGCCTCATGCGCTGAGGCGTGCTAAAGCAGGCGCCAATGGGCCATCGCCCCTCCTCCCTGGACCTGTACATGCCGAGTTCGAAACCGCTGATGACCCAATCATCCGGCCCCGTCCCTGCAAGCGTCGAATCCGCGCTCCGCACGCTGGAGACCGAGAGCGGCGGCATCAACGCGCTCGCCGCGGCGCTGCGCGGCCCGCTGGGTGCGACCTTCGCCAAGGTGGTCGACCTGATCCGGCAGGCCAAGGGCCGCGTCATCGTCACCGGGCTCGGCAAGTCAGGCCATATGGGCCGCAAGATCGCGGCGACGCTGGCCTCGACCGGCACGCCCTCCTTCTTCGTTCACACCGCTGAAGCCGGCCACGGCGACCTCGGCATGATCACCACCGACGACGTCATCATGGCGCTGTCCTGGTCCGGCGAGCAGCCGGAGATGAAGAACCTCGTGAACTATTCGGCGCGCTTTGCGATCCCCATGATCGCGGTGACGTCGAACGCGGCGTCCTCGCTCGGACAGGCCGCCGACCTCGTGATCGAGCTGCCAAAGGCGCGCGAGGCCTGCCCACACAATCTGGCGCCAACCACCTCGACCCTGATGCAGGCCGCGATCGGCGATGCGCTCGCCATCGCGCTGCTGGAAGGGCGCGGCTTCACGGCGCTCGAGTTCGCGCATTTCCACCCCGGCGGCAAGCTCGGCGCGATGCTGAAATTCGTTCGCGACTACATGCGCACCGGCGCGGAGATCCCGCTCAAGCCGCTCGGCACCGAGATGTCGGAGGCCGTGGTCGAGATGTCGGCCAAGGGCCTCGGCTGCGTCTGCATCGTCAATGACGCGAACGAGGCCGTCGGCATCATCACCGACGGCGATCTGCGCCGCCACATGCGGCCCGATCTGCTGACGGTGACGGTCGACGACATCATGACCAGGCAGCCGAAGACCGTGCCGCCCTCGATGCTCGCCACCGAGATGATCGAGGTGCTGAACACCCGCAAGATCACGACGCTGCTCGTGACCGAGGCAGACAAGGTCGTGGGCATCGTCCACCTGCACGATCTGCTGCGCGCGGGTGTGGCGTAAGGCACGCTCTCTCCGCGCCGTCATTCCGGGGCGCGCCCGCTTGGGCGCGAGCCCGGAATCCATCGGGCAGCACACTCGGGGCGCGATGGATTCCGGGCTCGCGACTTCGTCGCGCCCCGGAATGACGAGAAAAGTGTGGCGCCCCTCTCTCCTCCGTCATTGCGAGCGCAGCGAAGCAATCCAGACTGCCTCCGCGGAAAGACCCTGGATTGCTTCGCGGAGCCTGTCATCGGGCCGCGCTTTGCGCGGACCCGTTGGCTCGCAATAACGGGGGCAAGAGCTACGGAAACCGCGCCGCCTTCTCCTCCAGCGACAGCCTCAGGCCGTTCGCCAGATACGAGACCGTGCGATAGAAGCCGCACAGCAGCATGACCTCCAGGATCTGCGCCTCGTCGTAATGCGCCGCGAGCGCGGCGAATTCCGCATCGGTGAACGTCGCGCGGTGATGCAGCGCGTCGACGGCTGCGATCAGCACCTGCTCGCCCGGTGACCAGCACGGCGACGTCGCATCGCCCTCTACGGTGGCGCGGACCTCGTCCTCGGTGAGGCGCGCCGGACCGGCAAAGACTGCGACATGCACGCCCCATTCATATTCGCATTTGTTCAGCGCGCAGGTGCGGTCGATGACGATCTCGCGTTCACGCAACGACAGCGGCCCGGGATCGAGCAGGCCGCCGGCGCGGAACTTGTCCCAGGCGCGGCTGTGGCCCGCCATCACCCGGAACAGCAGCAACGGCGGCGCGCCGCGCATGATGCGGTCGAACTGCGCCTGGATCTCCGGGGGATAAGGCGGCGCGAGCGGCGCAATGCGCGGTGTGGCCTGGGACATCGGCCGTCTCCGTATGCTACAATTATCGTAGCATTACGCTACATTATCTGTAGCAATAGGCAAGAGGGCGACGATGGCGAAACAGGCCGGCTCGACAACACGCAGCGTCCGCGGCTCCCGCACCGGACGGCCGATCATGGCGCTGCTCGACCTGCTCGGCCGGCGCTGGACCTTGCGGATCCTGTGGGAGTTGCGCGACGCCCCCCTCACCTCCCGCGGCTTGCGCACCGCCTGTGACGAGGCCTCGCCGACAGTGCTGCAAGCGCGGCTGGACGATTTGCGCGAGGCGGGGTTCGTGAAGCTCGGCGAAGGTGGAGGCTACGGGCTGACGCCGCTCGGGCGGGATTTGTGCGAGACGTTCATGCCGCTGCACCGGTTTGCGGAGAGGTGGGGGAGTTCTTCCCCCTCTCCCCGCTTGCGGGGCCGCGACGAGCTTCGCTCGCGCTGAGAGGGCGGGGTGAGGGGGAGCCTCCGCGCAGACGGTGAGAGCCGACTCGCGGAGAGCCCCCCTCACCCGGATTGCATCTACGATGCAATCCGGCCTCTCCCCGCAAGCGGGGAGAGGCGAAGGGTCCTCACGCCACCGCCACCGTCAGATTCACGCCGTCCACCTGCACCACTTTCACGCGCGTCCCGGCCGGCGTATCGGGACCTGCGACGCGCCAGACCGTGTCGCCGATGCGCATGGTGCCGTTGCCGTCGATGATCGGCTTCTCCAGCGTGAACTCGCGGCCGAGCAGTGCCTCGGTGCGCTTGTTGAGGAAGGGGCTTCCGCTCGCATCGGGATTCGGCCGCGAGAGGCGACGCCACACCGGCACGGCGGCTGCCGCGAAGAACGCGAACATCACCAGCTGCACCTGCCAGGACACGGCGACGGTGAACGAGATCAGCCCGACCAGCAGCGCGGCGAGCCCGAGCCAGAACAGGAATACGCCCGGCGCCAGCACCTCCAGCCCCATCAGGATGAAGCCGAAGATCAGCCAGTTCCAGGTACCGAGCGATACGAACATGTCGGTCATGACACGACCTCTTTGAAGTGGCGCATGCCCCTATCGGAAAACCGGTGTCCACTTTTCCGGAGCATGCGCATGGTCCCGTTACGGCACCGCTGGCGGCGTCGGGCCGGACGACGGCACCGAGCCGCCACGGCGGGCCGCGGCAGCGGCGGATGCCGCACTCTCGCCGAACGTCGCCTTGGCGATCTCGCCGATGCCGGCAAGCGAGCCCAGCATGCTCATCGCCTCGACCGGAAGCATGATGACCTTCTGGTTCGGCGAGTCCGCCAGTTGCCCGAACGCCTTGATATACTTGTCGGCGATGAAATAGTTCAACGCCGCGACGTCGCCCTTGGCGATGGCTTCGCTGACCATCTGCGTCGCCTTGGCCTCGGCCTCGGCGGACCGCTCGCGGGCCTCGGCGTCGCGGAACGCGGCTTCCTTGCGGCCTTCTGCCTGGAGGATCTGGCCCTGCTTGGCGCCCTCGGCGCGCAGGATCTCCGACTGCCGCTGGCCTTCGGCGGCGAGAATGTCGGCGCGCTTGACGCGCTCGGCCTTCATCTGCCGGCCCATCGCCTCGACAAGATCGGCGGGCGGCACGATGTCCTTGATCTCGATGCGGTTGACCTTCAGGCCCCAGGGCGAGACCGCGGCGTCGACCACGCGCAACAGGCGCTCGTTGATCTCGTCGCGATGCGACAGCACCTGGTCGAGATCCATCGCACCCATCACCGAGCGGATGTTGGTCATGGTCAGGACGGTGATGGCCTGGGTCAGGTTGGAGACTTCGTAGCTCGCCTTGGCGGCGTCGAACACCTGGTAGAAGGCGACGCCGTCCACCGTCACGGTGGCGTTGTCCTTGGTGATCACCTCCTGCTCGGGAATGTCGATCACCTGCTCCATCATGTTGATCTTGCGCCCGACGCGGTCGAAATAGGGCACGATCAGGTTGAGCCCGGGGCTCAGCGTCTGGGTGTATTTTCCGAACCGCTCGATGGTCCAGTCATAGCCCTGCGGCACCGTCTTCACGCCGGCAATCAGCGTGACGATGACGAGCAAAACCAGAACAATCGCGAAAATGTCGAAACCGCTCATATGTCCTCCAAGGCAGGAAAAAGCCCTTTCCCGCGCTGTCATTGGTCGGGATCGCAACCCTACCGGTTCAGCGGTCGCGATTCACGTCGGCATTCGGACGATTCTGCACAAGACACAGCAGGAGGAAACGGTCACGATATGTATTTCCGAAGGGCTCTTGAAAGCGTTCGGGCGCAGACCTAGCGGCGAAAGTTAACGAATCTGGGCATGTGTCCGTGGCGGACGACCTTATTCGATGACATCGTTCGCCGTTGCAAGCAGGCTTGGAGGAATGGTGACGCCAAGCGCCTTGGCGGTCTTGAGGTTGACCGCAAGCTCGAACTTGGTGGGGTTCTGCACCGGCAGGTCGGCGGGCCGCGCACCCTTCAGGATGCGATCGATGTAGTTGGCGGCGCGGCGGAGCTGCTCGGCGCTGTCGGTGCTGTAGGACATCAGCCCGCCCTCGTCGACGAAGGTGCGGCTCCAGAACACCGCAGGCACGCGCGCCTCAGCGATCGCCGCGAGCAGATGGGCGCGGTTGGCCATCGTGTAGAAGTCCGGCAGGATCAGCAGGCCGCCGACCTTGCGCGAGGCCAGCGCTGCGATCGAGGCTGCGTCATGGACCGGCGCGGTCTCGACGGTCACATGAAGCGTCCGTGCGGCCTCCTCGATCGTGCGCAGCATGAGGCCAGCGAACGGCGCAGTGGCGGGATTATAGACGACGCAGACGCGGGACACTTTGGGCGTCACTTGCGTCAGCATCTCCAGCCATTTGCCGGCCAGCGGGCCGTCGTAATCGGTGAAGCCGGTGATGTTGCCGCCGGGATGGGCGAGGTTTTCGACAAAGCCCTGGCTGACGGGATCGGTCACCACGGCGAATACGATCGGGATCGTCGCGGTGCGCCGCCGCAGCTCTTCGACCGAGGGCGTGCCGATCGCGAGCAGGATGTCGGGCTTGAGCGCGATCAGCTCCTCGGCGAGCCCGGCGATCCGCGCCCGGTCGCCGGCGCCGCTGCGCCAGTCGATCCTGAGATTGTCGTGCTCTTTCCAGCCATGGGCGGCAAGCGCCTCGACCAGGATGGCGCTGCGCGTCTGCCCGATCGCATCGTCGGCGGCCGTGACCGAGAGCACGCCGAGCCGCCGCGCCGGTTGCTGCGCCAGTGCTGGGGACGGCAGCGCCGCGATCATCCCAACAAGCCCCAACACCTCGCGGCGGTTCATGGGGAGCCCATCAAATCCAGGCTCATTATATCCACCCCTGGAGCTCGCGCAGCACCAGGGTGCGGATCACGTCCATGCCGGGTTCGCTGTCGTTGAGGCAGGGGATCGCGGAAAACTGCTCGCCGCCATTGTGCTTGAAGATCTCGGCATTCTCCTGCGCGATCTCCTCCAGCGTCTCCAGGCAGTCGGCGGCAAAGCCCGGCGTCACCACCGCGATGCGCCGCACGCCCTCTTTGGCAAGCCGCTCCATCGTCTTGTCGGTGTAGGGCTGGAGCCACTCGTCATTGCCGAAGCGCGACTGGAACGTCAGCAGCAATTTTGACGCGTCCATGCCGAGCCGGCGGCGCAGCGCCTCGGTCGTGGCGATGCAATGCTCCTGATAGGGATCGCCCTTGTCGACATAGGATTTCGGCATGCCGTGGAAGGAGGCGACGATCAGCTCCGGCTTGAACGGCAGGGTTGCCAGATGCGTCTCGATCGAGACGGCGAGCGCCTCGATATAGGACTCGTCCTCGTAGTACGGCGGCGTCACCCGCAGCGTCGGCTGCGCACGCAGGCGAGCGAGCACGCGGAACACCTCGTCGCAGACGGTTGCCGAGGTCGAGGCGGAATATTGCGGATAAAGGGGGACGGCGAGGATGCGGTCGCATCCCTCCGCGATCAGCGCGTCGATGCCCGACCTGATCGAAGGATTGCCGTAGCGCATCGCCCAGTCCACGACGACGTGATCGCGATCCGACAGCGCGGCCGCGAGCTTGTCGGCTTGCGACCGCGTGATGGTCTTCAGCGGCGACTCGTTCTTCTCGTTGTTCCAGATCTTCTGGTAGTCGAGCGCCTTGGTGCGGGGGCGGCTGCGCAGGATGATCCCGTTCAGCACGAACTGCCAGACCAGGCCCTGGTCCTCGATGACCCGGGCGTCCGAGAGGAATTCCTTGAGATAGACCCGCACGCCCGGCGCATCGGCCGTATCGGGCGTGCCGAGATTGACCAGGAGCACGCCGACCCGTTTCTGGCCGGACTGGACGGCTGGCTGCGTGGTCTCGTTGAGGGCGACGGTCGTCATGATCAGTTGCGTCGCGCGTTGCACCGAACTTGTCAAGATGAGCCCGGTTTCGCTAGGGTCACACCCAAGCGGGGGAGGGAAGATGACACTCGCGGAATGGTGCGTATTCGGAGCGCTGCTGCTCTATCTTGCGACAATCGCCTCGATCAAATGGATCCGGTTTCGCGGGTTCGACAATTCCCGGCCGCGCGATCCCGCCTTCTATGCAGACGCCATCGCGCAGCGCGCGCTCGGCGCCCATCAGAACGGCATCGAGACCTTTCCGTTCTTCGCCTTCGCGGTGCTGCTCGCCGAATTCAGGGACGCGCCGCAGCGGCTGATCGACGAGCTCGCGGTGCTGTTCCTGATCGTGCGGATCGCCTACGTGCTGACCTATCTCGGCAACCGCCCGACGCTGCGCTCGATCCTCTGGAGCATCGGCTTTGCGATCAATCTCGGGATCTTCTTCATGCCGATGCTGAAGCGGTTTCTGCCGGTGTGAGGCTCTCTACCTCAACCCGTCGTCCTTCGAGGCTCGCCTTGCGTTGCAAGGCGAGCACCTCAGGATGACGGTGATAGTTGATTGTAGCCCGGATGGAGCGAAGCGTAATCCGGGGTCCCTCCGCGGCGGCACTGTCCCGGATTGCGCTTCGCTCCATCCGGGCTACGAGGCTTCTCAAAAACACGTCGTCCGTTCGGCGGCGATATAGCCGAACAACAGGCCGACGCCGAACAGCAGCACGAGACCTGCGGCGCCGAATTCGATGCCGCGCATGAACAGCGCGCCACCGCCGTCGCGACCTGCGCTCAGGCGGGCGGCGATGTCCTTGGCGGAGACGGCGACGACGGCAATGGCCGCGACCGTGATCGCGGTGCCGAGCCCCATCAGGAAGGTCGCGGCGATGCCGGCCCAGAACAGGCCCTGGGCGAGCGCGAACACCAGCACGAGGATCGCACCCGAACAGGGCCGGATGCCGACGGTCAGGATCGCGGCGAATCCGCGCCGCCAGCCGCCGGGGCCGGCGAGCTCGCTCGGCGCCGGGCCGTGGGAATGGCCGCAATGCTCGTCATGGACGTGGGCGTGATGGGCGTGGGTGTGACCATGATCATGGTGATCGTGGTCATGATGATCATGTGCGTCATGATGGTGGTGATGGCCATGATCATGGTGCTGCGGCACGCCAGCGATCGCCGGCACCGGCTGCGCCACCTGAAGCGCGCGGATGAAGGCGCCGCCCTTGACCCAGACCAGCCGCAGGCCGAACAGCGCGATCAGGCCATAGCTCGCGATCTCGATCACGCCTTCGGCCTTGCACATGGTCTTGGCCGTCGCATTCAGCACCCAGGCCGAGATGCCGACGATGAGGATCGCCACCAGCGACTGCATCAGGGCCGAGGCAAACGACAACGCAATGCCGCGCCGCGCGGTCTCGCGGTTGGCGACGAGATAGGAGGCGATCACCGCCTTGCCGTGGCCGGGTCCGGCGGCATGGAAGATGCCATAGGCAAAGGAGATGAAGAACAGCGTCCACACCGCCGAGCCGTCGGACTTCGCGGCGCGGATGGTCGCCGACATCTGGCGATAGAACTCCGACTGTTTTGCCAATAGCCAGCCGATGAGGCCGCCGGCCTCGGGCTCGGCCGCCTGCGCGGGTTTCGGTGCGCCGAACGGATTTTGCGCGAGAAGTTCGTGAAGCGCGGCATCGGCCACGCCCAGCACGGCGATGGCCGCGGCACAGGCGAGAAGCCCGCGGGCAAGCGGAGAATGCAGACGACCGATCAAGGGCAATCCACCGTGATCTTGTTGGCGAACATCATGCCGAAATTGCTGTTCTCACCGCTCATGAAGGTCTGCTCGTTGAGCTTCTGCGCGGTCGCGGTGCCGTCGCTGGGACGGTCGAGCTTCATCTGGCAGCCGGCGGGCGCGCCGACCAGCTTGACCGGGTTGTCCTTGGCCATCTGGAAGTCGATGAAGAAGGAACGGTCGAACACTTCGAGCACCAGCTGCTTGGGCTTGACCGGGTTCTTCAGCGGCAGCGTGAAGTGCAGGGTCAGCACCGTATCCTTGTAGTCGAGGAAGTAGTCGACCGGCTCCTGGAATCGCTCCTTCTTGCCGTCCGCTCGCGCGAAGGTGAAGTAGGCATATTCCTTCAGCGACTCGACATTGGTCTGCGCCAGCGGCCCGAGCTCCTCGCGCGTATAGGCGCCCTTGGTCTTGCTCTCGAGCCCCTGCACCGCATAGGCCGAGAACATGTCGTCGAAGGTCCAGGCGTGACGCACGCCGGTGATGCTGCCGTCCGCGGCGTAGAGCAATTCGCTGGTCGCGGTGATCCAGACATGCGGATGCGCATTCGCCGCGCCTGATACGAGCGTCATCGCGGCGGCAAGCAGCCATCCGAACAGGCGGCGCATCGGAGGCATCCAAACCGGCAGGATCATGGGCACTCCACCTCGATCGGGACGATGAACAAAAGGCCGACAGCGACGTTCGCACCGCCCTCCTTGAAGGTATCCTCGCTCGCATCCTGCACCAGCTTGCGGTCCCGGTCGTCGCCCATTGACCGCCGCAGCCATACCTCACAACCGGCGGGCGCACCGACGAGTTTGAGCGGATGCTCCTTTGCCAATCGAAAATCGATGAAAAAGGAACGATCAAAAATAGTCAGACGAACAGTCTTCGCTTTCACAGGCGTTTTCAGCGGCAGCGTGAAATGCAGAGTGAGGCGGCCGTCCTTGTATTCAAAGAAGTAATCGACCGGCTCTGCAAACGGGAGCCTCTCGTCTACCCTCAAGAAGGTGAAGTAGGCGTTATCCTTCAGCGACCCGACTTGGGTCTGCGCCAACGGCGTCAGCTCCTCGCGGGTATAGGCGGCCGTAGACTTCTCCCGAAGCCCCTGTACAGCATTGGCCGAGAATGCGTCGTCAAAAGTCCAGGCGTGACGGATGCCGGTAATGGTGCCGTCCGGAGCGTAGAGCAGTTCGCTGGTCGCGGTGATCCAGACATGCGGATGCGCGCTTGCCGCACCCGCCGCGAGCGTGAGGACGGCGGCGAGCAGCAGACCGAGAAGGGCGCGCATGCCCATCAGGCCGCCTTCGGAGCGTCTAGCAGGCCGCGGCGGCGGAGCAGCGCGTCGGGCTCCGGCGGGCGGCCGCGGAAGGCCTCGTAGGCGGCCTCCGGATCGACCGATCCGCCCGAGGAGTAGATGTCGTCGTGGAGGCGTTTTGCGACGGCGGGATCGAAGATGTCGCCGGCCTCCTCGAACGCGCCGAAGGCGTCGGCATCCATCACCTCCGACCACATGTAGCTGTAATAGCCGGCGGCATAATGGTCGCCGGTGAAGATGTGACCGAACTGCGTGGGCCGGTGCCGCAGCGCGATCTCCTCGGGCATGCCGATCTTCTCCAGCTCCTTCTTCTCGAAGGCGCGCACGTCGCTGGCCGCCGCGGCCGGCTGGGTATGGAATTCGAGGTCCACCAGCGCCGAGGAGACGAACTCGACCGTGGCAAAGCCCTGGTTGAATTTTCGCGCCGCGAGGAAGCGCTGCAGCAGGTCGTCCGGCAGCGGCTCGCCGGTCTGGTAGTGGCGGGCGAATTGCTGGAGCACCTCGGGCCGTTCCTGCCAGTGCTCGTAGAGCTGCGACGGCAGCTCGACGAAGTCGGTGAACACGGCGGTGCCCGACAGCGACGGATAGGTCACGTTGGACAGCATGCCGTGCAGGCCGTGGCCGAATTCGTGAAACAGGGTGCGGGCGTCGTCGGGCGACAGCAGCGAGGGCTCGCCGCCGGCCCCTTTCGCAAAATTGCAGATATTGAGAACGAGCGGCGCGACGTCGCCGTCGAGCTTCTGCTGGTCGCGCAGCGAGGTCATCCAGGCGCCGGAGCGCTTCGACGGTCGGGCGAAATAGTCGCCATAGAACAGCGCCTTGTGCTTGCCGTCCCGCCCCTTCACCTCCCAGACCCGGACGTCCGGGTGCCAGACCGGCACGTCCTTGCGCTCCTCGAAGGTGATGCCGAACAGCCGCGTGGCGCAGTCGAAGGCGGCGGCGATCATGTGGTCGAGCGCGAGATACGGCTTGATCGCAGCGTCGTCGAAATTGGCCCGCTGGAGGCGGAGCTTTTCGGCATAGAAGCGCCAGTCCCACGGCGCGAGCTTGAAATTGCCGCCCTCGGCCGAGATCAGCGTCTGCATCTCGTCGCGGTCGGCGAGCGCCCGGGCGCGCGCCGGCTTCCAGACCCGCTCGAGCAGTCCCCGCACCGCTTCCGGCGTCTTGGCCATGGAGTCCTCGAGCCGGTAGGCGGCGTAGGTCGGGTAGCCGAGCAGGTTCGCGCTCTCCTCGCGCAGCTTCAGGATCTCGACGATGGTCGTATTGTTGTCGTTGGCATTGCCGTTGTCGCCGCGCGCGGTGAAGGCCTTGTAGACCTTCTCGCGCAGGTCGCGTCGCGCCGAGCTCTTGAGGAATGACTCGACCGAGGAGCGCGACAGCGTGACGATGGCCTTGCCGGCCATGCCGCGCTCTTCCGCCGCGGCCTTGGCGCTGGCGACGAAGCTCTCCGGCAGGCCCTGGCGGTCGGCCTCGCCGAGCTCCATGAACCATTCCTGCTCGTCGCCGAGCAGATGATGGCTGAAGCCGGTGCCGAGCTGGGCGAGCCTCTCGTTGATCTCGGCCATCCGCGTCTTGGCCTCCTCGGACAGGCCGGCGCCGGAGCGGTGGAAGCGGGTATAGGTGCGCTCCAGCAGGCGGAGCTGTTCGGGCGAAAGACCCAGATTGGCGCGGTTCTCGTGCAGCTGGGCGATGCGACCAAACAGCACGGCATTCATCATGATCGGATTCCAGTGCCGCGCCGTCCGCAAGGAAACCTCCTTGTCGATCTCCAGGATGGCCGGGTTGGAATGCGCCGAGACGAGGTCGTAGAACACCGCCGCGACCTTGCTCAGCAGCTTGCCGGAGCGCTCCAGCGCCGTGATGGTGTTGGCGAAGTCGGGCGCGGCCGGATCGTTGGTGACCGCCGCGATCTCGGCGGAATGGTCGGCGAAGGCCTGCTCGAAGGCCGGGAGGAAGTGCTCCGGCGTGATCTCGTCGAAGGGCGGGGTCGCGAACGGCGTCACCCAGGCCTTCAGCAGCGGGTTGGTCTCGGCGTCCGTAGTTTGGCGGAGGTCTGACATCGCAAGTCCCGGTTTTCGAGCTGGTTTGTTGCGGCCAGCTATAGCACGCGATGGGGCTTTTTTGGGCCATTTGGCCTTGCTCCCGCCCGCCTTTTCGGAGAGATTGCGGCCCTCGAAGACTAGGGATTCCTGAGCCCCATGAACGCGCCTTCCTCCTCCCGCCAGATCGTCTGGCCCAGCGTCATCACCGTCATGAGCGCCGCCATCCTGATCGGCGCGGAGGTGTTCGGCGCGGCCTTTGCCGGCGGCTGGGCGCTGGCGATCCTGTTCGGTTTAGGCGATCAGGGCGCGCACATCCTCCAGGCCGTGCTGTTCGCACTCGGCGTGCTGGTGATGACCGCGTTCATCCGCGCAGCGCAGCGCGTCGAGCCCTTCACCAAGCGCCGCTGACGCTCGCTCGCTCGCGCGCGCGAGACGCGCGCGCAGGCTTGAAAACTTAACGCACGTTCATCTTCCGCGTCGTGCGCGCCACACTGCGCAAGCAGATGTTAGGCAAATCTGTCCTCAACCTAAAAAAATTGTTGCGAAGCAGAGTCAAAACGCTTATGTGCGCTCTTGCCCAATTTCGCACGTGCCTGTGGTCGTGTGTCAGTCGGTAGGTATCCGGACAAGAGGCCGGACAGCCGCCAAGGGGTGAAGAAGCCGAGGGGCTCTTCGGAAGTGCGGAAGTCAAAGGACCGAAAGGTCGGACGACGAAGCAAACCCGGAGTGTCCAGCATCTCTCTCAAGAGATGCCATGTCGAAGGTGACTTCACTCTTTGCAACCGTGACTGGCAGCCGGAGGCGAACCGGCGCACCCCGCTCTCAACGGGGGACGCGACTTAAAGCAACGACGGATCGGGCTTTTTTGGTCTCTACCGGCAGTCCAACGCCGGCGCGGGCTACTGAAAAGGCTTGTCCTTCATTGCCAGGTGTGCGGGCGGGAAATTCCCAACCAATCCACGGCAGCACAGTCTGGTTTGAGTCTTGTGGCTTCGTCGCGCCTCCATCGC
The DNA here is from genome assembly GCF_028128935.1 of Bradyrhizobium sp. CCBAU 11361. Classification (NCBI taxonomy): domain Bacteria; kingdom Pseudomonadati; phylum Pseudomonadota; class Alphaproteobacteria; order Hyphomicrobiales; family Nitrobacteraceae; genus Bradyrhizobium; species Bradyrhizobium sp. CCBAU 11361. The sequence continues at coordinate 56,442 of NZ_LBJZ01000171.1, forward strand.
GCGATCCGGCCAGAGCACTCTTATCCGACGTCATTTTTTGAACGGATCCCCGTCGCTGGGCCGTTTGGGAGAGTGCTATGACCGAACGTATTCAGGAATTCCTGCGCAACCGCCGCAGCGAGGGCCGGGACACCGAGCCTTGCCTCGTCGTCGACCTCGAGGTCGTGCGCGACAATTACCAGACCTTTGCCAAGGCGCTGCCCGACAGCCGCGTGTTCTATGCCGTCAAGGCGAACCCCGCGCCGGAAGTGCTGGCCCTGCTCGCCTCCATGGGCTCCTGCTTCGACACCGCGACGGTCGCCGAGATCGAGATGGCGCTGGCCGCTGGAGCGACGCCCGACCGCATCTCCTTCGGCAACACGATCAAGAAGGAGCGCGACATTGCGCGCGCCTTCGCGCTCGGCATCCGGCTGTTCGCGGTCGATTGCGCCGCCGAGGTCGAGAAGATCGCCCGTGCCGCCCCCGGCGCGAAGGTGTTCTGCCGCATTCTCTATGACTGCGCCGGCGCCGAGTGGCCGCTGTCGCGCAAGTTCGGCTGCGACCCGGAGATGGCCGTCGACGTGCTCGACGTCGCCAAGCGCCTGGGCCTCGAGCCGTGCGGCATCTCCTTCCATGTCGGCTCGCAGCAGCGCAAGGTGAAGGCGTGGGACCGTGCGCTGGCCATGGCCTCGCAGGTGTTCCGCGACTGCGCCGAGCGCGGCATCAACCTGTCCATGGTCAACATGGGCGGCGGCTTCCCGACCAAGTACCTGAAGGACGTGCCGCCGGTCGTGACCTACGGCCGCTCGATCTTCCGCGCGCTGCGCAAGCACTTCGGCAACCAGATCCCGGAGACCATCATCGAGCCGGGCCGCGGCATGGTGGGCAATGCCGGCATCATCGAATCCGAGGTCGTGCTCATCTCGAAGAAGAGCGACGAGGACGAGGTGCGCTGGGTCTATCTCGACATCGGCAAGTTCGGCGGTCTCGCCGAGACCATGGACGAGTCGATCCGCTACGCCATCCGCACCGCCCATGACGGTGCGGACATGACGCCGTGCGTGCTCGCGGGACCCACCTGCGACAGCGCCGACGTGCTGTACGAGAAGACCCCGTATCCGCTCCCCGTCACGCTCGAGATCGGCGACAAGGTGCTGATCGAAGGCACCGGGGCCTATACGTCGACCTACTCGTCGGTGGCATTCAACGGCATCCCGCCGCTGAAGACGTACCACATCTGATTTGCCACATCTGACCCGCCTCTCTGTCTGAGGCCTGACGAACCCGGGAGCCGGCTTGCCGGCTCCTCCCTCACATTTTCGATTTCTGACGACGCCTTGAGCCGGCGTGCTGATCGCACGCAGGTCTCAAGCGGGGACTGACGCGCCATGACTGCTTTTCGGAAGCCACAAGTCGCCCTCACTTCGAAAGCCGCTCCGTTCGCAATCCGTGCGGAACGTGCTGCCGACGTCGCCGCCCGTGAAGTGCTGCTCGATGCCAGCTTTGGCGAGAACCGCCATGGCCGCACCTGCCAGCGCCTGCGCGACGGACGTGCACCTGCCGCAGGCCTCGCCCTGTCGGCTGTGCGCGAGGGGACACTCGTGGGAACCGTGCGGCTGTGGCACGTCAGCGCCGGAGGCAGGCCCGCTCTGGTCCTCGGACCGCTGGCGGTGGACCCTGCCTGCCGCGAGCTCGGGATCGGCGCCGCGCTGATGCAACAAGCGCTGGCCGCCGCCCGGGCGCGCGGGCATGAAGCCGTCATCCTGCTCGGCGATGCCCCCTACTACGCCCGCTTCGGCTTCTCGGCGGAGAAGACCGGCGCACTGATGCTGCCCGGCCCGTTCGAGCGCGACCGCCTGCTGGCGATCGAATTCCAGGCCGGCGCGCTGGATGGCGTTGAGGGGATGATCGTCCCGACCGGCGCGGCCCTGCCCAAACGGAGGGTAGTTCGCCCCCTCCAGGCGCACGCGGCCTAAGTGATTGCCATGATGGCGACGACCGAAGCCGCCTTGAACGGCAACGCCCGGCCGCGCCTGCGCTAGGCTCTATTCCTTTGGGGTTGCGCAGGCCCCGGAAACGCCCTTTAACCCCCGCGAAACACCTCTTTCAGTCGAGGTCCAAACCATGTCCCGTCGCCTGATCTCTACCGGCTCTCCCCTCGAGAAGACTGTCGGCTACAGCCGCGCCGTGATCGACGGCGATTTCGCCTTCGTTGCGGGAACCACCGGCTATGACTACACGACGATGACGATGCCGGCCGATGTCACGAGCCAGTCACGCAACTGCTTCAAGACCATCGAAGCCGCCCTGAAGGAGGGCGGATTCGAGATGGCCGATATCGTCCGTGCGACCTACTACGTCACCGACGCCAGCTACATCGATGCCCACTTCGCCGTCTGCGGCGAGGTTCTCGGTGACATCAGACCGGCCGCGACGTTGCTGGTCGTCACCGCTCTCGCCAAGCCCGAGATGAAGGTCGAGATCGAAGTCACCGCCAAGCGCCGCAGCGCCTGATCCCCCCTCACCCTTTGTTTGCCAGCACGTTCCGGAGAAACCATCCCATGAGTCCCGCCTCGCAGATCTACGCGAAGATCACCGGTCCCATCGTCATGGTCGGCTTCGGCTCCATCGGCAAAGGCACGCTGCCGCTGATCGAGCGGCATCTCGATTACGACAAGTCGCGCGTCACGGTGATCGATCCCAAGGACGAGGGCCGCAAGGCGCATTGCGAGAAGCACAATGTCCGCTTCATCCAGAAGGGCGTGACCAAGGACAATTACCGCGAGTTGCTGACCCCGCTGCTCACCGAAGGCGGCGGCCAGGGCTTTTGCGTCAATCTCTCGGTCGATACCGGCTCCACCGACATCATGGAGCTCTGCAACGAGCTCGGCGCGCTCTATATCGACACCGTCAACGAGCCCTGGCTCGGCTTCTATTTCGATTCCTCGAAGGGCCCGGAGGCACGCTCCAACTACGCCCTTCGCGAAGTGACGCTGGCCGCCAAGAAGGCGCGCCCCGCAGGCTCGACGACGGCCGTCTCCTGCTGTGGCGCCAATCCCGGCATGGTGTCCTTCTTCGTCAAGCAGGCGCTGCTCAATGTCGCCGCCGATCTGAAGCTCAATGCCCCCAAGCCGAAGACCAAGGCCGAATGGGCGGACCTGATGCGGCAGGCCGGCATCAAGGGCATCCACATCGCCGAACGCGACACCCAGCGCTCCAAGTCGCCGAAAGAGCCTGATGTCTTCGTCAACACCTGGTCGGTGGAAGGTTTCCTGTCGGAAGGCGTGCAGCCGTCCGAACTCGGCTGGGGCACCCATGAAAAATGGATGCCCGAAAATGCGCGGACCCACGAAGCCGGCTGCGGCGCCGCCATCTATCTGATGCAGCCCGGCGCCAATACCCGCGTGCGCACCTGGTGCCCGACCCGCGGCGCGCAGTATGGCTTCCTCGTCACCCACAACGAGTCGATCTCGATTGCCGATTACTTCACGGTGCGAGACGCCTCCGGTACGGCGGTCTATCGGCCGACCTGCCACTATGCCTATCATCCGGCTGACGACGCCGTGCTGTCGCTGCATGAGATGTTCGGCCGCGCCGCCAAGATGCAGGAAAAGCACCACATCCTCGATGAGAACGAAATCGTCGACGGCATCGACGAACTCGGCGTGCTGCTGTTCGGGCATGACAACAATGCCTACTGGTACGGCTCGCAGCTCTCCATCGAAGAGACCCGCAAGCTCGCGCCCTATCAGAACGCCACCGGCCTGCAGGTGACCTCCGCCGTGCTCGGCGGCATGGTGTGGGCGCTGGAAAATCCGAACGAGGGCATCGTCGAAGCCGACGAGATGGATTTCGATCGTCTGCTGGAAATCCAGCTGCCTTATCTCGGCCCGGTGAAGGGTTTCTACACCGACTGGACGCCGCTGACGGATCGTCCGGGACTGTTTCCGGAAGATATCGACACCAGCGATCCCTGGCAGTTCCGGAATATTCTGGTGCGTTGATCGCACACCACGCCTGATCGATCATGATGCCCGGCCTCGCGCCGGGCATCTCGTTTCGCGGCCTACCCCGCCTTGTTGCTTCGCCAGGTTACTTGGCCAAGTTACTTGGCCATGTAATCGAACGCCACGCTGCCGAGCCCGAGCGTCAGGTCCGCCTTGAAATGCAGCGCCGAGACCACCTCGCGCACTGGCAGGCGGGCGACGTCGCAGAGTGCGTGGGGAAACAGGCCGAGTGCGGCAGGGCCGGTCCACGCTTCCTTCAGCACGACGTCATCGAGATGAAAGCGCACCAGCTCGCAGATCCGCGGGCTGCCGTCGACATGCGGGATGATCTTCAGGATGAAGTTCGGCGACGCCATCGACTTCAGCACCGCGTCGTGGTCGACCTTGCGGTGCTTGTAACCCATCGTGGCCGAAGCACAGAGCACCGAGCCGTAATGCAGCGAGCCGACCAGGACGTCGCTCTCGACCTCGATCTTGGGCCTCGCGAGCTTCTTCGGAAAGCCCCACAGCTCGCGGCCGCCGGCGATCGGGGCCTCGTCGTCCAGATACATCGCGTGGGTGTAGCTGCCCTCCTCGCCTTTGAAGCGGACCGGGATCACCTGCCCGGTTTCGGTGTAGTCGCCGAATCCGGTCGAGTCTGGCATACGGATGAATTCGTATTTCACCACCGGCTCCGCCACCTCAAGCGGCTCGGGCACGATGGCGGCGAGGGCTTCGGGATCGGTCCTGTAGGTGATGATGAAATATTCGCGGTCGAAGAAGCGATATGGCCCCGGCGGGAATGACGGGTTGGTGAGCGGCATCGAATAAGCGGTGCGGCGGACGTCTTCGATCTTCATGGGCGGCCCCATCTGTCGTTGGCGCGACGGATTATGGAGCGGGCCGCCTGCCGAGGCGAGATCGTATAATCGGCATCGGTCGTCAAATGCGCGTCACAATACGCCGGCCGTCGGGCTACTTCTCCCTGATCGGCGGCGCGATCTTCTCCGCGGGCGCCGCCGGCAGTGCCGGCTTGGTGGCCGCGCCCTGCGTCTGCGGATCGGGGCGCGCGGGCTCGGGCGCCGGTGTGGTCGGCCGGTCGCCGCCGGGCTTGGATTCAGCCGGAGTCTTGCTCTGATCGTCGGACGGCGTGCCCTGGAGCGGTGGCGTCGCCTGCGCCGTCTGCATCCGGCTCTCGGCGCGGATTTGCGCCAGCGACAGGCCTGATACCACGACGCCGGCTGCGAACAGCAAGCAGGCGATCATCAGGTCGAATTTCAGTCTGCGCTTGTCATATTGGCCGGGCATGTCGATCACCGCCTTTGTCCGCGGAATCAACGAAATGGCCCGACTGCGGTTCCGTGCCGGGCAAGGCGGGAACCGTGCCTCCGCGCGCCAAAACGCCGCGCTCAATCCGTGGTGCTGACTTCCCAGGTGGCGTGGCGCACGCCCGGCAGGTGCTGAAGATCGGTCGCCACCGCATTCAGCTCGTTCGGATCGACCGCGGTCGCGACCAACTTTGCCACGATTTCGATCAGATCGTCCCCGGTCTCGACCACGTCGATATCGGCCACCGGATATTTTGCGCCCTCGAGCTTCTCAACGAGCCGGTCGCGCATGTCGGGCAAGGCGTCCGCCGCCACCGCGAGCTTGAAGTAGTAGGTCGCCTCCGAAGTCTTCTCGTTCAGCGGGATGCGGTTGATGGCATTGACCAGCGGACGCAGCATGGTGTTGCCAGCGATCACGAACACGGTCAGCGCGGCCGCCTGCGCGACCATGTCGGCGCCGGCGCAGGAGCCGACGGCAGCCGAGGCCCACAGCGTCGCCGCGGTGTTGAGCCCGCGAACGTCCATGCCCTGCTTCATGATGACGCCGGCGCCCAGGAAGCCGATGCCGGAGACGACATAAGAGATCACCCGCACCGCGCCGTCCGCGCCGGTCAGGTGCATGGCGAGATCGACGAACGCGGCGGCCCCGACCGCGACCAGCACATTGGTGCGCAGGCCCGCGGTGCGCTGGCGGTATTGCCGCTCGGCGCCGATCAGCGTGCCCAGCACGAAGGCCGTGAACAGGCTGACCAGCGTGTCGGCGAAATCAGCAATCTGGAAGGTCGTTAGAAACCGCATGAGCCCCTATACGGTCAGAACGATGACAGATTAAAGCTCCAGCAGACCGCCGTCCCCATTTTCATCCGCAAAGGCCAGCAGCGTGCCCTTGGCGTTCCAGGCGAGCGCGGCGACCGGCGGGGTACCGTTGCGGCGGACCAGTATCTCGGCGCCGTCCTCGAGCCGCACCATCAGCACGGTGCCGTCGCTATAGCCGGCGGCGAGGATGTCGTTCTTGGGGTGGCAGGCGACCACCGACACGCGCGCCTGCAGCGGCGCGAGCATCGCGGGCTCCTTGCCCATCGGACCGTCCTTGCTGGCGAACGGCCACAGGATGATGGTGTCGGCGCCCGAGGTCGCAAGCGCCTTGCCGCCCGCGCTCCAGGACATCGAACGGACGCGGCCGGGATAGCCGGTCATGCGCATGTGCCTGTTGTCGGCAAGCCGCCAGCCGTGCAGGGCGGCCTCGTGCATCGTGGTGACCAGGAACTTGTTGTCCGGACTGAAGGTGACGCCGAGATGCGAGCCGGCCCAGGGCAGGAATTCGGCCGATCCTTCCATATTCGGAAACCACAGCGTCGCGCCGTTGTAGTGCGCGATCGCGAGCCGCAGGCCCTTCGGTGCGAAGGCGAGCCCGCCGACGGTCGAGGGCACCTCGAGCGACTTCTCCTCGTTCTTGCCGCTCTTGACGGTGGCCGTCTTGCCGGCCGACCAGGCATAGGCACCGTCGGCATGCAGCGCCACTGCGTCGATCCAGCGGCGCTTCGGGTCGGTGGCGAGCAGCGTCACCTCGCCCTTGGCGTCGAGCGCGACGACCTTGCCGTCGTCGCCGCCCATGATGAGGCGCTTGCCGTCGGAGGCGGCCGAGAGGATGCCGCCGCTATGCACGGCGACGGTGGTGATCTCGCCCTTGCTGTCGACGAACGCGACATTCTCCTCGCCGCCGACGAAGGCGGCGCGGGGCCCAAGGAAATGCACCGAGGTCACGGCCATCCCCAGCGCGACCGGCTTGACGCGATCGGTGACGGAGACGATCGAGGCGGAATCGGGCGCCGGCGTAAACTCTTTCATCACGAGACGATGCAGCTCTCAAAACCCTCGCGAATGGCCTGTTCCGGCAATTCGCGGCCGATGAAGACGAGGCGGCTCTCGCGCGGCTCGCCGTCCTTCCATTTCCGCTGGTGGTTGCCCTCCAGCATCATGTGGACGCCCTGGAAGACGTAGCGGTCATCGTCGTCGTGGAAGGCGAGGATGCCCTTGGAGCGCAGGATCTTGCCGCCTTCCACCTGCACCAGGTTCTGGAGCCAGGGCATGAACATGTTCGGATCGAGCGGCTTGTCGGTCTTGAGCGACAGCGATTGCATGTCCTCGTCGTGATAGTGCTTCAGGCCGTGGCCGTGATCATGGTGGTGATGATCGTGGCCATGATGGTGATGATCATGGTCGTGGTCATGATCGTGGGCCTCCAGAAAGTCCGGCTCGATGTCGAGGATGCGGTCGAGGTCGAAGGCGCCACGATCGAGCACGTCGGCCAGCGCCACCGAGCAGCGCTCGGTGCGGTGGAGTTTCGCATAGGGGTTGATGGCGCGGATGCGGGCCTCGACCTCGGCGAGCTCGGGCTTGGTGACGAGGTCGGTCTTGTTCAGCACAATGACGTCGGCAAAGGCGATCTGGTTCTTGGCCTCGGGCGCGTCCTTCAGACGGTCTGACAGCCATTTGGCGTCGGCGACCGTGACCACCGCATCGAGGCGCGCGTTCTTCTGCACGTCTTCGTCGACGAAGAAGGTCTGGGCCACCGGCGCCGGATCGGCGAGGCCGGTGGTCTCGACGATGATGGCGTCGAACTTGCCCTTGCGCTTCATCAGCCCGTCCATGATGCGCACGAGATCGCCGCGCACGGTGCAGCAGATGCAGCCATTGTTCATCTCGAACACTTCCTCATCGGCGCCGATGATGAGGTCGTTGTCGATGCCGATCTCGCCGAATTCGTTGACGATGACGGCGTATTTCTTGCCGTGGTTTTCCGACAGGATGCGGTTCAAAAGCGTGGTCTTGCCGGCACCGAGATAGCCGGTCAGAACGGTCACGGGAATTTTCTGGGAGGTCGCTTCAGACATAACTTCTCCGGGGTCGGGCTTTTCCGCGCGACGCGAGGCGGGGTGGCCCCTGCCCTAGTGGTCAAGCGCGCTGGTCAGGGCCTTTATATTGTGCCTGACCATGTCAATGTAAGTGGGGGCAGCCCCCTTTTCACCCGTCAAACCGTCCGAAATCAAGGTCCCGCCGACCTTTGCCCCGGTCTCGGCGGCGATCCGCCGGATCAGGCGGTCGTCGCTGATATTCTCCAGGAAAACGGCCGGGATTTTCTGGGCCTTGATCTGGCCGATGATGGCGGCGATGTCCCGCGCGCTGGGCTCGGTTTCGGTGGAGACACCGAGCGGCGCGATGAACCGGATACCGTATTCGGCGGCGAAATAGCCGAAGGCGTCATGGGTGGAGATCACCTTGCGCCGCTCGGGCGGAATTTTCGCAACGGCCTCGCGTACCTCGCGGTCGAGCGTTTCGAGCTTTTCCAGATAGGCCTTGGCCTGGGCGCGGAAGAACTCCGCATCATCAGGATCGGCCGCGGCCAGCGCGTTGGCGATATCCGTCACGTAGACCTTGGCATTGGGGACGGACTGCCAGGCATGTGGATCTGCAGCCGAGCCGAGCTTCAGCGGCGCGATGCCCGCGCTGGCGGTGACGACCGTTGCCTTGCTGCCAGAGGATTGCACGAGGCGCGGCAGCCAGCCCTCGAGGCCGAGCCCATTGACGACAACGAACTTTGCGTCCGCGATCCGCTTCGCATCGCTTGGCGCCGGCGTATAGACATGGACGTCGCTGTCGGGGCCGACCAGCGTCGTGACGCTGACCCGGTCGCCGCCGACATTGCGGACGAAATCGCCGAGGATCGAGAAGCTGGCGACGACGTTGAGCCGTTCCGCGGCATGCAGCGGCGAGGCGATCAGCAGCAGGGCAAAGAGCGGAAGGAAGCGCATCGCCGTCACGCTTCCAGATGCCGGCCGGGAAACAACTGCCGGACGATGCCGCCGACGCGGCCGAACAGCACCGAGACGATGTAGAGCATTGTCGCGACCAGAATGATCGCAGGGCCCGACGGCACGCGGGTCTGGAACGACAGCACGAGGCCGGCATAACCCGAGACCGCGGCAGCGACGACCGCGATGCAGATCATGACGGTGAGATCGCGCGACCAGAACCGCGCGATGCCGGCCGGCAGGATCATCAAGCCCACCGCGAGCAGCGTGCCGAGCGCCTGAAAGCCGTTGACGAGGTTGATCACGACGAGCGCGAGGAAAGCGAGATGCGCAGGTCCCCCGGCCCGACTGACCGTGCGCAGAAACAGCGGATCGACACTCTCGATCACCAGCGGGCGGTAGATCACGGCCAGCACCAGCAGCGTGACCGTGGCGTTGAAGGCGACCACCAGCAGCGTCTGGTCGTCCATCGCGAGGATGTTGCCGAACAGCACGTGCAGCAGGTCGATATTGGTGCCCTTGATCGAGACGATGGTCACCCCCAGCGCCAGCGAGGCCAGATAGAAGGTCGCGAGCGAGGCGTCCTCCTTCAGCCCGGTCGAGCGCGCGACCACGCCGGCGAGGATCGCGACCGCAAAGCCCGCGATCAGGCCGCCGGCCGTCATCGCAAACAGATTGAGGCCGGAGAGCAGGAAGCCGACGGCAGCACCGGGCAGGATCGCGTGCGCCATGGCATCGCCGACGAGGCTCATCCGCCGCAGCATCAGGAATACGCCGATCGGCGCGCCCGCCAGCGACAGCGCGATGACGGCGGCAAGCGCCCGCCGCATGAACTCGAATTCGGTGAACGGACCGATCAGCGCGTCATGGAGCATTGGGCGTCACGCCGCCCGCGAGCGGGCATCGTCGTCCGCGCAGGCCGCGGCGCTGTCGTCGAACGCCTCGCACATCCGCATCGCGACCATGAGGTTCTCCGGCGTCAGCACCTCCGCCGTCGGGCCCCAGGCCACGGGGCCCCGCGCCAGCACCAGGGTCTCGGTGAAATGGCTGCGCACCATCTCCATGTCATGCAATGCGGCGAGCACCGTGCGGCCCTCGCCGTGCCAGTGCTTCACCAGCGCAAGCAGGTCGGTCGTGGTCTTGCTGTCGATGGCGTTGAAGGGCTCGTCGAGCACGATCAGCCGCGCATCCTGGAGCAACACGCGGGCGAACAGCACGCGCTGCATCTGACCGCCGGAGAGCGTACCGATCGGGCGGTTCTCGAAGCCATTGAGACCGACGGACGCGATCGCGCGGAGCATCTTGTCGCGCGCCGCTTTGCCAATGCCGCCGAACAGGCCGGTGCCGCGCCACAGGCCGGTGCCGACGAAGTCGAACACCGAGATCGGGAAGCTGCGGTCGATCTCCGCGCTCTGCGGCAGATAGGCGATATCGCGGGAGTCGAGCCCGCCGAGATGGATGCTACCATCGAGCGGCCTGAGGATGCCGACGATGCCGCGCAGCAGGGTCGACTTGCCGGCCCCGTTCGGGCCGATCACGGCGACCAGCGCGCCTGGCGCGACCTCGCCGTTGAGATGGTGCACGGCCGGATGCCGGTCGTAACCGAGCGTGACGTTGTGGAAATGCAGCGCCGCCATCGTCACCTCATCGCCAGAAAGACGATGCCCCAGAGCACGGCACAAACGGCGACCGCCGCCCCAAGGCGGCCCGCCATGGTCATGCGCAGGATCGACCAGGTCGCGGCCTGGGCCGGGTGCGGCGAGGCCGCATCATGGACATGGGCGTGGGTGTGGTCGTGCCCATGCGAATGCGCGTCGCCATGAGAATGGCCGTGCGCATGGTCGTGATGGTGGGCGTGGGACGCGGCGGGAACCATGCCATGACGTTATATTATAACATTACGCCTGTCCACGCCGGGCTCAGGGCTTGCCGATCACCATCGCGATGGCGGCCGCCACGAACGGGAACGGCACCGACACGGCGCAGCGGAACCAGACGAACCGGGCCGGCATGAACGGGATTTCCCACAAGATCACCCGCTGGAAGGCGAACAGCGCCCAGGCGACGACATAGGCGACCACTTGGGGCACCCCGCCGCCCGACTTCAGCGCTACGGTCCCGATGGAGAAGCCGATCACGGGGCCGCCGGGCGTGGCGGCACCGGCGACCACGGCGGTCGCAACCCCGAGCCAGCCGCTGTCCGGTCCGAGCCAGCCGGTGATCACCTCCTGCGGAATGATGGCGGCGATATAGCCCGAGCCGATCACGCCCAGCGCAATCCGCGGCACGATGTTGATGAAGTCCATCGAGCCCTCGCGCAGCGAGGCCTTGAACACCGGGGGCCCGCGGCGGAAGGCGATCAGGCCGACGCCGAACACCGAGCCCCACAGCAGGATGTCGATCAGGAGCGCCGCGCTCAATTCGCCTCCTCGTCGCTGTCGCGCTTCGGATAGAGCCGGACATAGACGAAGCGGCCGAGGCCGCCTGCGAGCACCGGCAGCGGCAGCGAGATCACGATCCGCCACAGCGTGAAATCGGTGCCCATGATGGGGATTTCCCAGGCGACCGCCCGGCCGTAGCCGATGAGGGTCCAGCTCACGACCATGGCGATGGTGGCGCCGAAATCGGCGCCGACCGCCAGCAGCGCGCTCGCCACCGGATAGGCGGTGAATGGCCCGCCCGGCAGGATCGCGCCGAAGGCGGTGCCGATCAGAAGGCCCTTCAGGCCGGGTTGCGGCCCGAGCGAGCGCGAGACTTTTTCGTGCGGCAGGATCTCGGAGATGAAGGCGCCGAGCAGGCAGCCGGCCAGCACGCGCGGCAGGATGCCGCCGAACAGCGACAGGTCGTGGGTGAGAATGTCGAGAACGCCGTCGGTGCCGTCACGCCGCCAGACCAGCGCCGCGCTGACCGCCACCAGGGCCGCGATGATGATCGTCGACCAGCCGATCGGCTTGCGCACACGGCCCGGCCGCGGCTCGGACTCCGCGTCCTCGGCAGGCGCCGGGTCTTTCGGGGAAGGGTCTGACAACGGGCTCGGGTCGGCTCGAGGGTGATGCCCATCCTGATTAAGGGCGCCGCCCATGCGATGCAAACAGTACGATGACGGGAAGCGATGCGCACCTCGCGCAGGCCCATGCGAAGCAGCAGTCGAATTCCGCACAGCAAAAAGGCGGCCGCGCATGCGACCGCCTCTTGTTTTCGTCATTCCGGGGCGGCGCGCGAGCGCCGAGCCCGGAATCCATCGGGCGTCAGCCCGAGTGGACAAATGGATTCCGGGCTCGCGCTTCGCGCGCCCCGGAATGACTCCAATTACGCCTTGTCGAACAGGGACTCGACGTATTCCCAGTTCACGAGGTTCTCGACGAACGCCTTGAGATAGTCCGGACGGCGGTTGCGATAGTCGATGTAGTAGGAGTGCTCCCAGACGTCGCAGCCGAGGATCGGGGTGGCGCCGTGCACCAGCGGATTCTCGCCGTTCGGGGTCTTGGAGATTTCGAGCTTGCCGTTCTTGACCTGGAGCCAGCACCAGCCAGAGCCGAACTGGCCGACGCCGGCCGCCTGGAAGTCGGTCTTGAACTTCTCGAAGCCGCCGAGGTCCTCGTTGATCTTCTTCTCGAGCTTGCCGGGCAGCTTGGTGCCGCCGCCATTGGGCTTCATCCAGCTCCAGAAGTGGATGTGATTGTAGTGCTGGCCGGCATTGTTGAACACCGCGGGGTTCTTGCCGAACGATCCCTTGACGATCTCCTCAAGGGACTTGCCTTCCCATTCGGTGCCCTTGAGCGCGTTGTTGCCGTTGGTGACGTAGGCCTGATGATGCTTGTCGTGGTGGAATTCCAGCGTCTCCTTCGACATGAACTGGCCGAGGGCGTCATAGGCGTAAGGGAGTGGGGGCAGCGTGAATGTCATGGGTTCTTGTCCGCAACTGGTGGGGAACGTTCTAACGGTCACCCCTTATAGAAGGTTCCGTCGCCGTTAAATACCGTCAATTTGCGAAAAGGCGTGATGCGGCCGCTTGGCCGGATTGCATAAAATCGTCGCATCGTGGGGGGTCGCTTCGACTGGCCGTAAAATATCATTGCCTTTGAGGCGCTTATGGCAGAACGAACGCACCACGGCGCGGAGACGCGAAAGAGAAAGCAATGAGCATCGAGATCGACATCCTGAACGGCGACGCTTCGTGGCGGATCGCACAGCCCCTGCTCAGCGCGGTCTGGGGACACGACGCTGCCGAGAAGCCGTCGTGGAGCCACGTCAAATGGGCCAATGCCGACCTTCGCGTGCTGATCGAGACGCCCGAGGACGGCCTCGTCTGCCACGTCGGCATCTACTTCCGCACCGTCACCTGGAATGGACAGAAGGTTCACATCGGCGGCATCGGCGGGGTCTGCACCCGCGAGGACCGGCGCGGCCGCGGCTACGCCACCATGGCGATCGACGCGGCGGTACACACCATCCGGGCCAACGAGGCGGTCCGCTTCGCACTTCTGTTCTGCGAACCGCACAATTTTGCGTTCTACGAGGCCCGCAGCTGGCTGCCCTTCAAGGGCGAGGTCTATTGCGAGCAGCCAGAGGGGAGGATCCGCTTCACCCACATGGCGCCCTATGTCTTCAACATCGTCCGCGCGCCGACGCTCGGCACCATCGACCTCTGCGGCCTGCCCTGGTGAGCCCTGCGTGAGGCGCGGCTGGCGCGCCAGCCGCGCGCCTTATAATATGTCGCTTATCATTCAATATTCCGCCCGGTGAACATGACGATCGACGCCCCCATAGACGCCGCACCGCCGCGTGCACCGGTCGCCTCCCCCATCGCCAGCCTGCTGACGGCGCCGATCCTGCCGACGCTGCTGCGGCTCGCGATCCCCAACATGATCGCGATGGTCGGCTCGACGCTGGTTGCGATCGCCGAGACCTCCTATATCGGCCGGCTCGGCACCATTCCGCTCGCGGCGATCGCGCTGGTGTTCCCGTTCGCGATGCTGACGCAGATGATGAGCGCGGGCGCGATGGGCGGCGGCGTCTCATCCGCGATCAGCCGCGCGCTCGGCGCCGGGGATCGCGACCGCGCCGCGACGCTGGCGCCGCATGCCACCATCATCGGCCTCTGCGGCGGGCTTTTCTTCACGGTGATGATGCTCGTCTTCGGCCGCTCGTTCTTCACGCTGCTCGGCGGCCGCGAGCGCGTGCTCGAGGAAGCCAGCGGTTATTCGCAGGTGCTGTTCTCCGGCGCGGTCGCGATCTGGCTCGTCAATACGCTGGCCTCGGTGATCCGCGGCACCGGCGACATGCGCCTGCCCTCGATGACGCTGATCGGGGCGAGCGTGCTCCAGATCGCGCTCGGCGGTACGCTGGGGCTCGGCCTGTTCGGCGTGAAGCAATTCGGCATGCCGGGCGTCGCCGCCGGCCAGTTGATCGCATTCAGCTGCGCCGCGATCTTCTTCCTCTGGTATCTCTTGTCCGGCCGCAGCCGGCTGCCACTGGATTTCCGCGCGTTTCATTTTGAGCGCGCGATGTTTCTGGACATTCTCAGGGTCGGCGCGGTTGCCTGCCTCTCGCCGCTCCAGACCGTGCTCACCATCCTGATCTTCACGAAGATTCTGGCAACGTTCGGCACCGAGATGCTGGCCGGTTACGGCATCGGCTCGCGGCTGGAATTTCTGCTGATTCCGATCACCTTCGCCATCGGCATCTCCTCGGTGCCGATGGTCGGCATGGCGATCGGCGCCGGACATGTGAAGCGCGCACGGCGCGTGGCCTGGACCGCAGCCGCGGCGTCCGCCCTCACCGTCGGCCTGATCGGGTTCGTCATCGCGCTCGATCCCGCGTTGTGGGTGTCGCTGTTCACGGCCGACCCCGGCGTCACCGCCGCCGCGCACAGCTATTTCCACTGGGCCGGCCCGGCCTTTGCGTTCTTCGGCATGGGCGTGTCGCTGTACTTCTCATCGCAGGGCGCGGCGCGCGTCGGCGGACCGGTGCTGGCCTCCACCGCGCGGCTTCTGATCGTCGCGATCGGCGGCATCGGCCTCATGATGGCGCAGGCGCCGGCCTGGACCTTGTTCGCGCTGGTCGGCGGCGCCATGGTGGTGTTCGGGCTGTCGACTGCCGCCTCTGTCGCCTTCGCCCGCTGGGGCAAATGAGCGCAGGCAAATAAGCGCGGGAATGTGATTCCATCTAGCGTTGCACTATCCTGCCGGGCTGCTATGGAGGCGCTCCACTTCGGGGCTTCTCCATGATTACCAGATTCGCTGCTCTCATCGTCCTTCTGGCTGCGCTGCTTGGCGCGACCACCGCCCAAGCGCAGAGCGCCGACGGGACCTGGCTGACGCAGGCCGGTGACGCCCGCGTCAAGATCAGCAAGTGCGGCGGCGGCATCTGCGGCCATATCATCTGGCTGCGCGAGCCCTATGACACTGCGACCGGCCAGCCTGCGACCGACAGCAAGAATCCCAATCCTGCGCTCGCCAAACGCTCGATGATCGGCTTGCCGTTGTTCAGCGGCATGCAGCCATCCGGCTCGAACAAATGGTCGGGCCAGATCTACAATGCCGATGACGGCAGCACCTATGCGAGCAGCGTCTCCGTGACGGGTGCGGATTCGCTGCGGGTCGAGGGCTGCGTCGGCGCGCTCTGCGGCGGCGAGACCTGGACGCGCTCGGGACACTAGCGCTTCAAGCCATCATCGCCTTCAGGGCTGTCGCCGCCGAGGCATAACCGCCCCGCGCGCCGTCGATGAAGTGCACGTGGTCGCTGCGCAGCGCCGACGGCGTGAAGCAGGTCATCATCGCAGCGTCCTGCTGGTAGAGGCCGTAGCGAACGATGCCCTCGCGCGCGGCAGCCGCGAGACGATCGCTGAGGGCGCGTTCGAGCTCGGCCGTGCAGTCGAGGATCATGCGCAGGCCGTCGTCATATTTCCTGAAGTCCGAGTTCTCGACCACCTGACGTTTGTAGAGGCTCGGCACGAAGCCGCCGACCTTGATGTCGAAGCGCATGATCAGATAGGCGAACAGCGTATAGGCCAGCACGCCGGCGCGGCGCGCGAGCAGCGGGCCGCCGCGCTTGGTGCGGGCTTCATAGTCGAGCCCCTGCGGCGGCCATTTCAGCGGCGGCCCTTGCGGCGGCACCGGACGGGCGCCGTCCGGGCTGCGCTCGACGAGGTGAATGACGTCCTCGATCACCTTGCGGAACGCCAGCGGGTCCGCGCCACGCACCGGCATCACCAGAACCGACAGGATCAGGCCGCGCGAGGCCGGAATCACCTCGAAGCGGCAGGACAGGCCGGACAGATCCGGCTGCGTGCCGGCCGGCGCCTCGGCGACGGCGAACTCGCCGCGCTTCATCGCGGCGTCGGCCCAGGCGAGCCCGCCGCCGGAGAACATCGCATAGGACAGGTTCGCCGACGGACCGAAGCGGGCGACGCGCACGTCGAGACCTTGCGCCCGGATCGCACTCACCGGCACCAGCGCAACACGCATCGTCAGATCGAGATCCTCCCGCACCCAGGTCGCGGTCGCAGCCAGCGCGTCCCGGGCGCGATCGAGATCGCCGGGCGCGACCGCAAAGCTGGCGCCGTCACCGCCGAACACGAAGGGAAATTCCCGTCCCTCCAGCGCATTGGTCACCGCCGCGATCACGGCGGCGCCGGCCATGTTGACCGCCTTGTAACGCTGCGCCGCGATCGCCTTGGTGGAATCGACGATGTCGGCGACACCGATGCTCCAGTCATCCGGCAGCGGCGCATAGAGCGCGGGGTCCATCAGGCTGGTGAAGCCGCGGAAGACGGGAATGCCGCCATAGAAGGATTCGCCTGATGTCATCGGGGGATGCCGAATGGTTGGGACGCGTCCAGGAGAAATACGTGGCAGGATCGATTCGGGTTCGCCGGCCGATGCGCGGCGAAGTCCCGATCATTGGCCGAAATGGAGGCGGACGACAAGATCGCACCGCGCCGCAATGCCGCAGTTCGTCATTGATCGGCATCAAACAGCCGGCCGCAAACGACGTTTACGGTTGAGCTATCTGAAATGATTGCGCGGGATGATCGGGGTGTCTGATTTTGGCAACAAGGACTCCACCTCGCCGGTACGCCGACGCACGGGGCTCGATGCGGTCAGTGCGGTGAAAATGCCGGAGGTGCTGACCGCGAGCGTCGATGCCTGGGCCGAGGCCCATCAACTGTCGCGCTCGGATGCGATCTGCAAGCTGGTCGAGCTCGGCCTGAGGATTGCGCCTGCCGCACCGGCATCAGGGTCCACGGTCGCCTCGGACGCGACCAGGCTCGAGGAGCTCGCGGTGCATGAGATCGAGGGACTGCTCGATCCCGCATTGCCGGAGGACGAACGCGAGCGCCGCATCCGCCGCCTCACCGAAGGGCCGCCGGAATTCTCACATGAACGGATTGACCTGCCAAAGCATCGGACGTGAGCGACTAGTGCAGCTTCTCATCCTCACGCTTGCGCAAGGCCTCGACAGACGCGTCATGGCAACCGACCAAGCGCACGAATTGCTGCGGGTACATCTCGTGACCGTGATCGCCGGAATTCTGATGCGTCATCGGCGGACAACGGACGTCGTCCGGCTTCGCGCACGTTTGCTCCGTCCGGCCCTGATTTGAAGCGGTCATGTTTCGCGTGGTCATGGACTGCTCCCTGTCGATTGGGGCAGATCGATTGACGTAACCCAATCGATTGCGGGGGCATCTTACGACCAAATCCGGTCGAATGTCATTGCGCCGAATCAATGCAATTGTGGCGGCGAGGTTCCGCTTTACGCCGTATTCCCGGCGTCGACCGTGAACACGGTGCCCGTGACGTTGCGGCCGCCCTCGCCAAGCAGATATTCCACCATGCGTGCGACGTCTTCCGTTTCCGGCAGCCGGCGCAACGCGCTGCGGCCCGCGATGCGTTTGCGTCCCTCGTCGGAGAGATTGTGGGTCAGCTCGGTGTCGATGAAACCAGGCGCGATCGCGTTCACGGTGATGCCGAGCTTGCCGACCTCGCGCGCGAGCGAGCGCGTGAAGCCGGTGGCGGCGGCCTTGGTCGCACCATAGACGGACAGGCCGTTATAGCCGGTGGTCGCGATGATCGAGGAGATGTTGATGATGCGGCCGGCGCCATCGGCCATCATCTGCCGCGCGACATATTTGGTGAGGATGATCGGCGACAGCACGTTGAGCTGCACCAGCGCCTCGATCTCGGAATTGTGCATGGTGGCGAGCAGGCCTTCGGTGCCGAGGCCGGCATTGTTGACGAGGCCGTAGATCGGACCGAATTCGTCACGCACGAGCTTTGCGAAAGCGGGAATCGCGTCGATCACGGCAAGATCGCAGGCGCGGAAATGCAGGCGCCCCCCGGACTCGGCGATCGCCGCCTTGAGTTCGTCGCTCTCGCGCCGTGCCGCAGCGATCACGTTGTAGCCGGCGCCGACGAGGCGCTTGCCGATCGCAAGGCCGATACCGCGGCTGCCGCCGGTGACGAGGACATTATGCATCGGTGCGCGCCAATTTTCCGGCCGGGGTGACGTCGAGCGTCTCGACGAAGCGGATCACCGCCGGCACCTTGTGGGAAGCGAGCTGGGCGCGGCACAGATCCAGGATCTGATCGCGAATCTCCTGCACGCGCGCCTGATCGGTGCCGTCGGCGAGGATCACGTCGGCGACGACAATGCCGCCGGTGATCGGACTCTTCCGCGACTTGGCCCGCGACATCCGCACGTCGGAATGGCGGTTGATGACCGCCTCGATCTCTTCGGGGTGGACCTTCAGCCCACCGATATTGATGATGCCGCCGCGGCGGCCCACGAAATAATAGCGGTCGCCGCGCAGCTCGACGATGTCGCCGCTGTCGACAAACCCATCGTCGTCGGTGAGCGCGGTGGCGTTGCGGCCGATATAGGCATGCGCCGTGCGTGTGGAACGGATGCGCAGCGAGCCGTCCACGACCTTCATCTCGACGCCGTTGCGGTTGCCGAGATAGTCGGCCGGAAAGCCTTCGAGCCCGTCATTGACGGAGAAGCCGACGCCGGCCTCGGTCGAGGCATAGGCATGGCCGACGGAGGAATCGGGGAACGCCGCCTTCAGGCCGTCGAGCACCGCCTGGTCGGCAATCTCGCCGGAGAGACGGACGTAAGCCGGCGCGAATTGCGCGGCCGAGCCGCTCATCAGAAGCTTGCGCCAATGCGAGGGCGTACCGGAGATGTGCGAGACGCCGCGCGCATTCAGCCGCGTAACGTGATCGGAGAGCGCCTCATGCGGATCCGATAGCACCATGGAGCCGCCGGAGAGAATGGCGCGGAGGAAGATCTGGAGGCCGCCATAACGGCGAATGTCGTAGAACGTCGCCCAGACCGGCGCCGGTCCGCGCGCGGGGCCTTCGGCGACGATCGCGCCGGTCAGCGCTTCCAGCGTATGGCCGGCGATCTTGGGCACGCCAGACGTGCCCGAGGTCAGCATCAGCCATTCGGTGGCGCGCTCGGTCTGCGCGGGCACGGTGGTTTGAAGCGGCAATTGTGCGGTGACGACCAGCGGCACGCCGGTCTCGGCCCAGCGATCGGGCTCGTCGGTGACGACGGCATCGATCCCGGCATCCGCGATCAGCGCGTCCAGATAGGTCGGGTTGAGATCGGGCGGACACAGCAGCATGCGGCGGGCGATGCCGTCGAGCTCGATCATGGCAATGCCCGACCGCAGCTGGTCGGACAATTTGAGCAGCACGGCGCGGCCGGACAGCTCGCGCAGGCGGCCGCCCAAGACCGTCTGCGACAGGATGTCGGTCAGCGACACGACATCGTGCGCATCCGACAGCGTACGGCCCTTCAGCTCCGCGCCGAGATTGTCGCGAAGCGCAAAGGTCTCACGCGGGGACATTTTCGTAGGCCCGCACGAAATCGCCGATCGTGGCGGGGAACGCTGCGTCCTCGGAAATGGTGAAGGGATCGACGCCGGTTTCGTCCTCGAGCCGGGCGACGAGGATCGCGAAGGCGAGCGAGTCGAAACCCGTCTCGTGCAGGGACAGATCGTCCGAGAGTGCGGGAAGCGTGACGTGCTGTTCCCTGGCGATCTGCTGGATCGCTTCAATGACCTTGGACCTTACCGACATGGTTGGCTTGCCTCTTGCTTTGTTGATCGATCGGATGTCTTGCGGCGGCTCTTGATGACCGCCTCCCATGAGGTCTGTTTACCCGACAGAAGTAAATGGCTTCTTGGACAATTCAGATAAAATTGGACCTATCTGGCGGATTTCGGCTCCGCTAGAGCCTGATCGTACCACCCGCGATCTGAGCATAGGCGCCGGAAGCGAGTGCGACATAGGCGCCGGACTTCGGATCGAGCATGAATAGCGGATCGGAGATCGCGCCCGGGTCAAATCCCTCGCGCGCGAGCTCGCCTTTCTTCTGCTTGAACGTCTCGGTCGCATCGAGCTCGCGTGAGATGCGGATGAAGACCGGGCGGGCGTAAGCCGGCAGGCGCCCTGCGAGATGCGCAGGTAACGCCGCGACGTCAAAACCCTCGTTCACGACGATCGCGCTCATCCCGGCGCGGCCATCAGTGCCGGGGATGCTGACGCCGTAAGTGGTGGCGTCGATGACGCCGGTAAAATCGCGCATGGCGTCGTTGACCTCCGAGGTCGCGACGTTCTCGCCCTTCCAGCGAAAGGTGTCGCCGATGCGATCGACGAAATGAAAGAAGCCCTTGTCGTCGAGCCGCATCAGATCGCCGGTGCGGAACCACGCATCGCCCTTGGCGAAGACGTTGCGCAGGATCTTCTTCTCGGTCTCGCCGGTGTCGGTGTAGCCCTCGAAGCGGCCGCCGCCCTGGTCCGCCGTGCCGATGCGGCCGATGGCTTCGCCCGCCTCGCCGCGGGCGGAGGCAATGCAAAGGCCCTCTTCGTTGCGCAACGGCGCGCCGCTATCAGGGTCGAGCTTGACGAGGCTCGCAGGAAAGCGATGCGCGAGCAGCGGCGGGATGCGCCCGATCGCGCCCGGCTGGCCCTCGACGTTGAACAGGGAGAAATTGCCTTCGGTCGCCGCATAGAATTCGAGGATGCGGGGAATGGCGAAGCGAGTCTGAAAGTCCTCCCAGATGTCGCCGCGCAGGCCGTTGCCGCAAACGAGCCGCAGGCGATGGCGGTTCTCGTATTCCGACGGCGGCGCCTTGAGCAGATAGCGGCAGAGCTCGCCGATATATTGGAACAGCGTGCAGTCGTGGCGCACGATGTCGGGCCAGAAATTCGACGCAGAGAATTTTTCGGCGATGACCACCGAGCCGCCGGCGGCCAGCATGCTGCACGGCGCGACGATGCCGCCGACCGAGTGGAATAGCGGCAGACAATCGTAGAGCCGATCCTGTGGGCCGGCGCCGGTGAGGCCGGCGAACCAAAAGCCCCAATTGAGGATTCGGCGATGGCTGATGCTGGCGGCCTTGGGCAGGCCCGTGGTGCCGGACGTGTAGATCAGCAGCGCACGGTCGTCGATGGTCACGTCGCCGTGCTCTTCGGGAAAAAGCGGGCCATCGTCGAGAGCGGCAAGGGCGACATCGATGGCACGTTCGCTGCGGGCGTCGCCATGGGTCCAGACCTTGGCCTCGGTCTTCAGATGCGGCTTCGCACTCTCCAGCGTCTCCGCCAGGTCGTGCGCGACGATGAGGTGCAGGGGCCTCGCAACATCGAGGCAATGGGCGAGCGATTGCCCGACAAGCTTGGTATTGATCAGCGCCACCACGCCGCCGACGCGGCTGATGCCGAGCCAGGCGGCGACATAGTCGATGCCGTTCGGCATGATCAGGCCGACAGTGTCGCCCTTGGCGACGCCGACCGAGCGCGCCCAGCGCGCATAGCGGTTGATGCGTTTCGACAAACCTTCGTAGTCGAGCGTTGCGTCATCCGTGACCAGCGCAACGCGATCGGGCTGACGCTGCGCCCAATCGTCGATGACGTCGGCAAACAGCCGGCCCGGCAGCGCCTCGATCCGCGCGGTGAGCTCGATCGCCTTCAGCCAGATCTTTGACGCCGATGGCGCGCGCGCGGCCTTCGGTTGCTCGATGACGCAGGTGGTCATGCCGTTCATGCTTTCGGAACGTGTCTGCTGGTTCCGCCAGCTTAGTCCGCGCGCCCTGCCCAGGTGTTAAGAGACAAGGTAAAAGCCCGTTAGTGCGCGATTAACTCTGGTCATCCTTTACCAAGCCGACGGGACCGGCGCGCGGCCTGGCGTGATCCTTGCGATAGCAAATCGACGACGATGCGGCTGATGCCGCATCACCGAGAGGCGCACAATCGGGCGATCTGTGCGGATCGCTAGTGCACCTTCTTGTAGGGCCGGCGCGGCGGCGGCCCGTTATAGGCGTAATAAGGATTGACGTCGCACGTCGCGGCGAGCCCTGACGCCGTGGCACGGCATTGCTGCAACGAGGTGAAGGAGCAGTCGAAATAATCACCGCCCCCGCCGCCGGGGCCGCCGCCAATGTAGCGGTGCATGCAAACGGGATAGGCCGGATCGTATCTCTGCGCGCTGGCATCCGCTACGCCCAGCAGCGTGAAGATCGCGGTGAGGGTCAGGAAGGGCAGGCGCATGGAGAAATCCTCGTATCGGTCGCGCCGGCGACTCTGATGCCGGCGACCTCATATGGCATAACACCGCGCCGGAGGCGACCGTTCCCGAGGACAGATGACGGCAAGGTGAGTATCGCGCGCTGTAGAGACGCGACCGTTTCGGCGGTTGCCTTGCACAAGCCCGCAGGCGTCACGGCCGGGACTTGCCCCGGCCTGACGCGTAGCGGCTAGCCGAGCCCCTGCAGCACCAGCCGGTTCAGCCTCGCCGCAAACGCCGCCGGATCTTCCGGCAATTCGCCATCCAGGATCTGCGCCTGCTCGAGCAGGAGCAGGCCGAGATCGTCGACCGTCTTCGAGCCGGCCTGCGCCTTGGTGATCGCGGTGACCAGGGGATGGCGCAGATTGATCTCGAGGATCGGCTTGGTGCGCATGCCGCGGTTCTGCTGCGCCAGGATGCGCTCGAGCTCGCGGCTCGGGCCCTGGCTGTCGGCGACGAGGCAGGAGGCGGAGCTCGTGAGGCGCGTCGAAGCCTTGACGTCGCTGACGCGCTCGCCGAGCGCGGCCTTGATCACGGCGATGGTGGCGGCTTCATCCGCCTCGGGCTCGTCCTTCTTCGCTTCGTCCTTGTCGTCGAGGCGCGGGATCAGGTCGAGGTTGAGATCGCCCTGGCTCAGCGACTTCAGCGGCTTGCCCTCGAACTCCGTCGGCATCGAGGTCCAGAACGCATCGACCGGATCGGACAGCAGCAGCACCTCGATGCCGCGCGCGGTCGCCGCCTCCAGCCGCGGATTGGATTTCAGCCGCTCGATGCTCTCGCCGACCAGATAATAGATATCGGTCTGGTTCGGCTTGAAATCGGCGATGATCTGCTTGAGCGACCGCTTCTCGCCTGACGTCGTGGTGAAGCGCGACAGCGCCAGCAGTTTCTCGCGGCGCTCGAAATCCTCGTAGATGCCTTCCTTCAGTACCGCGCCGAAGGCGTCCCAGATCTTGGCGAAATTCTCGGCGTCCTTCTCGGCGAGGCTTTCGAGCTCGGACACGACGCGTGTCGCCACGGCCTTGCGGATCTGGGCCAGCTGCGGATTGTTCTGCAGCATCTCGCGGGAGATGTTGAGGGGGAGATCCTCGCTGTCGACCACGCCGCGGATGAAGCGCAAATAACCCGGCAAGAGGTCGGCATCGTCGGTGATGAAGACGCGGCGGACGTAGAGCTTCACCCGGCCCTTGCGGTTCGGCTCGAACAGGTCGAACGGCTTTGTCGACGGCGCGAACAGCAGCACGGCGTAGGAGTAGCGGCCCTCGGCGCGGTAGTGCAGCGTCATCGCGGGATCGTCGAAGGCGGACGCGATCTGTTGATAGGCCTTCTTGTAGTCTTCTGCCGAAAGCTCGGATTTCGAGCGCTGCCACAGCGCGCTCGCCGAGTTGATCTGGCGCGGCTCGCCCTCTTCCGGCACGAGCTCGATGGGAAACAGGATGTTGTCGGAATAGGCACTGACGATGCGCTCGATCTCGTAGGTCTCGAGATATTTCTTGGCGTCGTCCTTCAGGTGCAGGACGATCTCGGTGCCGCGCACGACGCGCGCCGCTTCCTCGTCGCTCGCACGGGCGATCTCGAAGCCGGAGCCGCCGGAGGACGTCCAGCTCCAGACGTCGCTCTCGCCGGCGCGGCGGCTGACGACGACGATCTTCTCGGCAACCATGAAGGCGGAATAGAAGCCGACGCCGAACTGGCCGATCAGGCCGAGGCCGTCCTTGGCCTCCCTGAGTTTGGACACGAAGACCTTGGTGCCGGAGCGGGCGATGGTGCCGAGATGGTCGATCAGCTCCTGCCGCTCCATGCCGATGCCGTTATCGGCAATCGTGAGCGTGCCGGCCGTCTTGTTCGGGATGATGCGGATCTTGAGCGCGTCGCCCTCGCCCAGCAGCGCCGGACTGGCGATCGCCTCGTAGCGCAGCTTGTCACAGGCATCCGAGGCGTTGGAGACGAGCTCGCGCAGGAAGATGTCGGTCTCCGAATAGACGGAGTGCACCATGAGGTGCAGCAGTTCGGAAACCTCGGCCTGGAAGGGCTGCGTATGCACAGCCGTATCTGACGTCGTCATGCGTTTACCCGGTCAATCGAAATGGAAAACCGGGATATAACGCGATGAGACAGCGGATCAAGAGGACGTGAGAAGCCGCCCCTGCCCGCGGCAGGGGCACCTGTCCCTTGGCCCAAATCCCTTGGCAAGCTTGGCCCCAGGGCGATCAGGTCACGCAGCGGCCCGGCTGGAGCAGCTTGGCGACCTCGGTCAGGGAGCTGACCATCGGCTCGCAAGCGATGGTCGGCTTGTTGCGGCCCTGCTTCTGGTTCTGGAGCGCCGCGGGCGGCTTGGCGTTGCCGGTCTCGATCACCGCGGGGACCCGCAGCAGCACCGAGGTATCGGCAAGGTCGTTCAGCCGCATCGACACGGTGCGGGTGGATACCGCACCCGGCTTGAGCTCGGCGAGCCGGTCGGCCTTGCCGGTCCGGTTGACGTCGTGGCCGGGCTTGTCAGCGACCGCCTGCCAGCGGTCGGCCAGATCATGGCCGGAGGCCAATTGTACCTGCACCGCGCCGAGCGTTGCGACAATCGCGACGGCGCTCAAAAATACCTTTTGAATCTGTGACATGGCTGTCGACCCCTCGCCCCATGGCGATCGAGGGAACAACGCGGCCGGAGGAGCGGGGGTTCTCGGCAGAAACGATCACTTAACCGTGTGCAAAAAAGTCGCGCCCCGAAAAATATTTCCGGAGCCCTGGAACGACTTTCGCGGCTGGGAGTCGTCTCAGCAGCCGGCTATTCCCCCCTGCCCCATAAGCCGGCGACGTAGGGCGCGACTGTGGTGATGCCAGTCGCGCCTTACTTTTGTCTGGGGTTCACTTCGCCTTCCCGGCCAGCCACGCCCGCCCCTCGCCGTAGAGCTTCTCGACCTCGGCGCCGGTCAGGCCCGGCATGTCGCGCTTGACCTTGTAGCCGATCAGCTCCTGCATGTAGGCGAGATGGCGGTAGCCTTCGGGAAGCCCGGCGAGCGCTGTCTGGTCGAGGCGAAGCGTCGCAGCGGGATCGACCGGGTCGATCCGGTCCTTCTCGTAGATCGGCTGGCGGCGAACGATGCCCCAACGGCCCTGCCGCTTCTCCAGGAAATCGTAGAAGCGCCCGGTGCAGACGACGTCGCAGAGCACATCGTGCACGCCCGCGCGCTGCGAGATCGTCATCTTGGTCTGCGCGATGGCGCGCTCGCCGGACAAATCGATGCTGGTGCCGCCGAGGAAATGCAGGATGCGGACGCCCTTGGCAAAGCCCTCCTGGCTGACGCGGATGAAGTCCCGCGCCGGTCCCTGAAACCAGGTGGCGGACATCCAGCCTTCCTCGTGCCAGACGGTCGCAAAGCGCTCCCAGTCGCCGGCATCGCGCCACACCGCCCAGTTCTCGACGAGATCGCGGATGGCGAGGCGATCGAGGAGTTGCTGGTCCATGATGCGAAATCTCCTGACGGCTTGAAGCTGCGATGGGTGTCGTCGGCCCGACGTATCAACGAGGCAATTTGCTCGCCGTCAAGCAGCCCAAGCTTCGCGGCCTTTCGAATTGCCCACAGCCAAGCAAGCGCTATACGAGCAACTAGCCTTGCAATCAACCAGACCGCGATTAGTATCGACACCGATGCAGATGAAATTCCCCTTGCTGGCCGCGCTTCTCGGATTGTTGGCGGCTCTTCCCGCGCATGCGCAGACAGAACCGCAGAGCGAGAACATCAAAGCCTGGAAGGTGAGGCTGAGGGCACATATTGGCAGCTACAGGCAATTTCCTGTTGAGGGACTGGGACAAACCGGCGAGGCCAAGGTTGCATTCGTCATCGACCGATCCGGCAGGTTGGTCTCGCGGACGCTGGCTGTGAGCACCGGCTCGCGGCCGCTCGATGCTGCTGCGCTGGAGATCGTCGCCCGCGCCCAGCCGTTTCCGGAGCCGCCTTCGGAGCTGAAGGAGGATACGTTCTCTTTCACGGTGCCGATTGTCTTCAACGGCCGCCAATTCCAGGTGCCGTCCTCCGGGTTGGTGCTGAGCCGGACGGGTCCCGCCCTCACGGAGTCCGATGCCATGGCCGCCTGGCGCAAGACGGTCACCGAGCATGTCTGGCGCAACAGGGCGTTTCCGCCAGACGCGATAGGCCTGAAGGGCGATGCCGGCGTCACATTCGTGGTCGACCGCTCGGGCAAATTGATCTCGCACGCGTTGGTAGAGAGTACAGGCTCCCCGCCGCTGGATGCGGCGGCTCTCAAGATGGTGGAGCGGAGCGAACCATTTCCGAAGCCACCTCCGGAGGCGAAGGACGATCTCCAGAGGGTGACCGTCCTGATGACGCTCGACGGAACGTATCGGCCGTGGATCGAGGACGAAGCCAAGGTAAAGGCCAAGATCAACAATGTCTGCCGAGGCTGCTGAAGCAGGAGGCCGGCGAGTAAAAAAGACGGCGCGCCTTGCGACGCGCCGTTCTCTTATTCGATAGAGACTTCCTTACGCCGCCGGCGCCTTCGGGGCGCGGTTGCGCGAGTTGCGCTGGAAGAACAGCGCCTGGCTTGCCACCGCCGACACCATCGCCGGCTGGAACGGCTTCGAGATCAGGAACGCCGGCTCGGGGCGCTCGCCGGTGAGGAAGCGCTCCGGATAGGCCGTGATGAACACCACCGGCACCTCGAAGGTGCGCAGCAATTCGTTGACCGCATCGAGACCCGACGATCCGTCGGCGAGCTGGATGTCGGCGAGGATCAGGCCGGGCCGCCTGTTCTTGGCCAGCGCCACAGCATCGGCATGGGTGCGCGCGACGCCGACGACGTTGTGGCCGAGATTCTTCACCAGGCTCTCGAGATCCATGGCGATGAAGGTCTCGTCCTCGATGATCAGCACTTCGGTGGCGATCTCCGCCGCCATCTCGCGTCCCGCAGCGTCCGCGAGCCGCCGCGTCTCGGCGACATCGGTGCCGAGGATGTAGGCGACTTCCTCCTCGGAAAATCCCTCGAGCGAAAGCAGCAGGAAGGCCTGCCGCGGCAGCGGCGTGATGTTCGACAGCCGCCGCTCCGGCGGCATCGGCAGGGTCGTCACCTCGGCGTCGTCGTTGACGGAGACGGAATTCCAGATCTGGGTGAACAGCCGGAACAGGCCGGCCCGCGGCCCATGGCTCTCGTCGAGCACGGCGGGATCCCCGAGCATGGCTTCCAACATGGCTGCGACATAGGCGTCGCCGGAAGCCTGGCTGCCCGTCAGGGCGCGTGCATACCGGCGCAACAACGGCAAGTGTTCAGCGACAAGCTGTGAACGGGACATCCCCACTCCATTCATCTTCGGACCGACCTTAGAAGACTTAGAGAGATCACGAGGGGAGGCCCGGGTTCCCCTGCTCGGGCTGTCTACGTCTCAAGGCAAGAAAAGTTCCGTAGCCGGCGGAACTTTTTCTCGAACCTGGAATTGAGCCTATCCAGGGAACGGCTCCCGGTTGAGAAAACTTCTCGAATTTACAGTCACTTAACTCGGGGAAACGTGGAACAGGTCATGAAAGATCTCAAGTCTCAAGCCAGCAAAAGCACGACCCCCGGCAAGGGAGGGCTCACTCCGGAGATCCAATCCCGGATCGGGCATCAACTCCGCGCCATGTACGACGACGTCGTCCGGCAGGGGGTTCCGGATCGGTTCGCGGAACTGATCAAGAAGCTTGATGCGCCGGGAGCGACACCCCACGTGGAAAATGAGGGCGGATCCAACGACAACAACAATGGGAGGGATTAATGCCTCTCACGGACTCCCTGCGTAACGACATCCTTGCGGCCGTGCCAAGTCTGCGCGCGTTCGCGATCTCGCTCAGCGGCAACGCCGACCGCGCCGACGATCTGGTGCAGGAAACGCTGTTGCGTGCGCTAGCCAACATCGACTCCTTCCAGCCCGGCTCCAACCTGCCGGCCTGGCTGTTCACGATCCTGCGCAACCTGTTCCGCTCCGACTATCGCAAGCGGCGGCGCGAGGTCGAGGACGCCGAGGGCAATTATGCGAAGACGCTGAAGACACAGCCCTCGCAGAACGCGCATCTCGAGTTCGAGGAGTTTCGCACCGCGCTCGAAAAGCTCCCGCAGGACCAGCGCGAAGCGCTCATCCTGGTCGGCGCCTCCGGCTTCTCCTATGAGGATGCAGCGTCGATCTGCGGCTGTGCGGTCGGCACGATCAAGAGCCGGGTCAACCGTGCACGTTCGAAACTCGCCGCGCTGCTCTATGTCGACGGCGCCGAGGATTTCGGGCCCGACGAGACCGTCCGCGCCGTGATCGGCGGCAGCGGCGGATAGCGGCAGGCCGTCATCGGACTGAGGCGACAAATGGAAAGGCGGCCGTTCACGCGGCCGCCTTTCCGTGCGTCCGATGGCGCTGCTTGGGCCGCTCACTTGTCCATGAAGGTCACGGTCTCGGCGACGCTCGCCCGCGAGGTGCGGTAGCTGTTGACCTTGTGGGCGTGGTCGGCATAGCCGAACGAGATGCCGCAAACGACGCGGCGGTCATCGGGCAGATTGAAGTGACGGCGGATCAGGCCGGAGTGCCGCGCCAGCGCGGCCTGCGGAATGGTGCCGAGCCCGAGCGCCTGGGCGGCCAGCATGAAATTGGAGACATAGGCGCCGCAATCGATCGCGCCGTAGATGCCGAGCGGCTCGTTGGTGTGGATGACAGCGACATGCGGCGCGCCGAAGAAATTGTAGTTCTCCAGCGCCTGCTTGGCGTAGCCCATCTTGTCGCCGCGGGGGATCCCGAGCGTGTTGTAGAGCTGAAACCCGCTTTCGCGGCGGCGATCGAGATAGACGCCGACATATTCGCGCGGCGGGATGAAATCGTAATCGTCGCCGAGTCCGCCGGAGGCTTCCTTGTAGATCAGCTGGCGAAAGCGCTCCTTGGCCTCGCCGCTGGCGATGATGACCTGCCAGGGCTGGCTGTTGCACCAGGACGCGGTGCGCTGCGCGGTCTTCAGCACATGCTCGATGGTGGCGCGATCGACCTCCCTGGGCAGGAAGGCGCGCACCGAGTAGCGCTCGTTGAGGAGCTCTTCGAGCACGCCGATGCGGTCCTGGGTAGAGTGGCGGGCGTTCGGTGTTTTCGCGTCCATGGCATGCTCTCTTCGTTGTCATTCCGGGGCGCGCGCAGCGCGAACCCGGAATCTAGATGTTATTCACTCATCTCTAGATTCTCAGATGTGCAATTGCACATCATAGTTCGATGCTTCGCATCGCCCCGGAATGACGGCTACCCCCGCCCCTTGGTCGGGATCTTGTTATACGGCACGTCCTTGTCGACGCGGATGTCGCCCGGCAGGCCCAGCACGCGCTCTGCGATGATGTTGCGCAGGATCTCGTCGGTGCCGCCGGCGATGCGCATCGAGGGCGAGGACAGCAGCATCTGCTGGAACTGGCCCTGCACCGTCTCCTCGTCGCTGCCGGTGAGAACGCCGGCCGCGCCCTGGAGGTCCATGGCGTAGGTCGCGATGTCCTGGAGCATCATGCCCGAGACCAGCTTGCCGATCGAGTTCTCCGGGCCCGGCCGCTCGCCTTTCGACAGCGCCGAGATCGCGCGGTAGCTGGTATATTTCAGCCCGCTCGACTTCACCGCCCAGCTCGCAAGCTTGGAACGCACCGCAGGATCGTCGATGGCGAGCCCGTCCTCGAGCATCAGGTTCGCGCAGAACTCGAACATTTCAGGGACGCCGGTCGCAAGCCGCGAGCCGATCGACATGCGCTCGTTCATCAGCGTGGTCAGCGAGACGCTCCAGCCCTCGCCGACGGCGCCGAGGCGCTGGCTGTCAGGGATCACCACGTCGGTGAAATAGACCTCGTTGAACTCCTGCATGCCGTTGGCCTGCTTGATCGGCCGCACCTCGACCCCCTCGCTCTTCATGTCCAGGAAGAACATGGTGAGGCCCTTGTGCTTGGGCACGTTCGGATCGGTGCGCGCGATCAGAAGGCCGAAGTCGGAATAATGCGCGCCCGAGGTCCAGATCTTCTGGCCGTTGACGACCCAATTGTCGCCCTTCTTCTCCGCGCGCGTGCGCAAGCCCGCGACATCCGAGCCGGCCGAGGGTTCGGAGAAGAGCTGGCACCAGATCTCCTCGCCCGAGGCGAGCTTCGGCAAGTACCGGCGCTTGGCGTCCTCGCTGCCGAAGGCCATCACGGTCGGGCCGCACATGCCTTCGCCGATCTGGAACGGCTGCGTCAGCTTGCCGTAGACGCCCTCCTCCTGCTGCCAGATCACGCGCTCGATCGGCGTGGCGCCGCGGCCGCCATATTCCTTCGGCCAGTGCAGGCAGGCCCAGCCGCCCTCCGCCTTCTTCTTCTGCCAGGCCTTGCCGACATCGACGATGTCGTGCTGGGCGAGCCGGATGCGGCCGAGCGAGGATTTGGACAGCTCCGCCAAAAACTCCTTCGGCGCGTTGGCCTCGACCCATTTGCGCGCGGTCTCGCGGAATGCGGCTTCCTGCGGGGTGTCGTCGAAATTCATGGCGGACCTCTAACCTCTTCCCTTCGTCGGGATCTTGTTGAACGGCACGTCCTTGTCGACGCGGATGTCGCCGGGCAGGCCCAGCACACGCTCGGCGATGATGTTGCGCATGATCTCGTCGGTGCCGCCTTCGACACGGGTGCCCGGCGCGCGCAGCAGCATGGCCTGGAAGCGGCCGGCGACTTCGGCATCCTCGGGGCCGCTGATGACACCGCTCGCGCCCTGCAAGTCCAGCGCGTAGGTCGCAACGTCCTGGATCATCGACCCGGCAACGAGCTTGCCGATGGAGTTCTCCGGCCCCGGCCGCTCGCCCTTCGACAGCGCCGAGATCGCGCGCATGCTGGTGTAGCGCAGGCCGCTCGCCTTCACCGCCCAGTTGGCGAGCTTCGAGCGCACCGCCCGATCCTCGATCGCCGGACCGTCGTCCAGCATCAGGCTGGAGCAATAGTCGAACAGTTCGGGGAAACCGGTCGAGACGCCCGCGCCGATCGACATGCGCTCGTTCATCAGCGTGGTCAGCGAGACGTTCCAGCCGTCACCGACCTCGCCGAGACGCTGATGGTCGGGGATACGCACGTTGGTGAAATAGACCTCGTTGAAGTCGGAAGCACCGCTCGCCTGCTTGATCGGCCGCACCTCGACCCCCTCGCTCTTCATGTCCAGGAAGAACATGGTGAGGCCCTTGTGCTTGGGCACGGTCGGATCGGTACGGGTGAGCAGGATGCCGTAGTCGGAGTAATGCGCGCCCGACGTCCAGATCTTCTGGCCGTTGATGACCCATTCATCACCGTCCTTCTCTGCCCGCGTGCGCAAGCCGGCAACGTCGGAGCCGCCGGCCGGCTCGGAGAACAGCTGGCACCACACCTTTTCGCCTGATGCGAGCGGCGGCAGATAGGTGCGCTTATGCTCCTCCCGTGCGAATGCCATCACGGTCGGCCCGCACATGCCGTGGCCGATGATGAACATATGGGAGAGCTTGCCGAACGGCCCCTCTTCCTGCTGCCAGATCACGCGCTCGATCGGCGACGATCCACGGCCGCCATATTCCTTCGGCCAGTGCAGGCAGGCCCAGCCGGCATCGGCCTTCTTCTTCTGCCAGGCCTTGGCGACCTCGAGGATGTCAGCGTTCTTGAGCTGGGTGCGGCCAAGCGAGGATTTGCGCAGCTCGTCCTCGTACTGCCTGGGCGCGTTCGCTGCGATCCAGGCGCGTGCGGTGGCGCGAAATTCGGCCTCTTGCGGGGTGTCGTCGAAGTTCATGACGTCTCTCTTTATCCGTCATTCCGGGGCGCACGCAGTGCGAACCCGGAATCTAGATGTTATTCACTCATCTCTGGATTCTCAGATGTGCAATTGCACATCATCGTTCGCCGCGTTGCGGCGCCCCGGAATGACATCAAGCCGCGTTCTTCTTGCGCATGCGGTCGATCAACTGGTCTTCCCAATAGGACAGGCTGCCGAGGGCCAGCGCCATCGCGTTCGCCCGGCGGTAGTACATGTGGCAGTCGAACTCCCACGTGAAACCCATGCCGCCGTGCACCTGGATGTTGTTCTTGGCGCAGTGCTGGAACGCCTGCGTCGCGCTGATGCGGGCGGCGGCGGCGGCTTCCGGCAATTCGGACGCATTGGTCGAAAGCGCCCAGGCGCCGTAATAGCTGTTGGAGCGCGCCAGCGTCGCCGAGACGTACATGTCGGCGAGCATGTGCTTCACCGCCTGGAACGAGCCGATCTGGCGGCCGAAGGCAATGCGGTCGAGCGCATAGTCGCGGCCCATCTCCAGCGCGCGGTCGGAGCCGCCAACCTGCTCGAAGGCGCACAGCACCGCGGCACGGTCGAGCACCTGGGTGAGGATGCTCCAGCCCTCGCCGGCCGCGCCCAGCGGCTCGGCCTTGCAGTCCTTGAAAGTGATCTCCGCCTGGCCACGCGTCGGATCAAGGTTGGTCAGGCTTTTCACCTCGACGCCGCCGCCCTTGAGATCGACCAGGAACAGCGAGATGTCGCTCTCACGCCCGCTCGACCCCGTGCGCGCTGCAACGACGGCGAAGTCGGCGATCGCGCCATCGGCCACGGGCTTCTTGACGCCGTTGAGCACGCCATTCGCAGCAGTCAGCTTGATGGCCTTCGGCGACGGATTGCCCTTGCCCTCGAACAGCGCCAGCGTCCCGATCGCCTCGCCCGAGGCGATCGCGGGAAGCCACTTTTTCTTTTGCGCATCGCTGCCGGCGATCAGCAGCGCTTCGGCGGCGAGATAAACGGTCGAGGAGAACGGCACCGGCGCGTTGGCCCGGCCCATCTCTTCCGCGATCACGCACAGCTCGAGATGGCCGGCGCCGGCGCCGCCGAATTCCTCGGGGATCGCGACGCCGAGGAAGCCCATCTCGGCGAGGCCCTTCCAGAGTTCCTTGTCGTAGGGTGCCTTGCCGTCAAGCACGACGCGCACCGCCTTGGGCGAGCATTTTTCGGTGAGGAATTTGCGCGCCTGGTCGCGGAGTTGCTTCTGGTCGTCGGAGAAGTCGAAGTTCATGGCGGCCTGCCTTCTTATTGGGTCACTTGAATTGATGCCGTCATTCCGGGGCGCGACGAAGTCGCGAGCCCGGAATCCATTTCGCCACGCGTATGCGGCCCGATGGATTCCGGGTTCGCGCTATGCGCGCCCCGGAATGACGAATGGAGAGAGGAGTGCTTCATCGCAGCACGATCACATCCTGATCCGGCTTGTCCGCATAGAGCCGCTCCACCAGCACAGCCCGGCGCTCCAGGCCGGCGCGCTGGTTGATGTAGCCCTTGTCGGTCAGCTCATTGCCGTCGATCGAGGGCGGCTCGACCATCAGCATGGCGCGCGCGATGATGCGGCTGCTGGCGCCTTCGCACTCCCTGTTGTGCGCTTCCAGACCGCGCCTGAAACAGGCGATCACCTCGGGATGTTTCACGGCCTGCTCAAAGCTGAGATCGGGATTGCCGACAAGCTGGCGGCAGGCATGCAGGTTCGGCCAGGCGAGCAGGCCGATGAAGGCGCGATCCTGCCCCGCGACCAGCGCGTCATGCACGACGGGCGTTGCGGCTGCGATGGTGTCGGTGCGGAGCGAGCCGACATGGACGAACGTGCCGGTGGTCAGCTTGAAGTCTTCGACGACGCGCCCGGCAAAGACGATGCCCTTCACCGGATCGGCGTCGTCGACGAAGATGCCGGCGTCGCCGATGCAGTAGAAGCCTTCCTCGTCGAACATCTTCCTGGTCAGATCCGGCTGGCCGAAATAGCCGGGCGTGACGTTGACGCCGCGCAGGCGCAGCTCGTATTTCGAGCCGCACGGCACCATCTTCAATTCGACGCCGGGAAACGGCAGGCCGATCAGGCCGACGCGCTCGGTGTCCCAATAGGTGCCGGTCGAGGTCGGCGCGGTCTCGGTCGAGCCCCAGCCGGTATAGAACACGATGCGCTCGCCGGTGGTCTTCACCGCGAGGGCCTGCATGCGCTCATAGAGATCGTCAGGCAGCCGCGCGCCGCCATAGGCCATGATCGACAGGTTC
Organism: Bradyrhizobium sp. CCBAU 11361; assembly: GCF_028128935.1. Lineage (NCBI taxonomy): Bacteria > Pseudomonadati > Pseudomonadota > Alphaproteobacteria > Hyphomicrobiales > Nitrobacteraceae > Bradyrhizobium > Bradyrhizobium sp. CCBAU 11361. The sequence continues at coordinate 91,150 of NZ_LBJZ01000171.1, forward strand.
TTGAAGAAGGAGCGGCACAGCGCATCGTCCTTCTCCATGGCAGCGGCGAGCGCGGCATAGCCGGCGGGCACGTTGGCGTAATAGGTCGGCGCGATCTCGTGCAGATTGCGCAGCGTCTCCTCGAACTGGCCCGGCATCGGCCGGCCGTCGTCGATATAGAGCGTGCCGCCGTCGACCAGGATGGGATGGAACGCGGCATTGCCGCCCATCGTGTGGTTCCAGGGCATCCAGTCCAGCATGGTCGAGATCGGACCGCCTGGATCGCGCGGCCGCACCTGCATCATCATCGCGGCATTGGCGCACATCATGCGCTGCGTGTTGATGACGGCTTTCGGCATGCCGGTCGAACCGGAGGTGAAGAGCAGCTTGCCGACGGTGTCGGGCGTGATTTTGTCAATCGACTCCGCGACGGCGGCGGTCACCGGCGTTGCCGCAAGCTCGGCAAAGCTGACGCTCTTGATGCCGTCGCAGGGACGCAGGACGTGGACCACGGTGACGCCGGTGAGATCGAGCGCTTTGAGTGCCTTCTCGAAGGTCGGCCCGTCCTGCACCATCACCACGGCCGGCTTGATCAGGTCGAACAGGTATTTCAGCTTGACGTGATCATGGCTCATCAGCGAGTAGGCCGGCGACACGGGAGCCGCCGGAACGCGCGCCTGCATCGCCGCCTGCGTCATCAGCGCATGCTCGATCGAGTTGCCGGACAGGATCGTGACCGGGCGGCCATTGAGGCCAAGATTGAGCAGGCCTTGCGTCAGCGAATCCACGGTGCGCTTGGCGTCGCCGTAAGAGACCTTCCGCCATTCGCGGTTCGGGCCGCCGCGCTGGGCGAGCCAGACGCGCTCGGGTGCTTCCCTCGCCCATTTGGCGAGCGAGGCCGGGATGTGCCTCTCGTGAGGTTGCAGCGGAATGCGCGACTTCAGCACCACCGTGCCGTCGCCGCGGCGCTCGACGTCGATGTCGCGTGCCAGCCACTCGACCTTGCGAAAGGCGGGCTTCGTCATCACCGCCGCCGCGCTTCCACTCATTTTGCGTCTCCCGGAATTACTGTCCTTTGCGGATCTTCGTCGTTCAGCGCCTGATATAGACAGGCTTTCGCTTCTCAAGGAAGGCCCTGATGCCTTCCGAAAATTCCTCGGAGCGGCTGCACAGGACCTGATTGCGGTCTTCCATCGCGATAACAGCTTCCAGCGATCCGGCATCGACGCTCATGTTGAGGCACTCTTTCGAGAGGCGCAGACCTACCGGCGAGGCCGTGATCATCGCATCGATGTAAGGCTCGGCCGCGTCATCGAGCTTGTCCTCGTCGACGACCTCGGAGACGAGACCGACCGCGAGCGCCCGCTCGGCGCCGATGAAGCGCCCCGTGAGGATCAGCTCGGAGGCGACGGAGACACCGACGAGGCGCGGCAGAAAATAGCTGGTGCCGATGTCGCAGCCGCCAAGGCCGAGCTTGATGAAGGCGCAGTTCATCCGCGCCGACTTCGTCGCGATGCGGATGTCGGCCGCCAGCGCCAGCGCAAAGCCGCCGCCGGCCGCCGCGCCCTGCACCAGCGCCAGGATCGGCTGCGGACAGCGCCGCATCAGCATCACGATGTCGGCGATGCGCCGCTGCGAGTCCAGGGATTCGGTGACGCCGGGCGGCTCCTGCTGCCCAGCCCGGCGCGCCATCGCGGCCTTGAGATCGAGGCCCGCGCAAAAATTCTTGCCGGCGCCCTTCAGCACTACAACGCGCGTCTCGCGGTTGCGCTGGAGGCCCTGGAAATAGACGTTGAGCGCATCGATCAGCGCGGGATCGAGTGCGTTGAGGCTGTCAGGACGATTGAGCGTCACCCGGTCGAGGCCGTCGTCATGCTCGATCAGCAGCGGTTGGGACATGCGCGACTTCCTTCATCCGCAACAATGGTGCCGATTGCTGCGCCCTCTCCCCTTGTGGGAGAGGGCATGTACGTCGCTCGCCGCGCATTCGCTCGGGTGAGGGGTCTGCCTCCACAGGTGAGATCGCGGAGAGAACCCCTCATCCGTCGCGCTGCGCGCGCCACCTTCTCCCACAGGGGGAGACGGGAAGAGAGCTTTACCGCGGCGCCATGCGGATGGCGCCGTCGAGGCGGATGGTCTCGCCGTTCAGCATCGGGTTCTCGACGATGTGCACGGCCAGCGAGCCGTATTCAGCGGCATCGCCAAGGCGCGCGGGATGCGGCACCTGGGCGCCAAGGCTCTTGCGGGCCTCTTCGTTCAGGCCCATCAGCAGCGGCGTCAGGAACAGGCCGGGCGCGATGGTGTTGACGCGGATCTTCTGGCTCGCGAAGTCGCGCGCGGCCGGCAGCGTGAGGCCGACGACGCCACCCTTCGACGCCGCATAGGCGATCTGGCCGATCTGACCTTCATAGGCCGCCACCGACGCGGTGTTGATGATGACACCGCGCTCCTCGCCAATCGGCTCGACGCTGACCAGGCGCTCCGCGAACAGCCGCAGGCAGTTGAACGTGCCGATCAAATTGACGTTGATGATGCGGGCGAACTTGGCGAGCGGATAGACGCCGTCCTTGCCGACGATGCGCTGCGAGCCGCCGATGCCGGCGCAGTTCATCAGCACGCGGGCGACGCCATGCGCGGCTTCGGCCTTGGCGATCGCAGCCTTGATGCCGTCCTCGTCGGTGACGTCGGCATGCAGCGCGACGCCCTTCACCTCGGCGGCCACCTTCTCGGCGTTTTCCTTGCTCTGGTCGATCACGCCGATCTTGGCGCCCTTGGCGGCCATGGCGCGGGCGGTCGCGGCACCAAGGCCCGAACCACCGCCGGTGATGAGAACGGCTACGTCTTTCAGCTGCATCGTAAGCTACCTTTCCTCTACCTTTTCCTTGGGCGTTTCTTCTCTGGACTTGACGGGTTCGGCCGGATCATCCGGCCGCGGCAGCTTCCTCGGCTTGCGTGAGGATGCCGCCGCAGATCAGCGTTTCCATGTGCTTGATGTATTGCCGGCAGACTTCGTCGGTGACCGGGCCGACGCCGGTCGCGCGAGACATCGCGTGCCGGCCGAAGAACAGGTGATCGCAGGCGCCGATCAGGCTGGTGTAGAACAGCACCGGATCGGTCTGACGGAATTCGCCGCTGCTGACGCCTTCGGCGAGCAGGCGGCGATGAAAATCCAGCAGCGGCGCGACGAAGAATTTCGAGACTTCGTCGGCGGAGCCGGCAACGCTCTCGTGCAGGAGATAGTGGATCAGCCGGTTCATGTAGGGGAACCGGTGATAGGCCCGGATGATGCCGCCAATATGCAGCTTCAGCTTCGCGGTCGGCGTGATCGGCTGGGCCAGCAGATATTCGAGGTTGGACAGCTCCGTTCCCGCGTCGCGCTCGAGCAGCGCCAACAGCAGGCCGTCCTTGTTGCCGAAATGATATTTGACCAGCGCGGCGTTGGCGCCCGACTTCTGGGCGATGTCGGAGAGCGAAATCTCGATCGAGGAACGTTCGATCATCAGCTCGCTTGCGGCCACGAGCAATTTCCCTGCCGTGGAATTCTTTCCGCTGGGGAGCTTGGTCGGTACGCTGGTAGCCACGGAGTTCCCTGTCCTCGCTGCTTGAAGCGGGGGGCAGATAAGCCCAAGCAGCGCCTCATCACAAGAGTTAATTGATCGATTGACTAAATGATGTCGCGCCCTTTTAATCCGCCCCGACAACCAACCCGATCCAGAAAAATTCAGGGAGAAACCGAAATGGCCGAGGCTTACATCGTCGCCGCTGCGCGTACCGCCGGCGGGCGCAAGGGGGGCCGCCTCGCCGGCTGGCATCCGGCCGATCTCGCCGCCAAGGTGCTGGACGAGTTGGTCGATCGCACCAAGGTCGATCCGGCCCTGGTCGAGGACGTGATCATGGGCTGCGTGATGCAGGTCGGCGAACAGTCCAACAACGTCGCGCGCAATGCGATCATGGCCTCGAAGCTGCCGGAAAGCGTGCCGGGCACCTCGATCGACCGCCAGTGCGGCTCCTCGCAGCAGGCGCTGCACTTCGCGGCCCAAGCCGTGATGTCCGGTGCGATGGACGTCGTGATCGCCGCCGGCGTGGAATCGATGACGCGCGTGCCGATGGGCCTGTCCTCGCAGCTCCCGGCCAAGAACGGCTTTGGCAATTACAAGAGCCCGGGCATCGAGGCGAAGTACCCCAACATCGTGTTCAGCCAGTTCACCGGCGCGGAGATGATGGCCGAGAAGTACGGCCTCTCCAAGAATGACCTCGACGAATATTCCTTCAACAGCCATCAGCGCGCGATCGCGGCGACGCAAGCCGGTCACTTCAAGAAGGAGATCGTGCCGTTCGAGATCACCCGCGCCGACGGCAGCAAGGATACCCACCACATCGACGAGGGCATCCGCTTCGACGCCACGCTCGACGGCATCAAGGGCGTCAAGCTGATCGCCGAGAACGGCAAGCTCTCCGCGGCCAGCGCCAGCCAGATCTGCGACGGCGCTTCCGGCGTCATGGTGGTGAACGAGCGCGGGTTGAAGCAGCTCGGCGTCAAGCCGCTCGCGCGCGTCCATCACATGACCATGATGGGCGGCGATCCCGTGATCATGCTGGACGCGCCGCTGCACGCCACCAAGCGCGCGCTGGAGAAGGCCGGCATGACGATCGGCGACATCGACCTGTTCGAGGTCAACGAGGCCTTCGCCTCGGTGCCGACCGCTTGGCTGAAGACCACCGGCGCCGATCCGGAGCGGCTCAACGTCAATGGCGGCGCCATCGCGCTCGGCCATCCGCTCGGCGGCTCCGGCACCAAGCTGATGACGACGCTGGTCCACGCGCTGCACCAGCGTGGCAAGCGTTATGGCCTGCAAACCATGTGCGAAGGCGGCGGCATGGCCAATGTGACGATCGTGGAGCGGCTGTAAGCTGCTGCTGCCACACTAGCGGTGTCGTCCCGGCGAAAGCCGGGACCCATACCGCGAAATCTATCGATCGTGGTTGGTCGCAGTACCGAACGACGACCCTCCGCCAAACGACGCCCTGTGGTTATGGGTCCCGGCTTTCGCCGGAACGACATCTCGTGTGCCTTTTGGGACCTACGCTTATGACCCATCCGTCCGTCTACGCGAAGACCACGCCGAACAAGATCGCCTACCAGATGGCCGGCACCGGCAAGGCGATCACCTATCGCGAGCTCGACGAGCTCTCGAACCAGGGCGCACACCTGTTCCGCTCGCTCGGCCTGAAGGCCGGCGACCACATCGCGCTGTTGATGGAGAACCGGCTTGCCTTCATGGAGATCTGCTGGGCCGCGCAGCGCAGCGGGCTCTATTACACCGCGATCAGCCGCTATCTGAAGCAAGACGAGATCGACTACATCATCGCCGATTGCGGGGCCAAGGTCGTGATCACCACGCCGAAATGCGCCGACCAGATCAAGGCCCTGATCAAGGGTACGCCCGACGAGCCGGTCTTCTACATGATGGACGAGCCGCTGCCCGGATTCCGTTCCTACGACAAGGAAGCCGCCGCGCAGCCAACGACACCGATTGCCGACGAGGTCGCCGGCTACGACATGCTGTACTCGTCCGGCACCACCGGCCGGCCCAAGGGCATCAAGAAGGCGTTCGAGGGCAACAGGATCGACCTGCCGAACGCCTTCCTGCGCGTGCTATGCGCCGACATGTGCGGCATGAATGCGGAGAGCACGTATCTCTCGCCGGCGCCGCTCTATCACGCGGCGCCCCTGCGCTTCAACATGATGGCGATCGTGCTCGGCGGCACTTCCGTCATCATGGAGCGTTTTGACGCCGAAGAGTTCTTGAGGCTGGCCGAGAAGTACAAGATCACGCAATCGCAGCTCGTGCCGACCATGTTCGTACGCATGCTGAAGCTGCCGGACGAGATCCGCACGAAGTACAACGTCTCGACGCTCAAGGGCGCCATCCACGCCGCCGCCCCCTGCCCGGTCGACGTCAAAGCAGCAATGATCGAATGGTGGGGACCGATCCTGATCGAGTATTACGCCGGCTCGGAAGGTAACGGCGTCACCGTGTGCAATTCGAAAGAATGGCTGGAGCATCGCGGCAGCGTCGGCCGCGCCGTGGTCGGCAAGATCAAGATTCTCGACGAGAACGACGAGGAGCAGCCGCTAGGTGAGATCGGCACGGTCTATTTCGCCGACGCGCCCGTTTTCACCTATCACAACGATCCCGAGAAGACCAAGAAGGCCTACAACGCCAAGGGCTGGTCGACGCTCGGCGATGTCGGCTATCTCGACAAGGACGGCTTTCTCTATCTCACCGATCGCAAGTCCTACATGATTATCTCGGGCGGGGTGAACATCTACCCGCAGGAGACCGAGGACGTGCTCATCACCCACCCCGATGTCGCCGACGTCGCCGTGTTCGGCGTGCCGAACGAGGAGATGGGCGAGGAGGTGAAGGCGGTGGTGCAGCCGCACGACATGACGCGTGCGGGCAAGGCGCTGGAAGCCGACCTGATCGCCTACTGCAAGGGCCGCCTCTCCGCCATCAAGTGCCCGCGCTCGATCGATTTCGAGGCCGAGCTGCCGCGCACGCCGACCGGCAAGCTGGTGAAGCGTCACCTGCGCGACAGATATTGGCCGAAGACGGCAGCGAAGATTTAAGGCGCTTCGTAGGGTGGATTAGCGAAGCGTAATCCACCTCTTCTGTTTTCGCAGAGACAAACAGT
>NZ_LBJZ01000172.1:0-98393 GCF_028128935.1 Bradyrhizobium sp. CCBAU 11361
GACCAAACTCAATCAGGCGGGTCTTGGCCGGGTGGAGCGTCAGCTCGAACTCCTCCAGTCTCGCGCGCATCGCGTCAGGAAACGACGTGCGTCATCCTCGCGCTCAAAGCCGACTACTACATCGTCCGCGTAACGCACGATGATCATGCCGCCGGAGACCTCGCGCTGTCGCCAGCGTTTGGCCCACAGGTCGAGAGCGTAGTGCAGGTAGATGTTGCCGAGAAGCGGTGAAATCACCGAACCTTGACCCGTTCCCCTGTCATCAGCGGCTACGACGCCGTCTTCGAGAACACCCGCCTTCAGCCATTTCTGAATGAGGCGGATGATGCGCTTGTCGCCGATCCTATGTTCCAAGAAGCGAACCAGCCAAGGTTGACTGACTGCGCCAAAGAAGTTTTGGATGTCGGCGTCAATGATCCAGTTCACGTGCCGCGTCTCGATCGCTGTGCAGAGCGCGTCCAACGCATCATGTGGTCCTCTGCCGGGCCGAAACCCGTAGGAAAAGCCACAGAAGTCTCCTTCGTAGATGGCGTTGAGCACGATGACGGTGGCGCCCTGGACGATTTGCAATCCGCTCCTCCCGCCCGGGCGGGAGTCGAAAACTCCGGCTGGAAGCCGGAGTTTTCTTTGTGCTATTATAGGCACCAGCTCTCGTAAACCGCCGCCAGTACAGTGCACCTCACGGCTTGAGCCGAATTGGCTTGGGCTTCGTTCCGTCCAAGGCTCGATCGTAAGCCGCAGGTGTCGGTTGGTCTGCGCTCCTGCTCCACCTCAAATGGATTGGTAGAGATCTCACGTCACATGAAGTCTCCATCCGAGTCGGATTCTGATGAAGGTTCATCATCGCTCGACGCTTTGGAGAGATACATCGAAGAATTGGTTGCGCGCTGCCATTCACCATCCCTATATCTCCACTGGCTGGACTGGGTGGGATCAAGTACCATATCATCGGGATCCACATGAACGAAGCCCAGTTGTTCTGCACGGGCTCTCGCTTCGTCATTGGCAGGACGCCAGTTCACTAGCGGCCGTTCGCCGTCTTGCCGTAGTTGGTGCTCGAGCAGAATATCGCCGGCGTTACCGACGAGCGGATGTGCAACCTGAAAATCCACGATTGATGTGACATCAGTCCGTCCGGGAAACAGTTCTCGCCACCGCTGGCTGGTGAACTCAGTCGCCATAGGAAATCCGGCTTCCGTTCTTTGGAGGCCGACGCTCGTATTTCCTAGTTGGTAGCTGTAATATCGCGCGGCATCGGAATCCCTTCGGATCGCGAAACTTCTGGCGGTATCCGCGGTGCGATTAGCTCTTTCGGATACAAATTCTGAGTATTCCTGCGGATTGTTGGCGATACGATCGATTTCTTCACCATGAAAGCTCCTCACCCGCTCCCGGAATTCGGCCCGGTTGATCTCAATAACGGGAGGTCTTGAGTTGAGGTAATAACTCGGCTGCGAGGATGAGCTGGCACCCGAGTCCTGCAATCCCATTCTACGGAACGCGTCCGCAAAATCGTCGGCATTCCTGTGCTCCGGGGAGCTAGCGTAATGATACTCATCGTAGGATGGAACATGCGACGTATTGTTAACTCGATCGTCCATGACGACCACACTCCTATGGCGATTGCATTGTGTTTCAGGTCGTTAGACCGGACTCCGCAGATAAGCAGCTTAGCTGTCCGTAAGCTGACGCCGAGAAATTAACGGAAAACTAGGTGTTTGGCCCCGGCATTTCTGCAGCGGATTGAGTTTGAATCGTTCCGGCTTGGAAGTTCAATCCTGAATCCAAACAGATCCTAGTCCACGTCGAGCCGATTCCAGATAAGTGGCACGTGTGCCTCTGTGAGCGCGATCGTTCGGCTGGCAGCATCTCTCGGTTCTGCACGCCGCTTGGCGGAGAAAAAGTCTCACGGATCAATCATCGCCGCGGTGAGCGTGCCGTGGCTGACGGAGCGCAAGTACCTCGGTCATTCGGCTGTTGGCGGCTGGTCCCGCTGCATACGTTGAGGCGCCCGACCCGGACATCATCATGAGGCGCTACGCGACCTCGGAAAGAACCATGACCCCAGCTGGCATCAAAGGTTCAACTATAGACCGATCCGATGCCTGACTAACCATCATACCTCAGCCGCGCCGGCGCCGTGGCTCCATCGGCACGAGCGCTACCGTCGTGCCGTTGGCGAGATCAAAAGGAAAGCTTGACAACAAACCGCAATTAAAAGTTTTTCTTGAACAATCAACGGCGCCGAGCGCCCTGCGAGACAATTTCCAGCCGGGAAATCTTCGAGACAGGGCTGTGGCTAAGACGATGTCTTCACTCGCGTTCATAAATCGCAAGCGGTGTTCGCCGTCGAAACCGTCTTCCAAGAAACTTCATCAAAGATGAGGAGGCGCTGGAGCCCGTTCCGCGACATTGGGAGGCCATCCAGCACGTGCGTGAAAAACGTCTCAGCGCGGATCGGCCAAGCTGATGTGCGACAAAATTTCTATGGCCATAGAGGGCGGCCCGCGAGCCGCCCTACCGCGCCAGTAGCCAGCGCTGCTGAAAATTACCGCTGATGTCCGAGTCCGATTCCGAGATTTAAGGCCTTCTGGCGTAGCGCACCGACACTGCGTTTGGTCATTTTTGCTATTTTTATGACCGGGGTCCGAGCCTTCGAGTGGACTTTGAGCTCTTTGATATCTGCCTTCGTCCACTCGCGCCGCTTAACGCGATTCTTGGTTGCTTTTTTCACGATGAATGTTCCTTTTGAGAGGAGCGGCTTGTAACATAGTTTTTTCTGAGCGACACCGCAAAAAAGAGGCAATCATAGGAACTCGCGCCAGGATATAAGCTCGGTCATGTTTTCCGAAGACAAGGAGTCTGGACTAGTGCAGCTGTGGAATTGTAAACTTCGTACAGACGCCGTGTTGAGAGGCTTCTTGAATGCGGCCCCCAATCGACGCCTTTCTATTCGAAGCTGAGCACGTAAACGAACATGTTCTGGAATGAGCGAGCCAAGCGCGATGAACCTGAACAGCTCCAACTCGGGGCAATCGACTCAAGGAAAAGCTCCAATACTTATCCTGAGGAAGCCGCAGCGCCGTGCGGCCGCTTTTCAAAAGAAACCTTGCTCCTTAACCCTAATGAAGGGAGATACCCGTTGCCGTCGACGCGGTAAGCAAGGTTCTCGACGGCATCCTGCCCAGAGTGTTTCGAAGAATGGATCAGCGTAGATCGCCGCGTTGGCTACGCGTGTGACGAGGTCTCAACTGCCGCCTTCGACCTATTTGAGATCAAACTACGTCGGTGGTAACCGCGCTGTTGGACATCTTGGCGAATGAGATCGCTCACTGAGCGCACCGCCCGCTTCTTTCGCTTCCAATTGCCGTCCAATCCCGCGGGGATCGCAAAGCCTCGCGGAACGACCAAAAGATCGTGTCTTCCGTTCAAATAAATATCGAACATGCCGTCCCTCGTTTGACACGAGCGTAGATCGCCGGCTCATCCATTTGGTGACATCGAAGCAACAGTCGTTTAAAGACTCTACGCGAGTTTTTTCCGGATTTCGCCCGCACTTGAGCGTGCATACCGCAGAGCGCACCACGATATCGAGTGCACCAAAGGAACACAGAGCGGAGGCTCTGGCCCGCATTGGCGCCAACAGGCTGTAACAAGCGCCGCAGGGCCTAACCGGTGTCCATCAGTGACGCCGCTCTGGCGGGGCTGAGACGGCAGAATGTAGTCACCAAGGCGTCGGCCCCGATTCCGCGACCACCATCGCCGGTACGAAGCCCGTTGATGGGCGGCATCCTTCGGCTCGGGACGAAACGACCGTCGCCATCGCAGCAGCAATGAGCGCGAAACGCCATATCGCCGCGACCTGACGCGGCGCCTGTAAGCTCTCCAGAACCATCTTGAGCTTCTCGTCCTCGGACCAGCGCCGCCGTCGGCCTGTGTCCACTACTTCGAGCCGTTCGACTTGGGCACCGCGCCTATCACGGAGGGGTGGACACCCCCTCACAGCTTCCCTGGGCAAGGTGGCGGGTGCATGATTCGAAAAGGATGTTCCCATGTCAGGAGTTGGTACAATTGAATTGGATCTTGCGAAATACGTGTTTCAGGTACATGGCTCGGGTGTTTCAGCAGCCGTGATCTTCCGCAAGCAGCTGCGACGAGATAAGGTACTTAAGTTTTTTGCCACCCAGTCGGCCTCTACGGTTGCCATGGAAGCCTTGGCGAGCAGCCATCATTGGGGCGAGAGATCGCAAAATTGGGGCATCAGATTCGCCTCATTGCATTGGCCTTCTTTGAAAGCCGGCTTGCTCAGGAGTCAAGATTTTCGGCGAGGAACTGATTGAACGCGATCAATCGCGAAAGCGCAGCGGGAGGATATCTCACGACCGAACGCGCAGGGCCTTTTCGTTTGGGCAGTCTTTGAGCGGATTTGCATGGTTCTGCCTCTCGAGGTCGGCGGCGCAGCGGGTCTTGGCCTGAGGCAGGCCGCACACCCGCTGCAGATCGCGCAATACGTCTCCATGTGGCAGCAAGCGCATTCTCGAAAAAACCGGCAAGTCGAGGCGCTTGCTTAAGACTTCAGGAGAGTCCGGTTTTTGCGCCATGGTTCGAAAGGCGGATGTGGCAGATTGAGCTCACGTGCGATCGCATCGATGTCCTGATCACGCCTAGATTCACAGATTGACCCCACACTTCAAGTTGCAGGCTTCCCTGGCCAAAACCAAGCTACCCTCCCCATGCCGACGGCAATGCAGGCGGAGCGCGAAGCTCTATCACATCGGCGAAGACTGTCCAATCGCGGACACTCTTTTGCTTGCAGAAATCGGTCTCCGCCTGCTCTGCAGCAGCACTCAGCGAGGCGGCATCGACCTTGAACGCTGCCTGACAGGCACGATGTTCGTGGCCGGTATCGTCACGAACGGTCTTAATGAACCGAACGTTAAATGAAGGCATGACAGCCTCTTCCTGTGGGTTTACTCATCCACCATTCTGCCATTCGCGCCACAAGAGTATTTGATCTGCCTCAAGCAGCATCCCCAAGAGGTTGTCCGCTCCTCCGATCGAAATAAGGTCGAGACTTGGGTAACGCGGCGCGAGCGCTCCCGTCGGCCCGCAAACCCCGCAATAGCTCTCTGTGCAGCTTGGCGGACCGCACTCTGTTTTGAGCCGACGGACAGCGCCTTCTGGTCTGCTCATGCCCTCGACCGACAAAATTGAGTCGATGATCGAGGAACGTCTCGAAGAGACGATTGAGAACAGCATGCACCGTCACGCCCGAGATGCCGGCTATTGATCTCTATCGATCCCATACTCAACCGCTGGCAATATCGAACCTCGAGCCGCCGCGAACTTTGCACGCGATACTTGGTCTCACGAGGCATCGCCGCAAATACCGGGTCATTGGCCAATCACCGGGTAGAGCCATTTCTGACGCGCGCCGGCGGCCGGGGGCTATCGACGGCGAAACCTACGCGCACGTGATCATGGCCAATGAGGCGAACCGCCTCGATCTCGGTCCTGACGGTCCACCCTGCCGCCGCGACAGCAAAGCCGATGATCAGGCTTGTCACAGCCAGCGTTTCGATAAGCCCAAGGTTCAGGACTTCCGCGCGAAAGCCTATGGCTGGGATTAGCCCCGGCAAGGCTACCGACAATGCGAGGCGAGCGATCAAATTACCATCTGCTTGCCGGCTATCGCAGCATTGAGGACAAATGCTGTCGTGGCCCATCCGCGTGCGGTGCGCCTCAAATCAACCCTGCTACACGCTGGCGTGTCGCGGACCAACGCGACGCTCTGGCGGATCGCACGAGTTGTGACATGTCGCCTGCCAACGCGGGCCTGTCCGGCTCGCAGCGGCCGCTCGGGCTCGGCCATTCTGGACGCGCATCAGCTCTTTTTTTGACCTGTATCAATTACTGCGACGGCTGCCTACTGATACAAGTGATCTTCCAGTCCAAGGTCAGACACATGGCAGACAGAAAGACTTGGCGCCCCATCATCTTTTCATGTCCAGATACCGGCGACCTAGTTCAAGGACTGCTGCCGGACGCACCCGAACCGTGTGCCGATGACCTGCACCCGATAGCCTGCGTCGCTTGCGATGGCGCACTTCATCGACCTGCGGACCGGCGCGCGATGATCGGTGCCGAGCGCATCATCCGAATGGCGTCAAGCGATTTCCGGCATCTTCCCATTCTAGCTTGGGATGCCGCCCGCTCGCAAGGGCGCGGCTGAAGTCATCATAACCCAACGCCCCACGCTGACGCCGTGGGACAAGGAGATTCCTCACCAACGAAGGATGTTTCGACATGACGGACATTTGTCCCGCCGCGGGCCAAGTTGCGGGAGCGGCAGTCCAGTTTAACTTCTGCAGAACAGCGATGAATACCAACCGCCGAAGGCTCGAGCTGATCCAGATCGATTCGACCGAAGCCCGGGAGTTGTTTCGCAGCGCCAATCCTAATATTTCGGTCGGTGAGCGGATCAGGTCCCGGCACGATAGGTGCCACGGCGCCGCGGCCGATAAAACCCCGGTCACGGCTGACGCGATCGAGACCACGCGCCGCCTGGGCAATATTGGGCTGAGCCTGTTCGCACGGCGGCCAAGCGATCGCTTCCTTAGTGCCCAGAAGGTTGCCTGAATTTGTCAGCCCGCAGCGATGAACCCCGTTCAGGATCTAACGGCGACCTGACCTGGGAGCTACTCGAAACGGCGCCGCCCTTTGATCGAGATTTGGAGATTGCCGTGATCGAGGGTAACACCATTCACCGGGTGGTCTTTCCTTGCCGCCGGATCTTCGGCGGCTGGATCAAGGCCAAGACCGGAGAACACGTCACCGTGCAGCCGACGCACTGGCGCATCTGGCCGAGATAGCTGCGGCCATCCTGCACAATAGATTGGCGTGAGTTGAGACGCGGACTGCCTCCGGTGGCCTCTCGGGGGAAACAATGTAAAGTCGATCGAATGAGAGGGGCTGCGAGGAAACATGCCGGACCACATCTGGTACCGCTATGGCACTGCCGCGGCCGTCGCCGGGCTGGCTCTCGTACTGCGCCCAGCGCTAAATCGGTATCGTCCGGACCGCACGTTCACGACATCTACCTTCCAGTGGTCGTTTTTGCCGCTCTCGCCGCGGCCGCGGACGGACCAACTTCGCTACCGTGCCCTGCCTCATCATCAGCGTGGCCTTTCTTGCGAAAGGCCTCATCACCGATTCCGCAAACATGATCAATATCGCGGAATTCGCGGTACTTGGCCCCCTCCTTGGCTTCATGGGCAATCGGCTGCGGCGGGAATCAGAGCAGGCGCGGTATAGGCTAGCCCTTCTGCAGTTGATCCTGAACACCGTGCCGGAAGCCATGATCGTGATTGACGAGAAGGGCATCATTCGCTCGTTCAGCGCCGCGGCAGTGCGTTTATTTAGTTGCTCTCCGGACGAAGTCGTCGGAACGAATGTATCCAGGTTGCTGCCGGAGCCCTGCCGCGCCGAGCATGACCACCACATCGAACGTTATCTGAGCAATGGCGAGCGGCACATCATCGGCATCGGCCGCATCGTGGTCGGTGAACGGAGCGACAACTCGACCTTTCCGATGGAGCTTGCCGTCGGTGAGGCCAAAGTGCGCGGCGAACGGTTCTTCGGTTTCATCCCAAATCTCACCGAACGGCGAGCGCAGAAACGGCGCTTGCAAGAGCTGCATTCTGAACTCGTGCACGTGTCGCGGCTGACCGCCATGGGTGAGATGGCATCGTCTATTGCCCATGAGATCAACCGGCCGCTCTCCGCAATTACAAACTACATGCGCGGCACAAAGGCTCTGCTGGCGCCCGACAAGCCGGACGCCAATCGCATTGCTGGCGCACTCGAACACGGCGCCCAACTGGCTCTGCGCGCCAACGCTGTCATCAAGCGCCTGCGGGAATTCGTTGCCAAGGGCGAGACGGAGCACACGGCGGAGAATCCGCTCACGCTCCTTGAAGAGGCTGTGGCTTTGCCCCTAGTCGGCGCCAAAGTGCAAGCCGGGCGCGTGGCCATCCGCAGCGACCGCAATCTGCCATCAATGATTGTCGACAAGATCCAGATCCAGCAGGTCGCGCTGCACCTGATACGCAATGCAATCGAGCCATGGCTTCCTGCCCGCGCCGCGAATTGACCGTTGAACTTGCCAAGGTCGACAGGTTTGCCGTTGCTGATAAGGTTGTTCCAGCCCTTTGTCACGACCAAAGAGCATGGCATGGGTGTGCGGCTATCAATCTGCCGGACGATCATCGAGTCACATGGCGGCCACATTGTCCCGGAAGCGAATTCGGGCGGCGGCACGATCTTTCAGTTCACCGCGCCATTTGCGGAGCTTAGTGAAGAGACATGATTGGCCAGCGCATTCTTGTGATCGACGATGACGCGGCGATGCGGGAATCGCTCGCGTTTCTGCTTGATGTTAACGGTTTCTACGTAGCAACCTATGAGACGGCGACCGCCTTTCTCAATGACGTCGCGAGCGGTCCGGTTGACTGCATTGTGTCAGACATCCGCATGCCCGGTATGAGCGGTCTCGAACTGGTCCGCAAAGTGAAGGCCGATCGCGTCGACTGCCCCGTCGTCCTGATAACTGGTCATGGCGACGTATCGCTCGCAGTCGAAGCGATGAAAGCGGGTGCGGTCGACTTCATCGAGAAGCCGTTCGAGGAGGAGGTGCTATTGCGTGCGATCAATAGTGCTTTGGAAGCGCGGCCAACAAGGCAAGTCGATGACGCAGCGAAACTACAGGCGGAAGCCCGCCTCGCGAAACTCTCGTCGCGCGAGCGTGACGTCCTGCAGGGACTATTAGCCGGCAAGATTAACAAGGTGATCGCCCATGATCTCGGCATCAGTCCCCGGACAGTCGAGGTTTACCGTGCGAACCTCATGGCCAAGATCAATGTCCGCAGCATGTCCGAGTTGATGCGGATCGCCATTACCGCGGGACTCTAGCAGCAGCGCAAATGGCGCGAATGGCTGATTCCTGCATTCAAGCTGCGCAGTGCAGACGACGAACGGAGGGTTTTTCGGGCGCACGGCACCGAGCCGATCATGTTTTCGGTGACGGCTCCCGATGCAACACGGAGAACGGCATAGTTCGGCAATATATTGGTCCATCCTCCAACGGAGCTCCCGGTGCGGGCTGCAGTAAACAATTCGATTTCCTTCGCATATTGGGCACGGGTGCGCATTTTGACGCTATGGCGATCGGTTACGAGAGGACCATCATTCAGTGATTGCGCTAGGCTGGTCGGCAGTCACTTCGGTGTTCGAAATCAAACGGTCGCGTGCGTTGGAGCGGGCCGAAGCGGCACTTCGGGTCTTTGATCTGCGGGCACGGAACCGCCGGCATACCAGCGCACTGAGTGGGGTTCCGGCCGAGGCGCGCCGGATTATCTGCACGAGCGCGCGGGTCTACGACCTAGCCATCGTCACGCAACCTCAGAGGGGCTACGACAGCCACGATAACTCTATTCCCTTCGCCAGTCCGGCGACCCTGTTTTTTACCGGCCATACATCTTCCATGGCGCCTTTTCGATCAGACGAATCGGGATTTGCTCGGGCGGTAGGCGCCGTGCGGCCCGCGCGTTGCACGACCCGATGCCGCTGCTATGTAAAGCAGACGCCCTCACCATCGTCGCGACCGCCGCTCCGGACAAGGTCCCGCCGGAAAGTTCCACCGCCTGTCTGGGTTAGTACCTTGCAAAGCCAGGACTTACTGCAAAGGTCGTCTCACTCCCGACATCCCGGTCAGCGCAGCGCGCCCGCCTATCGCTTGCGGCGGACGAAAGCCTCGACCTGCTGGTGATGGGCGGATACGGCCGCTCTCGGCTCAAGAAAGGCTGCTCGGCGGTATCGCGGGAGATATGCTTCGTGCAATCTACCATCCCAGTCCTGATGTCACAATGAGGGCAAGAATTTCAGATACGGTCAAAACGCCGTCGCAATCGGCGCAATGGCGACGCCAGGCGCGCATCAGGAACAGGAGTGCCGTCTGTCCGGAGCCCTCACGGTTCGCCGGCGCTCCATCGACGAGGTGCGGCCGAGCCCACCGGTGATGCCCCGAGCTTAGCTTCAAGCCAGGCCAGTCACGATTTCCTCCGGCTTCAAAAACGCGGGAGAGTCGGCAAGGCCGGCCGTTGCGCCAGGTCAATATGTCACGCGAGCCAAGCACTATGATCCGGGTGGGTCCCAACTCGGTCCACATGCGCAAGTATTGCATGATCATCAAGCACGTCGACCACGTCGGCCTGCGTACATCGATCAGGATGCTGTCAATATCCGCATCGTCACCTCCGCGGCCGACCGATGCTGACGAGCATCAGAGTCAAGGCGAGCGAACAAGACTTCCTGCGGCGAGCCGAAAGTGGCGGTGGACGCCCGCGTTCGACTTGGCTGGCGCTCTTTACGGGTGCGGCCGTGCGCTTCCGACTGTTCCCATGGTCGCGGCCGACGAAGCCAGCATGCAGCTTCCTAATCCGATTTGAGCATGTTTGAGCAACCAAGGGACCGCGCCGCGGCGCCCATACGAGATGCCCTCCTCACGGGACTTACGTGTAAATACTTAGGGGCTTCTACCTAGGGAAAACATCCAAATTTCCCAGTTTGTCAAGAGCAGTCAATCTGCATCCCATCGCCGCGAGGCCGGAGCAAGCCATATCTCTTCGGCCGGATCGATTTTTGAGGCACAGCTGCTGATGGTGAAGCGTACCGCCCTCATTGTTCGCGCCACTCATGAGAGGGAGCTAAGATGGGAGCTGTGGGACGCGATGGCGCTTGAGCTCCGCCGCTTTCACGAACATATGATGCTCCTGATCAGCAGCGCTGAAGACCGGATCGTCGCCTTCCTGCTCGATATGTCTCGCCGCGCTATGAAGAACGCTGCCATCGAACTGCCCAGTCACGGCAGGAGGTCGTCGATTATCTTGACTTCACGATCGAACCGGTGTCGCGCACCTTTACCCAACTTGAGCAGAATGGCGTTATCGCCCTGCCGACATCACGCCGACTGGAGCTTCGTACAGATTGCCCAGGAGCTTTGTGCAAAAACCTAGGTTAAGTTGATTTATGCCAGCTCGAATTGAAGCGCGCTACGTTTTTGCGTCGAACAGCGCTGACAAATTGCAGCGCAGAAGGACACCGAATTCGGCTTAGGCGATCTGGCAAATGGCAGAAACGCGTCCAGCCTACATTGTTCCTCTAGGAGTATGGCAATGATCATCGATCTTTTGGTTCGAGAGCATCGCAATATTGATCTGCTTCTGGTCGCTCTTCAACGCGAATTGGAGATTTTTGAGAAAGGGATCCGTCCCGACTATGAGGTCATTCGCGCGATTATCAGCTATTTCGAGGTTTACCCGGAGGTGTACCATCATCCACAGGAAGACTTGATTTTTTCCAAGCTCAAGGTTCGCGATCCGGATGCGGCTGCAATCGTCGGCGATCTCGCGCTTGAACACCAGGAAGTCGTCGACCGTTTGCATCACTTCGCTCAAGCTATTGATGCCATCCTCGCGGATCGTGAAGTCCTTCGGCAAAACGTCGGCAATATCGTACGCGACTTTATAGTACGCGAGCGGCACCACATGATGTGGGAAGAACGAGATTTCTTTCCCGCCGCCCTGAAGGCTCTCTCGGCTCAGGATTGGACCGAAATCGCCTCCGCCCTCACCGATGAGGGAGATCCGCTATTCAGCGAGACAGCGACAGCGACTTCCGATGCACTAAGAGCGCATATTTTGCAATTGGAGCAAGAAGCTGAGTCCGAACGGAGCTCGGTCGCGTTGTCGTCCGCCAAGGCCGGCAACCCGCGACACGGCGCCGAGACGGATGGGGCGTATTGACCGCTGCCGTTTCACAGCAGGAAGTGGACCTCATGCTTGGGGGTGCTCACCGGCGCGCAGGCTGCCGTACTGCGAATATGGCTTCGGCGCAATAATCGCTTCCTCGACCACCGGTGCAAACGGCATGGCCGAACTTCCTGAGGTTTTGTTCCGGCACGTTCCACACTGGGACCGTTGCAGGTTCGGCATGCGCAGTAATATCGCACTAAACGGACGCCTCTCATTTCCGCCGACCGATAAGGACGGACGATTGCGGCCTCGGGGGCGGCGAAACACTCCCATTCCTTCCCCGCCCGGCATGCTCTGAATCATCCTGGTTCGGCTCACTGGACGCCAACTGCCACGTCCCGGTACGTTCAGCACGAACAGCAAGGCGTTGGATGTCGATCGCCTCGCCCAGTTCTAGCGGGATTGGATCACAACGAGCTGTGGGGCTCCGCATCGTAAGGATGCTCATTCCTGGCGTGTGACCGCTTCATCGGAATCCAAGATACGATGTATGCCGCGTGCAGCATGCCCTACCAATTGCGCTGTGGAGTGGCCATAGCCATCAGCAAGACAGATATTTTGAGGCAGCGCAAAGCTTCTCCGGGCGTGTCCGATAATCGGACCCAGAAAGCAAGAAAGGCATCCGAATGCGACCGGACCTGGCACAATCCTAAGGGCAGCATCGCCTACCGCGCTACACCAGCTATCTGACGTCCCCGCATTTCTCAGCGTCAGTTCGCTAATTGGACCATCAAGCGTGGCTCAAGTCCTTGGGCGGGCGGCAATCCGCCTCGATCTACGTGCACCTGCATTTGGTCGAAGCATGTGCTGATACAGCGGCTGCCAGACGTCAGTCACGAAACGCGGCGAGCCGATCGCGACTATGCCTTCGGTCGATCGGTCACGCCGCGCCCGCGTCGGCCGGATCAATTTCGACCTGCTCTATGGCCTGTCCCGGCAGACAGTAAGCCTATATGCCTGGACAGCCAAATGCCTCGAGTTGCATCGGACCGGTTTGCCGCCTTTGGTACGCGCACATTCCTCCATTCAAAAAGCACCAACGCAAGATCGACGAATTCACTCTGCCGGACAGTGTCGAGCGCTACCCCCATTCGAAACGATCGCGGAAGCTTTAGTTGATGCTGGATACGTACGCATCGGCATCGATCACTTTGCTCTGCCGCACGAAAGTCTTGCCCGGGCGAGGCAGAAAGGCAGGCTGAAGAGCAACTTCCAGGGCTATACTGACCATTGCGCGGACGCCCTCATTGGTCTCGGCGCGGGCGCCATCGGGCGCATGCAACAAGGGTTCGCGCGAACGCTGTCTCGGCAAAGGACTACCTTGCTCTCATCACCGAGGATCGGCTCGCCACCGCAAAGGGCTATTTGCTGACGGATGAGGATCGCTTTCGCGCCGAGATCATCGAGCAAATCATGTGCGACATGGCAGTCGATCTCTCAGAGACATCCCGTCGTCACGGTCTGGATCCGAAGTTCGCCGTCGTCGATCGTTCTCGAATAGACAGCCTTATTGCAGATGGGGTCGTGCTGATTGACGATGCCCGGCTTTCCGTAGCTGATGGCGCAGAGTTCCGGTTCCTGGTCCGCAGCGTCGCATCGTCGTTCGACGCTCATCTTCCTCGGTGCGGGGCTACACACAGTCCGGCGGTCTAAACCGGCTGCGCCGAGCCGAGTCGTGTCGGGTTCGAGATCGCCATCACTTAACTGGCCTATTTTTGGCGCAGGACCACACTCACTTCTGAGTAGCACCCTATTGGCACCCGCCACCTTCAAGTTCGTGACGTTCTCTAACTCGTCCGCTCATAGAGCTCAAACACAGGCCCAAGCCGAAACTGACTATCGGTGGAACCGGTCGACCGACGACTGCCTTAATCAGGGTCCCAATCAACAGTAGCCGCTCATGCATTCGTACGTTTGCGAGATCCTTGGAGCCCGGTTTTTCGTATCGCCGCGGTGATCAAGCATATCGTTTCCAGCCAGCAGCGCTCCAATTTGCGGGTGGCCCCCGCGGCGACCGCCGGCATCACTGCCCCTCGTTGCCGACGTGCTCATGAGCTACAAACCTTCGTGTAGACTTCTAAAACTCAGGCTATACGGTCGCATACCACAGCATAATTGAGCTTACGCTGAGCTTGTGCTTTAACTGGGCTCAGATTTTCGGCGAATGTCCTCGCCGTGATCGAACCGTCGGCTGTCCTCCCTCCGCCGATGGAAGTCGGCGCGATGCGCCAGCGGTCGTTCCTCCCAGACTTTCCTTCCGCCCGGCCCGCCAAGGCCGGGCATTTTTTTGCGTTCCCAAGGCTCCCTCGAGATTATCGAGAGCGCAAATGACCACAAGCGGATCAGCTTTGTCGAGAAAAGGCCCAGGCCCGCGATCAACGGCCTAGCGGATCGGATGCAGCGCGCAATTCGCGGGCGGCAGCGACCATGTTCGCTAGCGCCGGCCGAACCTCCTCCCATTTGCGCGTCTTCAGGCCGCAGTCCGGATTGACCCAGAGCTGCGAATCCCGCAGCCGTGCCCGAGCCAATGCCATCAGCTCCTTCATTTCGCCCGTCTCGGGAACACGTTGAGAGTGGATGTCGTACACGCCTGGCCCGATCTGATTTGGATATTCGTAGTTCCTGAACGCGTCGAGTAGTTCCATTTTCGAGCGCGACGTCTCGATCGAGATGACATCCGCGTCCATTGCAGCGATCGCACCCATGATGTCGTTGAACTCCGAGTAGCACATATGCGTATGAATTTGCGTTTGATCGGCGACGCCAGATGAGCAGATGCGGAAGCAATCCACGGCCCAGTCGAGATAAGCCGTCCACTCCGATCGACGCAACGGCAATCCTTCGCGGAGTGCAGCTTCGTCGATCTGGATCATGGTCGCACCAGCGTTCTCGAGATCGCGGACTTCGTCTCGGATCGCGAGCGCAATCTGGCGGCAGATCTCGCTTCTGGGAATATCATCGCGAACAAAGGACCAGTTCAAGATCGTCACCGGTCCGGTCAACATCGCCTTCATCGGCTTCCTGGTTAGTGATTGCGCGTAGCGCCACCACTCCACGGTGATCGGCTTCGACCGCAAGACATCGCCAAACAGGATCGGTGGCCTGACGCAGCGCGAGCCGTAGGATTGCACCCATCCGTTCGTGGTAAATGCGAAGCCGGCGAGGTGCTCGCCGAAGTACTGCACCATGTCATTGCGCTCAAATTCGCCGTGCACGAGGACGTCAAGACCGATATCCTCCTGCCAACGTACGGCGCGCGCAGTCTCCTCCTTGAGGAACCGGTCGTATTGCTCGTCGCTCATCGCGCCTCGTGCATGCGCTGCACGGGCATTCCGGACCTCTGTGCTCTGCGGAAACGATCCGATCGTCGTGGTAGGGAAAGCCGGTAGTCCGAAACGATTGCTTTGGATCTCGGCACGACGGGCAAATGGGCTGGCGCGCCGGCGCATGGTCTGGTCGATCGCTCTCATCCGGACAGCGACATTGGCATCACGGATTTTCGGGGAAGTCCGGCGGACAGTCGCGGCACATTCCGACTCGGCAAGAGCTAGCGCAGCATTCTGATCGCCTGCGAGTGCCCGCGCCAGGGTTGCAAGCTCATGCATCTTCTGAACCGAAAAAGCAAGCCAACGCTTGACGTCGGAAGCGAGTCCGGTCTCGAGTTCAACATCGACCGGCACATGAAGCAGCGAACAGGATGGGGCGATCTGTACACGATCCTTGCCAAGCTTCGCAATCGCGGGTTCCAGCCGCTGGCGGAGCGACGACAAATTCGACCGCCATACATTCCGGCCGTCGATGACACCGAGAGACATGACAAGATCACTTCGGCCGCCAGCGATGATCTGATCCAATAACTCTGGCGCTCGAACCAGATCGAGGTGCAGTCCGGCAACTGGAAGGCTCAAGGCGGTGTCCAGATTGTCGCCTAGGTCGCCGAAATAGCTGGCAACCATGATCTTGATGGCCGGCCCCTCCTTCGCGAGCCGGTTATAAGCATGTAGCAAGGATTTTCGCGCCACCTCGCCCAGATCAAGAACGAGGCAGGGCTCGTCGAACTGAACCCACTTTGCCCCGCGTTTGGCCAATTCCTGCAGGACCTCGATATAGACCGGTATCAGATCGTCCAGTAGCGAGAGTGGCTGGAACGCAGGATCGGCACTCTTGCCGAGCTTTAGGAATGTGACCGGCCCGATCAGGACAGGGCGGGTCTGGAAGCCAAGGGCCTTAGCTTCCTCATACTCCTCGATCGGCTTGCGAGAGCACAGTCTGAAAGTCTGTCCCCCGTGAAACTCGGGGACCATGTAGTGGTAGTTGGTGTCGAACCACTTGGTCATCTCCTGCGCGGGTGCGCCAAATCCGCGCGGTCCGTGACCGCAACTCGCATCCTGGTCGTCGCATTGTGAACCGCGGGCCATGGCGAAGTACGTCTTGAGCGAAACGGACTCGGCTTTCGAGGCGTAGATGCCCGGGATGGCGCCAACCATGACACTTGTGTCGAGCACCTGGTCATACAGCGAGAAATCGTTCGATGGAATCACCGTGACGCCGATAGAATTCTGACGAGCCCAGTTCGCGGCACGCAGGCCAGCTGCGTCCTCGAGCAACTGCTGTTCGCTGCTTTTTCCGGCCCAATAGCTTTCGAGAGCGCGTTTGAGCTCGCGCCTTGGACCCATGCGTGGCGTTCCGAGCGTGGCAACCGGAAGGGAGAGAAGAGACATAGCGTTAACCCCATGTTGGGGGCAAAGGCCATGGCGGACGCAGGCAGGGGAAGTCGCGCGTGCGACGGCTGCTTAGCGCACCACCGGGACACCCCGCCCGCGGACGAATAGATGTCGGGGCAGGTCTCCTGGCTCGCGGGTCATCGCTGCTGTCCGGCCTTCCCGAAGCCGCGCAGGCTTCAGTGACATCGTTGGACAGCGGCTCGCCGCTCACAGTTGCGGGGGCAGCGCCGGCATTTTCACCGGCTTCCCTCTTAGCTCCGGATCAAATGCAAACCGGAGAACCTCGACGAGTTGGATTATCGGCAAGAGAACTCTTCCGTCAACCTCTCAGATTATATCTCAAGCTAACGCTGCGACATCTGCTACGGGAATGACGTGCATCTCTTTCGTTGACCACGATGTAGAAGCGCTCTCCAATCAGCGATGTCGGAATGACCATCGGAGCTGCGTGCGCGTGGGGCCGCACGCCAGATCGGTGGAAGGGGCAAATGCGGCTTGCGCGGTCGGGACTGCTGCCTCGAGCAGAACGCATTTGATGCGAGTCCCGGCTTCCCAGCGGTTCATCGAGCACGTCCGCCATCCAACCGCCTTCTCGACCAACAGGATCCGTATTGAATAGGCCTAAGACACCTGGCGAAAGTCAGCAACATACCGGCGAGCATGTTGATTTGCGGTGCGAGCCAGACTCCAAATGCTCGGCGTAAAGATCGGCTTGGCGTCGTTGGCCATCGAGTGCAATCCGCAGCTGACTGAGGCTGCTCTCGACTTCCGGAGGCGCCGCATATCGCGAAAGGAGCGCCAAACGCGCCGCGGCCCCGTGGCCACAAGCGCCCAAAGGCATGGCAGAGATCGAAAGCCCACATTCCTGCAACCGAACCAAACGGTTCAATGGCGGCAAACGTGCTCCGAATTCTCATCAGGAACTTGGCACCGAAGCGTTCCCCTGCGCCGTCGAATATCCGGTGCGGGACGAGGATGGGTAAGCCGCGATGGATAGGCTGAATGGAACGATCGAAACGTGTGCAAGTCGGAAAGTCGACAAAGAAGACACAAAACCGGTAAGAATTTCCGTCTGTTACCTGGCACGAAGAATGCAAGTCATCGGCATGCCCAGGCCCTCCTGCTGGGCATGTCCAGCACAGCAAATCCGGGCTGTCGCTGGCGACTGAAGTTAGCGGCGCGTGACATAGAGGGGAGCGCCTGCTCGCGCGGGACACCATCGGTCGCCCCGTCGCGTCGACGCTAACTTATTGCGCTCGCGCATAACAGGTTGAAGGTTGCCCGCCTTGAAGACGTGTTGATGAAAAACCAGATAGGCCGACGGTTGTGAAGAAAATGTCTGGAAGACGCGCGCTATGGTTTTGTCTTGGTCCATCGCTGATCTGCCTGGTCGGACTGGCTGCGACGAGCAACAGTGTTCGTGCCAACGAAAGCGCCCTCGTCGAAAGAGTCAAGTCCACGTGGCGAGCGCAAGACGGTGAGACGATAGAACACATTCTCTCCAACGTCTCGAAGGTCGCACAGTTCGTCCCTCGAACGTGGGGCGTTGCTGAAGGATTTGACCGAGATGAATATGTTTTCGTTTCCTGGACCAGGCACCGGGACAATAAATCAGACGAACAGTACGTTATCACCTGGAAGATCGCATTCGACGGAACGATTCAACTTGCGTCGACCTATGCAAAGCCGATGGAATTGGGCTGGCGCGCCCTGGCGCTCTCGTTGATCGCCAGTGAAGTCGCGGATGGCGAAAGGGACGCAAATCATCGCTTTCTGCATGACCTGGCCAACTTCAACTTTGTCACGACCACGCGAGGTCCGCTCGGCAATCTTCTGCGGCAGGGCCGCTGCACTATCGTCGAACCTGTTGGAGTGGACTACTTGCCGAAGCCGAATGATAAGCCGACCGAGAAAGGGGGTCTGTGGCGCGTTCTGCTTTTGGTGAACTGTAATATCCCCGGGCCCCGCTTTTTTACTCACAACGGGGTCATCATTTTCGAGAAGAGCGAAGGATACGATTGGGAGCCGCAATCCTTCTTTGCCAAGCGTATCGCGGCGTTCCCTCCCGGCTCCTGGTTCGATCGCATAGAGCCAAAGGAATGGGAAGAGTTAGACGGGCGCGACAGGCCTCGGTAAATAGTCGCGCAGAGCAGGATCGCGCCGCAGCTCTTTGGGCGCCGAGCGCCTCAGAGCAACTGCAAAACATATGCGCTCCAAAGTCGCGGTGTTTACGCCTTCGCAACAGTCGCGAGCCTTCGGCCCGTGATCGGAGCGCGCGCAGAACCTATTTCCCTGACCCGTTCGCGGGCTCGATTTTGACAACGACAGCGTTCACGAACGACACGGTCGTGCCGTGGCGCCGCTCACGATGTTGAAGTCACTCGTTCCAGGGCCTACAAGAAGGACGGTCAGGCACTCGTCGCACAAAAGAACGGAGCTATCGTTCGCCGCCTGGTGGGCTACGGGCGGCAGATGACGGGCTGCCCCAGCGAGGCCTGTTCGATATGGGTGATTTGCCGATGGGACGCCGCCCGTACGGATGATCAACGATACACGGTGAACTTCAAATTCACGTTCAAGGAGGGCAATGTCCTGCCGTCGCCCGATGAAGCCGGCCATTTTGTACGAGGGCCCGGTCGGATCAGCTGATCTGCTGGGCGAGCATAGAGCACGGCCCGATCGAGCGTCGACGATCGATGATGCTTGCTTCTCAAGAAAAGCGGCAGTTGGTCCGCGTGGCGCGTCAATATGCGGTCAGTACCACGAAAGAGCGGCCGCCCATCGGGCAGCCTGGGTCATGAACAATCCGGTCCGATTATACGAACGGTGCGGCAGCACCACGTACGATTATGTGGAGCTCGGAGGTGCGAAAAGCCATAATGTGATCGGTATCAACGACCATCCGGCTGGCTGTACGAAAGAGAGCTCCAGGTTTTGCAGGGTTTGCGCAACGAGATTCCGACTCATTTACGCAGCGAGGGGTGAGCTGAACTCCTTGGCGCCTTTGTCCAAACCGGTCAGAGGAAGCGAGACCATATTTCTACATCGGTCTTTTCGCGACAAGAATTTTACGACGAACTGTCATCACCGTCGTCGAAACCGTCGGCAGCCTTCTGTCTGCCGATGCAGGTTGGCACGAAGCGTAGCAAGGTCGCTCCTCCACGACTGACTTGCGCTCGACCGCCGAAAATTCACAGGCGCTTTTGTTCAAGCGCGTGAGAAACAGCGTTCCGAGGTCCGGCTTTCTCCTGCATCTTCGAGCGATGGGGATCTCCTCCTCAGGTCGTCAGGGTGCAGTGCGCGCCGACTGAGAGAGACCGGCGAGCCTCGAAGGATACCGAGACACGCACACCGTAAGAAATCGCTTGAACCTCACGCTGCGTCAGGTCGTAGGTTGGAAATCACGACCAAGCTTTCATAAAGCACACGTCGAACGATGCTGGCCCAATAACGGACATGGTGCGGTCAAGCAGTCGAATGTGGCGGCGCCGGATCGTGCGTGAACATGGACCAAGAACGAAAGGTTAGTGTCGGGATGAAACACCGCCGAATGATGGTCGCATTGCTCGCCGTCATGACATCTCCGGCTTGCGCGGCGAAACTCAGCGACGCTCCGCGCATCCTCGACGGCAATACGATCGAGATCGAGCAAACCAAAATACGGCTCTCAGGCATCGAAGCTCCTGCGACTGATCAGATTTGCGTCGACGCCCACGGCCGGAAATGGGCTTGCGGTGTAGCGGCTCGCGACGAGCTTATCAAGCATTCAAAAGGACGAACGTGGGATTGTCATACCACAGGAGTTGATGAGTACAGGAGGTCACTCGGCACTTGCTTCATTGAAGGCGAGAATGTGAACGCCTGGATGGTACGCTCGGGCTGGGCACTTTCGTCGGGTCGATCTAACCCTAACTACGCCATCTATGAGTTGGTGGCGAGCACAGCCGATGTGGGGCTGTGGTCGGGGGCGTTCATCGCGCCTTGGGACTGGCGTCGCCGCAACAAGTCGACGATCATCGTCGGTGCGAGCTCGGTTCCGATCAACGCTCGGGAACTCCTGCTCGGTTCCACTCTGTTATCGGACCCGCCCTCGCCCGAGTGTCTGATAAAAGGCACCGTGGACCGCAACGGCGAGCGCATTTATCACCTGCCCGGACAACTCAGTTACGAACAAATCGACATAACGAAGATGCCTGGTGACCGCTGGCTCTGCAGCGAAGCGGAAGCTGAAGCCACCGGGTGGCATAAAGCCGTGCGATGAGGTGAAGCACATGCATGCAGGCCGTTCTCCGAATATGTCCTATCCGACCAAGATCGCGCCTTCGCGCCGCTCGCTGTTGCTGTTCGCTGTTTCGGCGAGTTGCCTGCGGCTTGCCAACATTGTTGATGCGAAGGAAGCAAAAGCGCCGCCGAAGCCAGATAACCTGCTCTCGCCGGATGCTGCGCTGAAGCGGCTGATGGAAGGGAACGATCGCTATGTCCAGGGCACTTCACGAGGCGACGATTTCAAACGCGAGCGCCAAGTCTTGGTCGATGGGCAAAATCCTTATGCGGCGGTTCTGAGCTGCGCCGATTCTCGCGTGGCGCCTGAACTTGTCTTCGGCAGCGGACTTGGTGATTTGTTTGTCTGCCGTCTCGCCGGCAACTTCGTCAACGATGACACGCTCGCCAGTGTGGAATATGCGGTCGCCGTGCTGAACACGCCGCTGATCCTGGTACTTGGTCACGATCATTGCGGTGCGATAGACACCACGGTCAAGTCGCTCCACCACGATAAGCCACCGCCGGGGCACATTTCATCCCTCGTCGCTGCGCTTGCGCCTGCGGTAACGGCATCTCGCCAGCAAACCGGTGACACGTTCGCCAATGCAACCCGACAAAATGTAATCGATAATGTCAACAAACTCAAATCGGCGGGCCCGATTCTGAACGCGGCAGTTGAGCAGAACAGACTGAAGATCGTCGGGGGCCTGTATCGGCTCGACACCGGCAGGGTCGATTTGCTGAGCTAACGCTGGCACCTTCGGGCGGCCGGCTAGTCGTTTGCCGCCTGATACAGGGCTTCGGTCGAGTTCTACGTAATCACTCGTCCATCGGCTGCATCAAATGCACCGAATACAATTCGCTCCACAAATGTCATAGCTTCGGGAAGACCTTTGGTATGCGCGGCCTCTTAATTCTCCTCGTATTCTACGTACTCATGTTGGCAATGCGAGACCAGCACCAAGAAACACTCATACCGCGGCCGACAGCATCCATACCTTCACGTTGATCCGCCAAGCCCACAGAGGTGGTTCAAGAGGCAGATTGCGGTGCGAGGCATGCGCTGGGGCTGAGCTCTCGGCCTCAGGACACGCGACAATTCCGGCAGACCCTCACCCGCGATCCGGCAAGCCACCTATGGTTCTGCTTATAATCACCAGCCTCAGTCAGGGCCGAAGATCACATAGAGCAGGATTACGACCACGACCACTGCCCAGCCGGCCGATGTAAAGAAAATTGCTACTCGCGTCGGCATCGGACGATCTCTCCTGCATCAGATTTTTGGAGACCGCCAGTCTCGGAAAAGCAGCCTCGTTGCATCTGCTTGGGAACGCCTCGACGTGCCATCCAAAGAGCGTTCCTGGTTCTGCGCAGGCCGGGCTTGTCATTGCGATTTGAAGTGCGCATCGAAATGGAGCATCTTCGCGCGCCGACGCGCACCTTTGAAAATCGCTTTGCCGATGCGGACATCAGCCCCATGATCGCGGCTCGCGCCGTCATCGCACGTCGCCCCAAGTCTCTTCGACCAACGCATCAATCATGTCGGATACATCAACTTGCCCGACGTTAAGCGTCAGCGAGATCCGCAACCTTGCCGTTCCCACAGGCACTGTTGGCGGCCGTATCCCGCGGATATCAAAGCCGCGCGCCTGTAGTGCAGAGGCGAGCCGCATCGCGCGGCCGTTGTCACCCACGACGTAAGGAATGATCTGAGAGTTCGAACGGCTCGGGCGCCCGCACACAACGAGCTGACGATGTGTAAAGTCGATCAGATCGATAAGGCGTTGCTGCCGCTCGGGTTCCTCCTGCAGGATCAAGAGTGCTTCTCGCACCGCGACAGCCATAAGGGGTGATGCCGCGGTGGCGAACACAAATGGACGGCACCGATTGACCATGAAGTCGCGCAATACGCCGGAAGCAGTGACGAGCGCGCCCGCCGCGCCCAGCGCCTTCTCGCAAGTGTGGATCACCACCAGATCTTCGCGCCTCTCATAGGAAGCGGTGAGCCCCCGGCCCTGCTCGCCGTAAACGCCTGTGGCATGAGCCTCGTCCACGACCAGGAACGCCTCGTAGCGCTCGGCCATTGCGACCAGATCTTTAAGCGGCGCGAAGTCACCGTCCATACTGTAGAGGCTCTCCACCACGATCCAGATGCGCCCCATTCCGCCCTTGGCGCGCCAGTCGCTAGTCGTATCTGCAACCGACTGTAGATCATTGTGGGCGCTTATCCGAAACTCGGCTCGACCCGCTCGCGCGGCTTCATGAATGCTGGCGTGCACGAGCGAATCGAGAACGAGCAGATCGCCCCGCTGCGGCAGCGTCGTCAGAACAGCGAAGTTTGCGATATAACCGCCGCCAAAGAACAGCGCTGTCTCCGATCGGAAGAACTGCGCCGCCTCGGCTTCGAGAGCTTCGTGCTCCTCGCAATTGCCGCGCAGCAGCCGTGACCCACCAGCTCCGATCGGCGTGCCGCCCTCAAGCGCGGTGAACAAAGCCTTTTTCATACGCGGCGCGCTCGCCAGGGCCAGATAATCGTTCGAAGCAAAATCGGTTCCTGCGCGTGGCATTAGGCCGCGCAGTCGATCGCCTCGTCTCAAGGCTTCCAGGGCCGCGGCATAGCTGTTAAGCTTGCCTATATAGGTTGGGTACATTGATCAATCCGCCCAATGCCATCAATCGTGAAACGACTGTGATGGCTACAAAAAGAAGATGAAGGATCCGCCGTGCACTTTTTCAGCCGGTCGGACGTAACTGTCTCCCATCAACCAGCACGATGCGCGGCCTGCACGTTTTTCCCGCCCCGAAGGACTCATAACTGCAGCCAGTCGCGCGCCCATTAATCGCCACCATGATTGGCGACAGGAGTGCTTCGATTACGTATGTGACAGCGCTTCGGTTTCGATTTTGGCAGGTCACAGCGTGTCCGTTGATCAACGATCCCGCCCCCCGCGACAGCGCGCGGTCGAGCCTTCGTCGCACAAACTTGCTCGTGTCACCGGCGCGCGACACATTTGTAGGAAGATCGAACGCGCGCTGGCGAAGCCGGGCGCAGCCGGTGCCATCCGTTATTTGCTGCCGCCCGGAAAACAAGTCTCCTGTTGGGGTGCATGTCGCGACCAAGCGCACTCCTCAACGCCACCAAACGGCACATGCTTGACGCCATTCCAGAGGAATGACGGTTAGGCAGAACCAGCATACCTAGGTCACCCTCGACACGCTCGCCCATGCCGGTGATGCCGCCACTGCACACCTTGATGCCAGCGCCACGCGGAGACACCTGCGCCCCAGTTCTTTGCCCCTAAGGGCCTTTCCAAAGGCGCGCCGAAGGAAGGAACCGGTGCGGTGCGGGCGATTCCTCCCCGCATGCTTATTTGGCAGATTGCGCTTCGGCAGGCGCGCGCAACCTTCGTACTGACCGGACAAACGCACACTCTCTCAGCGAGAGTGGTCTGATCGTCTCAGAAGCGTACGGTGCGTACGGGAGCGAACTGAGAAGATCTCCAGTTTCGGTATGCCGAACCACCGGCCGTCTTGCCGCGCGTCACGGCAGCCGCACCAGCATTGCGATGCGGCCAATCTCACGATAGTGATCTGACAGATTTGCGACACCAGCTTCGCATCCATGCTAAGTTACATCGTCTCGTTCGCCCAAGGATGCGGCTCACATCGATGAGATCGTCGAAGGTGTGGCTGTTCTCACCACAATCCCGCATGCGCGCCGCTCGAGATCGCACCCAATCGCAAGACGGGCGCGCGTCCGTCCCTTTAGTACAATATTTTCGCTATTTGCACCAGCACACCTGACAATGGAGCCCGATCAGGTCGTGTTGCGCTTAGCAGCCGGGAGACGCACGGGAGTTCAGTCGCTCTACCGGATGGCTGTTGGCCCAAACCGCGACAATCTGGCGACCTTCTCCGCTACCGATCGCGCCTCCTTGGGATCGCAGCCATACGATGTCGAGGGCGAGCGTCTTGCCGAGTACGCCGCGGGAAGCGTTAATCTGCTCCGCCGCCATCTCTGCCGTTCTTCATTTGTCGCCCGAAGGCGGACTCGCTCCCTGCTATCGATCTAGCGACGGCGATGGTGATATCCTCCAACATGCCGCGGTGGACGGCGCAATCGCTGCTCCAAGTGCAAAGCCGATCAGCTTGAGCGATGTCAACCAGTGGCGCGTGTGGTCAAACCAGCATTCTTTGAAAGTGTTGGGGTGAACGCGGCCCAAGCGCGAAGTGAGCAAGACGTGCGAGGTTCGGGCACGATCGCCCCGGATAGGTCACTGTGTTCCGATTGACATTCCATCTTGCTGCCATGGTGGTTGAAATGCGCGTGTCTGCCCCTGTACCGGGCCTGCCGGGCGGACGTCGCTCGCCCCTTTTAGCGACAGTGGCTTGGAAGGTTCGTGAGTTGAACCGGGAGTCGTTGCGCTGAAATGCAAGTGGATCGTGCTCGACACGACAATGATCAAGGCAGTGGGCGTAGAGGCTTATGAGAGCTCGCTATGTTGGCGACTGGGAAGGGAATGCTCACGGATATACCGCGGGGTTTTTGAGAAGCGGTTTTCCTCAAGGGTCGCTCTCTCTTGGCCTTTAAACAAGGCTGGCAGGCCGCCAGGTCCTCCAGCGGCAGACCACATCATGACGCAGGTCTGGCAATCCGTTGCTGCGGGGCGTGCGGAATTGCTCGTGGATGAACCATTTCATGGAAAGCCTGGTATGCTGCACTTCCGAGCAGGAGTCCGACGGGCGCTGTCACAACCAACTTGCCCGGCGCGCCTTCTCGTAGCGAGCCGAGAGCGAGCGCTGGCGCAACAGATCCAGCTCGTACTCGTTGAGGCTGCCCTTGAGCCCGAGCAGCAGGGGCGTCGTTGCCGTGCCTTGGCGCATAGATGGTCTCTTGATCGACCAGCACGGTATCGACCACGCGGCACATCTCGATGAGTTGCTGCCTATCCCGGCTGTTGCGGGCGAAGCGCAAGACCTCGCGGGCGCAAACCGCACCAACCTTGCCGAGGCAAACCTCCGCCACCATTCGCTCGAATCCGGTGCGTTGTATGCCGCCGGCCGCTGAACGACCGAGATCATCATCGATCACTTCAATTTTCCGACCACTGGCGGATCACTTAGCTGCCTGTGACAGCTCGGCGACTTAAATTTTATGCGGATCAGCTCACAGGCCTTGAATCGCACGTAGCGTCACGTTGTACATTTCGAAGTAACTGATGAGGATGCCCGGCAAGTCAGACCGGCCCGCTGTTTGCTGCCATCAGTGAGACGATGATACCAATGCGGTCGATGTGTGTACAGCAGAGGGCGACGCAGGTGGCCCAAACCCCGCCTGCGGGATCGCGCGAACGGGCTCCGAGTGCTCGCATGCGAACGATGACAGCCGCGGGGGATGCTGGGCTGCTGCGCTCTGCGGCCGGCACGTTGAAGCCGTTCGAACAGCCGCGGATCGTCTCTGTTCGGCGCTGCTCATTTAATCAGCATGACTTTGACGATCCTCAGGGCAGCGGAGACCCCCCTCCAAGGTCTGTGCGAGCCAGTGTTGAGCCGCATTCCATCAATATCGTCTTGATAGAGAAGGAAACGACGACAGATTTCTCGATCATTGATCCTCTCGCAACTTGAATTTGCGGTAAGCGTTTTGCCGCAAATAACCGTCGGCAGGTCCTCCCTCTGTCGACGACTGACTTCCGCCCGGCCATCGAAATGAGGCCGGGCTTTTTTTGCTACCAATGAACGACAGTTTGGAGTGTTCTGGCCCGCCGTGTCTGATGATTGATGATTGGACGATTAGGGAGACAGAGACAAGCATAAGCGATCGATTGGGATGATAGTTCGTCACATGCTGAAATCCTGATCCGATCCTGACGCCCGAGCTGCTCTTGCTGCTCGCCTCCATGGGCACGCGGACGCCGATCGGACCGGCCTGAAATTGCGGTTGATCGAGCGGCAACTCCGGACGACCTCGATCAAGCTGACAAGCGCGGCATTGAAGGGGTCGAGGCCTTCCGCCGGAATTCAGTACTTCCGACGTGAGCGGCCGCCGGCCTCTTGCACGTCGTAAAACGGCGTATGGTCGCCGAACTTGGAGACGATCACGTGCGCAATGGCCGCCTCGGTCGACAGTCTGCCGGGCACGACATGCTCCGTCGCGTGTGCCTCCGATAGCGCCCGAGCAGCCACGGCAGACGTATTTTGGGCGGCGCGTGACCAAAAATCCGCCGTTGCGCCGGGATCAGGTCGAGGCGTTTACTGAGGTGCTCGCCGATCTTCGTCATGGCGCCGCAGCCGCACGGACAGAGCGTGCTCGCAGCCTCGATGATCCGCTCCACCTGGGGCACATGAGCAGGCAAGCAGCCGCGATTGCGATCACGATCTTGATCCGATCCGGCGCGCGATCGGCCCCTGATGATCGCCGCCGCCTTCTCCTGCACCGTGTCCAGGACGCCTTGCGGGACAATCGACTTCGGCAGTTATGCTGGACCCCTCACGGCAATCTTGATCCGGAATGAACAACATGCTTCAGCTCGCTTTCCCATTGAGACAACAATAGCGACGTCAAGCGCGTGATGAAATCTGCCCATCTCAAGGAGCTAGGAGAACTGATGCAATTGCTTTGGCATTTGTTCGAAGCAGTGCACCAGCTTCCCAGAGGGCCAGACCATACAGCAGCCGTTCAGACGATCAAACGCCTCGAGCGCCGGCTGACAGTGTTGATTCAAGCCTCTGCTCGAGCTGCCGACCGCGAAGTCGTCGGTCGCGCCGGCTCGGCTAAATAAATGATTGTCAGAAACCCACCACCCGCCCGACGCGGACGTCGCGCGCGGGGTTTGCAATGGCAGCCGGAAACCGGAGTGCCCGTCCGGCTACCGATATCCCCTGGCCTTATTGATCACCAGTTGTGCAGCTTTGGGTGGCATAGAGCGCACCAGTCACGTCTTCCAGCGATGAGTGAGGCGCTCGATATGAGTAGCCACTAGAAGCGCGTATTTTTGAGCAATACATCACCTTCCACTGCGCGTGGATAGTGGGCCGCCACTTCGAATGATGGTAGCAGGTCCAGAATGGCTTGCAGAGACAACTGCCCTTCGTAGAGCTCGCGGTCGCTATATTCCGTGTAGATGAAGCGCGTGTTGCTCAAGGTCCGCATGCCGCCGGCGATAACATCGGCTTCGGCTCCCTGGACATCCATCCAGATGAAATCGACCGTGTTCAGCTTGGCATCGCTGCACCAGTCGTCCAGCCGCCGCGTTTCAACCGAGACAGGGCGATCGAACCGAACCCAATCATACTCGGTAAGATGGTTCTTCGGGCGGCGTATCGAGCCGGAGAGGTCCCATTCCTTCGCATCACCATCTGCATTGCTTGGATGGAAGTCGATCATCCCGTTTCGATCACTGATGGCGATTTCAAGCAGCTTCAACCTATTGAGGGATGGGCCCAGCTTCTTCTTGAAGCGCGCGATCGCTCTGGGGTCCGGCTCAAAGCAGTAGAGCTGAGCTTGCGGGCACAGGTTGAGAAACTGTTCCGTATCGGTCCCGTCATTGCAGCCGATATCCAGGATGACCGGATTCGGCTTCTGAAGAAGTGAAACGATGTGCTGGTGTACTTCTACAGACGACACAGGTGCTTTATCCCTTGGGCGCGGAGATCGGGTGAATTTCGACTTCGAAGCCGCAATCACACGCCAGACGCGCCGGCACAACGTATATCAAGGTATACAATGCATATGTCCGTCAGTTCCCTTGATCCATGACGGCTATTTGGATGCCATCGACATCAAAAGGGAACCTGTCGGACCGGGAGGTGCAGCGACTGCCTGGAATGGAAATTGCCACCCAGCGTCGGCAGACGCGCCCTCTGTGAGCCAGATCGTCGTCTGCGGTTCTTTTTCGGGGCGGCCAAAAGATGAGCTTCGCTCGAATGTCACCTGTGGCTATTCTCCCTGGAGCGTGCCGGGCAGAGTGATCTCTCGTGCGCAGCAATAGCCTATCACCTAGATCACAGTTGCGCGAGATATGCTCTGCCGGCTGACGGCCGCCATCTCAGATTCGGCTGACGCAATGTGCGAGCAGCTCCGGACGATACCTTCCTCGGACTCATCTGCTCTTTGGAGAAGACCATACGCGGATCCGCGTCTCGACGCACGCGTTTGCTGCAGCAATCCTCCGCAGCGCTCGTCGCAGATCTCTTCGACTTTCTGCAGCAAACCTTGCAGCGGATCTCCGGCAACCCAAAACTGGCGGAGCCAATCCGTTATGGCGTCTCGAGGGTTGCCATCTTCGAACGCTTCCTCACCGACGGCCGCATTGAGCTCGACTGCAGCATCGTCGAACGCGCACCGCCACAAAAATTACGGGAAAGCTCTTCGCGGGCAGCGGCGGCGGCGGACAAACCTGGGCAACTATCGCAACGCTGCCGCAAACAGCGAAAGTGGACGATGTCGATCCGTTCGCCTGGCTCGCCGTATTGCCAACTGTTTACCGAGGTTGACGGCCTCAGCTTGCTTTCAATTACCCACATTTGACATCGGATTTGAGCGAGGCGCCGCGGGCGAAATCTTGAATCGCTAGAATCTGTTGTGATTCGTTGTTGAGCACCTGATTCGGAAGCGCGGAGTATTCGATGGGCTTGGTGAAAGAATGCGCGGGGGCGCGTGCTCAGCGATTGACGACCGGTATCGAGACATGGGTTGATCGGGAAGTTGCGGGATTTGAGTTTAAGGATGAGCGGCTTGGTCGCCGGTTCTGCAAACTTCTCGCCAAATCGGGCGCGACATGGGTCAAAGCATCCCGCTGGTTTATCAGGATTGGGCCAACACGAAGGCCGCCTATCGCTTCTTCTCCAACGAACGGGTCGACGAGGCGGATATTCTTTGCGGTCATTTCGAGGCGACGCGCGGGCGCGTAGCGGCGACGGAGGGACCGATCCCCGTCCTCCATGACACGACGGAATCTTCAGGCTCTAAAGCCAGCGAACGATTCCGCCCAATTTGGCGATGAGCCATCTTCTCAACTTTAGCCTCCGCCGATTTGCGTCTGCCACAAGCGAGCATAAGCGCTTTCACCAAGCAGATCAGTATGCCTGCCCTCCGCAACGATGCGGCCCCTGTCTAAGACGACGATCTTGTCGGCATCACAGATGGTGCTGAGTCGGTGAGAGATGACCACGATGGTCTTGCCGGCCCGACGCAAATCCTGGAGGAGCCGGTGCACTGTGGCTTCGGCAACCGGGTCGAGAGAGGAAGTCGGCTCGTCTAGGATTAGGATTGCCGGATCCCGATAGAGAGCTCGCGCCAACGAAAGGCGCTGCTTCTCGCCGCCAGAGAGCCTTACGCCGTTTTTGCCCAGATAGGCCTGGAAGCCTCCGGGCCAACGCTCAATCACCTCCCGCAGCCCAGTTTGATCGCAGATTTTCATGATCCTGTCGATCTCCGGCTCGAACTCGCCAAGTGCGATGTTCTCGATCACCGAGCCCGAGAATACGTCCGTTGACTGCGGTACCGAAGCAACAACGTTACGCAGGGATACGGTCGATAAGTCTTTGAGATCATGGGGGCCGATCCGGATGCGCCCACCCTCGAGCGGGTAGATGTTCTGCAGCAGCGCGGCAAGGGAGCTCTTGCCGGAGCCGCTTTCCCCGACCACGGCCGTCATCTCGCCTCTGCGGAACGTGACGCTGAGGTCTTGAAATAGCTTGGGCTGGGCGCCGTGACGGAACGTGACATTCTCGAAGATGATATCACCGAGACTTGATTTCGTGACATCAGCGCCTCCGTCACGCGCCGGCTCAAGGTCAAAAATCTCAAACAGGCGATCCGCCGCGATAAAGGCGTCCTGCACAACTCTGTTAGCTTGGATCAGGTTGGCGACTGGGCGGGTGATATAGCCGAGCAGCGCATAGCACGAAAGTAATTCACCCGGAGTGACGGTCTGATCCAGAACAAGCGTCGTCCCGAACCACATTAGCAGGATCGTCAACAGAGTTGAGAGGAACGAAGAAGCGTTATCTCCTAGGATCGAGATAAGGCCGGCACTGTAGACTGACTGCAGCGTCTTAACGAAGCGGGTCTCCATCTTAAGGCAGGAGCTGTTCTCCATCCCGAATGTTTTGATCGTAGAAACAGCTCCGAGCGATTCCACCAATTGCGCCTCCAGATCGGCGGCATTCTCCATGATTGCGCGCTGGCGCTTGCTGTTCAGCCGATTAGTGGTCCAGTATACCAGCGAATATAGTGGAACCGAGATCGCCACGACCACAGCGATCTTCCACGAGTAGAGGAACATCAACCCGAACGAGAACAGTATGACTAGGATGTTGACGAACATCGTGATGGAGACCTCGTTCAAGAAGCTCCTGATTTTCACCGCGTCGTTCATCCGGGAAACGATTTCTCCCACTTGCATACTATCGAAGAACTTTTGGGGTAAGCTTAGGATGTGATTGTAGTAGCTGAGGATCAAGCACACATCGATCTTCTGCCCAGTTTCCAGGGCGAGCCGGCTTCTAAGGAGACTGATAAGGATTTGTGGCACCAGGATCAGCAACATCGCGACGCTCATGAGGTTGAGCAAGTTGCGGTTGCCCGATGCAATCACGTGATCGACGATCTTCTGTACGTAAATGGCCGTCGAGAGTCCCAGAATGGTGGTTACCAGTGCGCCGACGAGCGCCTGCGCCAGCGCAGCTCTGTGCGGCGCAAGCAGTCGGACGAAGCGAAGAAAAGTTGAGGTGGTCTCATCGCGGCGCTTGAAGGTATCTGCCGGAACCAGGAGCACCAGGACACCGGTCCACTGCCCTTTGAATTCTTCATGCGACAGCTTTCGAATTTCACCAAAAGCTGGGTCCATCACGGTGACGCACCTCGCGTCGATCGCCTGGACGACCACGAAGTGATGCAGGACGTCCTTGACGATCACATGCGCAATAGCGGGCTTCGGGACCTTGTACAAGCTGTCGAAGTTGCCCTTGACACCTTTAGCAATGAAGCCCAGCTTTTGAGCCGCGTGCAAAAGACCCGCCACCGTGGTGCCGGAGCGGTCGGTTGAGGCAAACTGTCGGATACGAGACAAGGGCAACTTGCAGCCATAGAAGGCGCCAACAGAAGCAAGGCTGGCTGCCCCACAATCCGTCATGTCCCGCTGCTTCAACTTGATGATCTGTCTCGACATTGGCTCACTGGCTCTCGAATAATCAATAGTTAGCGGGCAGCCAGGAGCGGGTTGAGCCAATCGTCGACCTCAGTGTAGAGGAGTTGCAGTAGAGTGCGCTCAGCCACGAAAAAGCGGGCTCGCACGGTCATGCCCTTCTTCAGATGGCCAATAATTCCGTTTTTGAGTGCAAGGTAACTGCGAGAGAGCGCGCAACGGACCTTGAAGACCGGGTTCTTGTCCAGGAGGATGAAGTCCTGCGCCACGTTTAGCACTTTCGCGTCGATTCCCCCCCACTGATTGTAATTGAAAGCGTCGACCTGGAGCCGCACCGCCTGCCCCTGCTGCACGAAGCTGATGTCTTTGGGAGAGACGTAAATTTCTGCCACCAGTTCGCCTTCAGGCGATATCCAACCCACGGTTTGCCCTGCCTGGACGTAGCCGCCTGGCGACAGGCCAGAGAATTGCTCGAGCGCGCCGGACACGGGAGCGCGAATGCGGGTCAGGTCGCGTTCGCTCTCAAGTTGGTGCAGGCTCGCAGTGAGCTCCTGAAGGCGGAGGTTCGTATCGAAGAGTTGCTGATTCCATTCGGCGGATTTGCTCCGTGCAAGGATCTCGCCTTTTACTTCGAGGCTCTGCAGCGCCAAGGTCTTTTCCTCAACCGCCTTGGCGGGCGCTGCAGCAACGGAGAGGAGGCGCTTGGCCCGATCGAGCTCCACCGCGGCATTGCCGCGGGCATATTGGTTCTCCCGCAACAGATTGAGAAAATGCAGCCGCTCGGCCTCGGCGGCCTCGGTCCGGAGGCGGATGGGAGGGGCGAACTGCGCGCCAGAAGAGATCAGGGTCTGGAGGTCGATGGCACGATCTCGCTTCAGACGGATTTCGTCCGTTAGCGTACCGATTTTTTCCTCAATGACCTTGTCGTCGAGAACTAGGATCTCCCGGCCTTGTTCAACGCGATCGTTCTCGACCGCAAGAACCCGGGAGATGCGCCCGGAAAGCGGCGCAATCAGGGGAGTCTTCTCCATTGTGGGACGAATAGTACCGGCACTTTGAACAGAAAGCGTGACAGTAATGATCGGCAGCGACGACATGGTCGCAACGACAGACAGTACTATCAGCTTGTAGATTGCCAAAGATCGCCCTGATCCTCGCGACAGAATACTCTCCGCAGTGCAACCGACCACTTCCGGAGGCAGTAACTCATCAGTCATAGTAGTCACGCTATATGGCGATTAGCAGGCCCAACATGCAGATCTAGCTTGAGCACCTCCGAGGGATGCACCGCCTCTTATTCACCGGACCAAACGATCAACGCATTATATCCCATGCAGCTACAGCTGCGAACACCGCAATAACTGCTGCAAACAATCCGAGAACCCACCCTCCCGAGATCGCAGCTGCTTCGCCAGCGGTGAGTTCGGCCAGATTGAAAGATGGCACATCGAGCTTCATTGTTTGTCTCCTCCTGAATGGGGAACGGTCGGCTCTGCAGGTCGGCGGCTTGCTCGGTCACCGAGAGAAGTTAAGAAATTCTCAGACCCTCAGCGCCCACATTTGTCCTGCTCCAGAGCGACGGACTGTTAGCGGACGCACGTTGAAGAGGATATTCCAACCGTAGCTGCGGCGCGAAAGCGTTTCCGTCCCGTACAGAAGTTTCTGCATCATGAGGCGAGCCAGCCTGGAGGACAGGTATCTGCGCCACAGACTGGCTCACCAAGTTACTTTTTGCGCACGCTACTTATGCACTCGGAGTCGGAGGCGGGCAGTAGATTGGCTCGACGATGATATAATTACCCTCCGGATTTGGCCTAACTACCCAACCGCACGGATCTTGCCCTCCCGCAGCAGCACACGCTTCTTCGAGAGTCAATTCGGTCACGTCATAAGCTGACATATTCATGCTTTTTCCCTTCGCGTAGTCGGCGGTCAGGAACTGCTGCCGCCGACGCAGGATAATCAAATCTCGTGCCAAGCGCTCAGGAAAGCCAACAAGCTCGGGAAAGCCAAAAATAAGCGGCTCTGCGTCTTCAGAGGCTTAACCGAACTGTGCTGCAGGCCGCGCGAACATTACGTCGCCAATGCGACTAATCAGTCGCGAACACAACAAGTGTGAAGAAGCCGGTGAGCATCCGTATTGGGCGAGCCGGCTACCCGAGAACTGCTGGAGCGAATTCCCATCAGCACCGCTGGCCGGCCTTTGCGCGTTCGTACTGGGGCGCGCAATGGCCAGATCGAGGTCGGTGCGGATCATTCTTCAAGAACTCCCGCGCTCTTTCCCGCACCGCTGTCTCCGCTCCATGGCACGAATCTTGGTTTTCTATTTGCGCGAGGCGGCAGGCGTTGTCGGCCAGCGTCTCGCCGGACCTTCTTGTTTGGAAAGGAGACTCTGATGAGGACCAATATGTCAGCTTAGCGTGTAGCCTAACTAACCCGCGAACCAGCATCTGCAACTTCGGGAGGGTCGATATCGTTGGGAGCATTTGCCTGAATTTTGGGGCTAGCAGGGGCTGCAGCTGCAATTATAAAGCAGATAGTGCTTGGCTTGAAAGTCCGATCCTGGGTGGCGAGTTCAGCTGCATGGTGGACTTCACTAACCTGACCCGCAAAACAGCGGTGTTCGATCCGATGACGACACTCGCCAACGCCAATGGTCTGTGCACGACCGCGTCCACCGATCCGATGGCGCGATTGCCGTCGCAGCGCTTGCTGCGCGGCATGCCGGGGGCCTATACCCGCCTGACGGCCGAGGCGCAGTGGCGCAAGCCCTTGCACGCCGTTCGTCAGTGTCCGCGCCGGGCATCAATGCCGACATCTCGAGCCAGCCGGGCGTTTCCAACTACCTGCCGGTTGGCAGCACCCAGACGGTCCGCCTGATGCCGACCGTCGGCTTTGAATACCGCTATCCCCTCATAAATGTGCAGCCACGGGGCACGACCGCCGTCGAGCCAATCGCGCAGGTCATCATCCGGCCCGACGAGCCCCACACCGGCAAGCTGCCGAACGAGGACGCGGAGAATTTTGTATTCGACACCTCGAGCCTTGTTCGCGGTCGTATGTCGACGATTGCTTCGTACTGGCGGCAAACTACGTAAGTTCCTACAACTACTCCGCTGGTTCGGCATCGCCCGTGCTGAACAACACCTGCCTGCTCACTCTCGGTCTACGAACGATCGGGGTAAATTCAGTCAGTTTTTGAGCGACCGTGCCACGGCTGGACATCAACAATTCGATACAATTCGATGATGGCCTCTCTTGGAGCACGCCGCCTGAGTTTTTGAGATAGTTGGCATACTTGTTATTGTGCGCGACTTCGTCAAATTCATCGAGCGCCGATCTTCGATGAGTCTTGTGCACCGCACGCTTCGTCGGCGTCAGCTCCTAGATGCTGCCGTCAGACGAAGCAATCATGTGCATTCCGGCCACCGCCGTCGAAACACGCGGCGCTTCTACCGGTGTAACGGCCGCCAGGCCAATGTTGAGGAAGGTTCAATCTGGGTGTTTCGACGAAACGCAATGTTATTTTCGTCACAGCTTGGCGGGCCGTGTACCTGAGGGCGTTGGCTTCCGGACAAAGACACGCGCAGGCCAGGCAACGATTCAGCAGAACTGCAGGGATGGATCGTTCAGCTCAGTTTTGGCCTGACTCTTGCTACAATTGGGCTGGTCACAATGTGCCTATCACCAACTTGCTCAAACGCTCAGGAGACCTGTATGACTTTCCGTCCGCTTCACGACCGCGTTGTGGTCAAGCGCATCGACGCCGATGAGAAGACCGCTGGCGGCATTATCATTCCCGACACTGCCAAGGAAAAGCCCTCGCAGGGCGAAGTCATCGCTGTCGGCCCCGGTGGCCGCGACGAGACCGGCAAGCTGATTCCGATCGACATTGAGGTCGGCGACCGCGTGCTGTTCGGCAAGTGGTCCGGCACCGAGGTCAAGATCGACGGGCAGGACCTGTTGATCATGAAGGAGAGCGACATCATGGGCGTTCTCACCGATGTGTTGTCCAAAAAGAAAGCCGCCTAACCCAGCGCTCGCACAGCTCACCCCTGACGAGCGCCCACCGGGCGCGCTGAAGGATCAGAAACTAAGAACTGAGGGAATTCTTTATGTCACCGAAAGAAGTCAAATTCGGAGTGGACGCGCGGGACCGCATGCTGCGCGGTGTCGACATCCTCGCCAATGCCGTACAGGTCACGCTCGGTCCGAAGGGCCGCAACGTGGTGCTCGATAAGTCGTTCGGCGCGCCTCGCATCACTAAGGACGGCGTTGCCGTCGCCAAGGACATCGAACTCGACGACAAGTTCGAGAACATGGGCGCCCAGATGGTGCGCGAGGTGGCTTCGAAGGCGGCGGATGCTGCCGGCGACGGCACCACCACCGCGACCGTGCTGGCCCAGGCGATCGTGCGCGAAGGCGCCAAGTCGGTTGCCGCCGGCATGAACCCGATGGACCTGAAGCGCGGTATCGACCTCGCGGTCGAAGCCGTGGTTGCGGACCTGCAGAAGAACTCCAAGAAGGTCACCTCGAACGAGGAGATCGCCCAGGTCGGCACCATCTCGGCCAACGGCGATGCCGAGATCGGCAAGTTCCTCGCCGACGCCATGAAGAAGGTGGGCAACGAAGGAGTGATCACGGTCGAGGAGGCCAAGTCGCTCGAGACCGAGCTCGACGTCGTCGAGGGCATGCAGTTCGACCGCGGCTACATCTCGCCCTACTTCGTCACCAACGCCGACAAGATGCGCGTTGAGATGGACGATGCCTACATCCTCATCAACGAGAAGAAGCTCTCCTCGCTGAACGAGCTGCTGCCGCTGCTCGAGGCCGTGGTGCAGACCGGCAAGCCGCTGGTCATCGTCGCCGAGGACGTCGAAGGCGAAGCCCTCGCCACCCTGGT
Organism: Bradyrhizobium sp. CCBAU 11361; assembly: GCF_028128935.1. NCBI lineage: Bacteria > Pseudomonadati > Pseudomonadota > Alphaproteobacteria > Hyphomicrobiales > Nitrobacteraceae > Bradyrhizobium > Bradyrhizobium sp. CCBAU 11361. Next base: position 36,911 of record NZ_LBJZ01000172.1, read on the forward strand.
CGTGAACCGCCTCCGTGGCGGCCTGAAGGTCGCGGCCGTCAAGGCTCCGGGCTTCGGCGATCGCCGCAAGGCCATGCTGCAGGACATCGCGATCCTGACCGGCGGCCAGGCGATCTCGGAAGACCTCGGCATCAAGCTCGAGAACGTCACGCTCAACATGCTCGGTCGCGCCAAGAAGGTGATGATCGACAAGGAGAACACCACCATCGTCAACGGCGCCGGCAAAAAGGCCGACATCGACGCGCGCGTGTCCCAGATCAAGGCGCAGATCGAGGAGACCACCTCGGACTACGACCGTGAGAAGCTCCAGGAGCGTCTCGCCAAGCTCGCCGGCGGCGTCGCGGTGATCCGCGTCGGCGGCGCGACCGAGGTCGAGGTAAAGGAGCGCAAGGATCGCGTGGATGACGCGATGCACGCGACCCGCGCGGCAGTCGAGGAAGGCATCCTGCCGGGCGGCGGCGTCGCCCTGCTCCGTGCTTCCGAGCAGCTCAAGGGCCTGCGCACCAAGAACGACGACCAGAAGACCGGCGTCGAGATTGTGCGCAAGGCGCTGTCCTGGCCGGCCCGCCAGATCGCGATCAACGCCGGTGAAGACGGTTCGATCGTGGTGGGCAAAGTTCTCGACAACGAGCAGTACTCTTATGGCTTCGATGCGCAGACAGGCGAGTACAGCAATCTTGTCTCCAAGGGCATCATTGACCCGACCAAGGTCGTGCGCATCGCGGTCCAGAACGCCTCCTCGGTGGCGGCGCTGCTGATCACGACGGAAGCGATGGTTGCCGAGCTGCCGAAGAAGGCCGCGGCTGGTCCAGCAATGCCTCCGGGCGGCGGCATGGGCGGTATGGACTTCTGATCCACCTCTCAAAGCGTCGATGACATGCAAAACCCTGGCAGGAATGCCAGGGTTTTTTGCTCCGCGGGAGCTTGCAAATAGCCCTTGCAAGCCGCCCCGAAGGCCCAACCCATCGGCCTATCGATATGAGCGGCGGTTGGGCCCAGACCTAATTTACTTGTGACTTTTCCCTCGGCGGCGACAGGGCCTCGGCCAAGGTAAAACGGGTCCAGCACTGCGATGGAACCGGGCCTATCGCTATTTGACTCTCACGAAGCTGCCTCTGCTCATCCGAGTGTTGAACCCTTGGTCTGCGGCATATCCGGTGCTGCCTACCCGCTTTCGACCTTCTTGCGTACTTTCCTGTCCTGACGCGTAGTCCCAAGCGCCCAAATGCCCTTTCCTGGAGCTTCGCACTCACATCTCATGGCCAGAGGGCTCGTTTGAAAGCAGCGAGAATGCTCATTGTCAAAAACCACACAGTATCCTGCGGAAGTGCCATGATTAGTGTACGCTTTATTTTGTCCTCGCGGACGGGCTCCGCTTCGCCTACGGGGGCCCCCTCAACTCCGCTGCAGCGTCCTACCATGGATATCTGTTTTAGAGAGAGTGTGTGTCGGCAGGTCGTGCAATTGATGCTGTTCCAGGCAGATCACGGGGAATGACTTTTGAGGAAGCAGCGACACCGAAGTTTGGACCGCCCAGAAATGGAGTTTTACGACTCTTGTAGCGAGACCGAACTTTGGACCAGCCAGAACTAGAGTTTTGCGCCTCTCATCACGTTGGCGGGCTGGTGGCGCCGGCGTGATTCTGCAGCAAAATCGGCGGTCTGCTGCCGAATGCCCCCTGGGGGCGTTCTTACTTGGAGTACTTGCACCAAGTCTCCACCTTCCCCTGGGCGGCTGCAAGGCTGAGTAACGAATGGGTGTTGAGGCATTCGGCCCGGAAGCGACCCTCGAGGACCTCGATGAACGCATTGTCGTTTGGCTTGCCGAGCTGCGAGAAGTCCAGCGTGACGCCACGCTGGTAAGCCCACGTGAAGATTGCACCACACGAACTCGCTGCCCTGGTCGACGCGGGTCGCCGCCGGGCGATCCACTTCCTTGCAGGCTCTTTCCAGCCCACGACGTCGCTGCCGCGGAAGGCTCGCGCTCCGCAAATCGCTCAATATTTGCGGATCGGCTTCATGGAGCTCTCTCCGTGCAAACGGCACGAATCTTGATTCGTTTCTTTCGCACAGCAGCAGCCACCTCGTAACTGTCATCACCCCAAGCCGCCCGAGAAGGACATGAGGAAAGCCAAAGTTCTGATCGACCGCGACTTCACCATTGGTTACACCGACCCTCGTCTTTTTGGTGCTTTCATCGAACATCTGGGCCGATGCGTCTACGGCGGCATCTACGAGCCCAACCATCGGACCGCAGACAAGAGGGGTTTTCGGAAGGACGTGCTGGCGCTGGTGAAGGAGCTCGGCCCGACCCTCGTTCGATATCCTGGCGGCAATTTTGTCTCCGGATACAACTGGGAGGACGGCGTTGGGCCACTGGAGACGAGGCCGGCGCGCCTCGACTTGGCCTGGTTCAGCACCGAGCCGAACAGCTTCGGCACCAATGAATTCATGGACTGGTGCAGGGCCGCCGATGTCGCGCCGATGATGGCTGTCAATCTGGGGACACGCGGCGGCGATGCCGCTCGCAATCTGGTCGAATACTGCAACCATCCCGGAGGAACTGCGTGGTCGGAGCTCCGCCGCAAGCACGGCTGGCAGACGCCTCATGGGATCAAGCTGTGGTGCCTCGGCAATGAGATGGACGGGCCCTGGCAGATAGAGCAAAAGAGCGCCGCCGCTTACGGGGTAGTTGCAAGAGAGGCGGCCAAGATGATGCGGCGGGTGGACCCTACCATCGAGCTTGCGGTATGCGGTTCATCGTCGCGCAAGATGCCTAGTTTTGGCCAATGGGAAGAAACGGTCCTGGAACACACCTTCGATTACGTCGACTACATTTCAATCCATACTTATCTGGAGAACTACAGTCAGGACACCGCATCGTTTCTCGCGAGCACCGACCTGATGGACAGCTTCATCGATGAGGTCGTCGTCCTAGCTGATGCGGTTGCGGCCAAGCGGCGCTCCAAAAAGCGTCTTATGCTGAGCTTCGACGAATGGAACGTCTGGTATCGAACGAGCAACGAGGTTGCCCCGGTAGACCGCTGGCCAGTGGCACCCCCCATTCTTGAGGAACTCTATACGATGGAGGACGCGCTCGCCTTCGGCGGCGCCTGCATTTCCCTGCTGAATCACGCCGATCGGGTGAGAGTTGCCTGTCTGGCGCAACTCGTGAACGTCATCGCGCCGATCATGACCAAGACAGGCGGAGGTGCGTGGCGCCAAACCATCTTCTTTCCTTTTGCGCATATGAGCCGCTTTGGCCGCGGCAGGATTTTGCGCGCGCAAGTCGAGTCGGAGGCCTACTATGCGTCGTACAACAATCCTGACGGTAGACCGGCCGACACCCTTCCAGCGCCCGACGTACCGTATCTCAAGATAGCGGCAGTCGCCGAGCAAGGCGGCGGCTTGTCGCTCTTTCTGCTCAATCGTGATCTGAAGCAGGAGATGGAGGTGAGCGTCGAGGCTAGAAGCTTCGGTCCCCTGACAGTTCACGAGCGGCTCGAGCTCCGGCACGATGATCTGATGGCGGCAAATACCGAAAATACGCCGGACAAAGTCAAGCCGGCGCCCTTGCAAAGCGTGGCCTTTGACCGCGGGAGGTTGCGGGCGAGACTCAAGCCGGCGTCATGGAATGTGATCTACCTGGCGGCAGACTGAGAAGATGAAGGATCCGCGAAGGCAGCGCCAAAGGATCAATTACCATCGCGGTTTAGGTTCTTGCTTGAGCATGATTTCCGCGAAAGCTATTAGGCCGAGAGCGTGAGCACATCGCAAAAGCTGTGACCGCTGCCGGTCGTACCAGGGCCGATGATCGCAGCCAACGGCATGGTGATGGGTCACATAGCCCCCTGCCGCGATCAGCGCGTCCGCCGCCGCCGCACCCGGCCCAGCCTTGCCTGCATGGGGTACGACCCAATTTCAGGCCGCCGTATTCCGCGCCTGCACCGCGTCATACCATGATCGTCGCTCGCCTGCCCGAAGCAATCGGTCCGTTCGAGAGCGGCTCGTCCCACCGCGTCAGCGAGGTCGCAGCGTTATGCTAAGTCCACGCCACTCTCGTCGACACCGCTCTGGCCGTCCATGACCTGATCCTGCCTCCATTCTCCGTCGAAAAGCGCGAGCGCTATTGGGCTAAAAGCCGGCTGTTCGGGGCAATATTCGGGCTGACGTCGAGCGAGTTGCCGACGCATTGGGACTCGTTCGCGGCCTACAACGCGGCGATGATGCAATCGGATACATTGTCCGTCGGCACCGCCGCGCGCGAGGTGGCCCAAGATCTTCGCCGGTTCACGACCATGTTGCGGCCGCCGCGGCTGGTATCAAACCCTGAGTGCCGGACTACCGCCGGACCGATTACGCACCGGCTTCGGGTTTGCGCTCGACGAACGCGACAGAGAGGCCGCAGAGCGTGCAGTTGCCCGAATACTACGCATCTATCCCAAAATGCCGACCGGCTTCGCTACGTCGGCCCCTACTAGGAAGCTCAAAGCGCGACTGCAGTGAACGCCGCAGCTGAGCTGGACAACCGGGTGCCTGAAGAGTGCCTGGAGAGCACAACCCCAGTTGGATGACCGCCGGAACAGGTAAAGCTGTCCCGGACAGCCGCGGACGTTGCCGACCGCCTGCCGCGCCTCGCCGGCGGTCTTTGCCCGCAAATTTCATTGCCAGGTTACGCGTGACGTCGGGGTAGATGTCGCCGCTCATGACGTCGTAGAGAGGCACCATCGTGATTGTGCCTCCCGCCCGGAGGAGAAGTTTGCGTCAAGCCGACGGACGCAGCCTGCGAGCTCTTTACGGCGATCTTGTCGCAGGACACCCGTATCGCAATTGGGCGTACGCCACGATGAAAAATCCGAGAGGCTCCCGCACAGCGCAAGGAGTGGGGAGATCAACTCTGCTGTTGCAATATGCTCAGGGCGCCAAGGTCGCAAGGTTGCTAGGTGCAATTGGTCATCATCGTCGTAAGCTAATCAGTGACGTTCGTCCGGAGCGAGCGGACTCCCCGGATGTTGTAGGAGTTGGCAGACCCGTCATAGTCGCAAAGATGCGTTGGATACGTCCCCCTCCTCATCCCTGCCGTTCGTTTGCCAGGAAGCCTGACGAGATCAGGCGGATGCCAAATCTAGACTTGGCGACCCCAGAAGGACAATCGGCCTGCTGCGAGCAACCGCCGTCCCGGGCGGCAGCTGTGCCACTTAGACTTCGCACCGGGGCGGCCCCATCCGGTCTTGCCGCAAACAAGCAAACTTCCGGTTCTGATCAGCAAAGTCATCGGCAATCCCCATTGCCACCGTCCAATGTGGCCGGAGGCAAACGAAGCCGAACGACCGCAAGAAGCGCGAGCCGAAGGCTTGGTATTCCAAAGCGCTGGGCCCATAGTCGCACGCGACTTTGCTGGCGCAAATATTGCCCACCATCAACTTTGCGCGCGGCTGAGTTCAAATCCATCACGTATAATGCGATGCAAGAGACAGTTTGAATTGGTTGCGAAAATTCATTGAGCAAGGCCCGTCTGACGAAGGGCCAGGCCGAAGCGCGTCCACTTTCGAGCCATCCGCCTTGCCATCTCCCGGCGCAGGCATGACGTGGCACCCCATCGCGGATTTCAGCGCTGCAGAGGAGATCCTGCTGGACCCGAACCTTAAGGAGGTCTTCAAGGCGGTTCTTGACAACGGATCCGCAGTGGTGTCCGCGAGCAAGGACTAGCTGAACTGCACAAATGACGATCATGGGGCCTTGCACAAGGAGCCGGCCCAGCGATCGAAACGCCGGTGTCGGTTCACTTTCGAAATGCGTTCCTGCCTTGACCATTGTCCGACATCACCGTTTGAAGTCCCGAGTGCCCGTCGCGAGAGATCAAGGTCGGCGACCGTGAACACGATGCGAGCGATTGCTTGCAGTCTTGAGCGACAAGCGCGTATGTCCGCGCTATGCCGAACAGCCACGGAGTGGCGGTGAACATGATTTAAGTGCCATATGTCACGTATCGCCTCGCTATCCTGGCGATCGGTGCATGACGGATGTCTCCCCAGGAGGCTCTCTCAGGGACGAAACACCAAGCGACAACCCTGAGTGAGTCTTGAGGAGAATGGGAGGTCACTGAAACGAGCGTGCGCCTCCGATAGGTCATATCGACAAGACGCATCTTGACGGGAGACCCATGCGGCGGCCGCAATAGATCCCAGTCCCGGACAACGTGCTTATACTTGCATCCACACTATACCAATGTGTAACCGAGCTAACCCCGGGGATGAATTGGCACGAAGCGCGGCCGGGATCATTGTGGACCTTATGGCTATGCACACTCAGGTTTACGCCCAATTCGGGGAGGCGCAGGAACGCACAGCTGAAGGCCGTGCAGCTGCACTATACTCCGGTTTAATCGCTGACCTCAGTCAGCTGAATTTCGCAGACGCGGATGACCGCCGAGCATTCCCTCCCACCCTACACAGCATATTGGCAAGGCATGGACTGTTCGGGCTCACCACACCAGGAGAGCACGGCGGGTTAGCTCTTCCGTTGCAAGAGGCCATCGACCTCATCTCCGCCACTGCATCCTTTGATGTCTCCGCTGCCTCTACCCTCGTCATCCATAACTTCCTGGCCTTGCCCTGCATCGAAGCGGCACCGCACATCCCCGAACAAAAGCATATCATTTGGGGTGCAACACGCGGCGATCTCTGCGCTTTCGCTTTGACGGAGCCTGGAGCTGGCTCTGCCCCGAGGCATATAGAGGCTTCGGCTCTCATGCACGAAGATAAAGTTCGTATCTCTGGCCGCAAGATCTGGATCGGCCTCGCTGACTGGGCCCGCTGGATCGTTTGCTTTGCGCGCGCGTCTGGTCCCGATGCGAAAGGTCGGCTCGTTGGTGTACTCGTTGACAGGCAGGCTCCAGGCCTAAAGGTCACGCACGAGCATCGCACACTCGGTCTACGTGGCATTATTCAGAATACTCTGGAGTTCCAGGATGTCGAGGTGCCGCGTGCTTACGTGCTCTCTCGCGATCAAGACGGCTGGGGCGCGGCGACATCTAGTATGAACCGCGGCCGTATCGGTGTGGCCGCTATGGGTCTTGGAGCGCTTGAGCGCGCTATCCAGGTCGCAGCTTCTTATGCGAGCCATCGTCGACTCGGTAAACTGCGCATGATCGAGAACAGCTATATCGAGCAGTTATTTGGGCAGATGGTGCTGCGGCGGGAAGTAGTGAAGGCGATGCTGGCAGCATCCTGCCGACTTGTTTCAGCGCAGGGCGCGCCCAACGTCCACCTTGCGTCGGCAACGAAGGTTTTGTCCTCGGAGTGGTGCGGCCTTGTCGCTGATCAATGCGTCCAGCTGTTAGGTGGCCGTGGTTACGATGAGGGAACGCCTTTAGCCAAAATCTATCGAGACGCTCGCATCCTTCGCATCTTCGAAGGTCCGACTGAGGCGCTCCTATCACATCTCGGCCGCTGCCTCCTCTCTAGAGCCACGCGGGACGAGATAGCCGATCTCTTTCGGTCTGTTGGTGCGGCATCAGTCCATGCTGCTGTACTTGAGGAACTCTCTGCGCTCAGTGAGACCGACGGTGCCGTGCTGATCTATGCGGGTTGGCTCACCACACTGGGACTGGCACAGGCTGTCATGTCTGCTGGTTGCTTCTCTGCCTCAGATTGCGCCGCAGCAGCGGCTGACCTGGTCAGTTCCGAATTAGCAATTCTCCGTACTCGCGCGCCGGCACGGCAATCTTTCGAAGGCCGCAATCGGGCCAGCCGGACTCTGACCACCTTCCTTCAAGACGCGGCCTGTTCCATTCGTTCACCTGTCCTCACAGACGATTACCTCAAACTGGTGCAGTATGTCTGACATCTAGCTATGGGTGCCGGACGTCTTTCCACGTGGTGGGGCCGCGCGCGACGACGCAGCTGCGCAAAGCCGAGGCGTCCCTGAACACTGCCACCTCTGAATCCGGCAGGCTCTGCTATGAGGCCCTAACCCAAGCTCGCTTCCGGGCAGCGCCGGCCGCAGCAAAGGCTTGCGCGTTCAGGAGGAGCACCGCCTCCTCGACCGGCTGTGGCTCGACAACGGTCGGCCGCATCCATGAACTTGAGCACGTTCTGTCCCTTGTCCGTGATGGCCAGCCACCGTTTCGGGGGCTTCCATGTTCGATACTAAACCACCGTGCTTTTGCGCCCGGGCGACTGCGCGATAGGGATGCGGCTTCCGACCTTTCTCGTAATGCGCCCGAGAAACGTCATGTACCGCCCAAGGACGCGGCGCCGCCCCACGCACACAAAAGCCCAAGCCCTTCGTTTTTGGTACTGTTCCGGTCCGTTGGGATGACGGCGCCCAAGCGCATGCTGCAACGAGATCCGCCATGACCTAGCTAGTGCCATAGGGCATCTGTTATTTTGGGCATGAGCGGCCAAGCCAGGCACCCATCAGCCATGTGTAAGCGGCCTGATGGTTCGCTGCTCGCATGTTCGAGTCGTGCAAGATCAACGACGTCGATCCCCTCGCCTATCTCACGAACGTCCGACAGGATCGTCAACGGGCATCCAAACCGCGACATGGACCAGCTACTGCCCTGGGCCTACCGAGGTCAAACCTTCAGAGCCGTGGTCTGAGAGCGGCGCTTACGTTCTACCTTAATGTGTGATCCGTCTTTGCCGGCACGCCAACGGCAACTTGGTCGGTCCAAGCACGGCGGATGCACTAGCTAGCGGCGGCGGTAATCGACACTGGTAGTGATCGGGGGCTTCAGGCCTGACAACCGCATCGGGCGATCCGCTGGCCAGATGGGTGGTTTCCAGACGGAGGGCACCGACCCACACCGGCCACTTTTCGTTTTGTGAATCGCGTCGGGTTCGTCAGCTTTCGGAAAGCTAGTCCGCGTACAACGCCGTTGAAGTTAGCGGCGCGTGGTAGGGACAGCGCTTGCCCTGTGTATGCGTGGGGCTTTTGGGGCGCCGAGTCACGTTTCTGCTAACTTCACTCAGTAGTGCGGGCGTGGCAGGGACAGCGTCTGATCCATCCCAGCCGGACCAGCGCCGAGTCGCGCCCGCGCTGCTTCCGTGTGAGATTGGAATCATATCCAAGCCACCGGGCGACGGTCTTCCAGATCAAGCTTAATAGCCAGCTTGCGCCGCTCCGCCGAGAGTGGGCACGGGCCGTAAATCAGAATGTCACCTCGCATTATTCGGGAAGAAAATTGGCAAATGACCATGTAGTCGGTGCAAGCTGGACCAATTCCAAAGAGTAATGCGTCAAGCTGGGGACATCGCTGCCGGTTAGGGCGAGCCCACCTTCAATGCTGCGCCCCACCTGCGGCTTGGCGAACTCCTCCCGGAGTCGTTTGGTCACGGCTCCCATCAGCCAGTCACGACGTTTGTAGGGTTCGATCAACAGTCGTCAGCAAATCGCGCGTATTCGACATAGGTGCAAGCATCCGGAAATCTCATAGTGCGCGACGCCACCGCACTAACGCCTGGCAGCCGACCCCACGTATCTCCGACGCGGTTCGAGCCCGATCGCGGGTAATCTGCATAGCTTAGAAATCGATCGAGTTGCTGGCGCAGCAAGATCTAGCCGCTCCTGAAGTCGGGCGGGCGATCGACTACTGCGGTCCGCCGATCGACTTGTTCCTCGCCGGCTTGCCAACGATTTGAAAAGAGGCCGCGTCTCGACGGACCGGCCGATCCCCAAAACAGAGGGAGGTAACCGTTGCCCCTGAACCTCTGGTTCGGTCCGCCGCACAGTCTGGTGTCGGTGAGAGCCGTTCCACCAGCTCCATCAGCCCAAGGAGGATCAGCCCCTCAGTCGGTCCTGGAGTGCCCGCCGATCGGCGACGAGATTGTCGAGGTCCAGCGGCTCGTGCTCTGGCCGCTCTCCTTGCGCTAATCGACCAACCAGCGCCCGCGTGCCGTCAACGACAAAGACGCCGCAATCATAACCGTTCTCCTGCTGGGCGAGGCGGGCTGGCTCCAGGTGAAGGTCAAGCTTTTCCGCGAGCGCTTTTGCAATGCCCCAGTTCATGGTCTCGATGGAGTCGTAGTGATAGGCGACCGGCTTTTCCCGATCGCGGCGATCAATGAACAGCAGCGACCAATGCGTGCCGCGGCGATCCGGACTGGCATCATTCAGCGGCAGGAACACGAAGTCGGCTGTATCCTCTCCATTCCGATTAGAAACGATGCGGTCGAATGAGCCTCGCGCGACGCTCACGGAGCCCCAGCGCTGCCTATAAAGGGCTTCGAGGGGATCCACGAACCGCGTCCGGGCGGCGAGATCCGGATTGGCCCGCTGCAACTCCTGCGCCAGGAGCTCGTAATCCCTCTCGATATGCTCGTCGCCCAGCCATGCCATGGCATCGAGCTCAAGTCCTCTGCGGCCGGCGAGCGAGGCTGCCCCGATCTGAGCATCGAACGGTGCGCGCGGGAGCATCAACGGATAGTCAGCCTCATCGCTCAACTCCTGCGGATTGGACGGCAAATCAACCAGAGAGGCAAGACCGCCGTAGATGTCTGACGGATCCATCGCGGCTGCCGCTGGCACAGCTTGACTACCAATTCCGGTGTGACGGATGAGCTGAACGTCATTGCGCCCGTCCGGTCCCAACAGCGATCTGCCGTACTCACCGCGAGGGAGCATCATCTCCGAGGCGGGTTGGTTGCCGTGGGAAAAGCCCTCGGGAAGGGCCGATGAAGCATCAAAAGTCTCGCCCAGCGCTGGCGAGGTTTCCTCAGCCCTGTCGGACGCCGCCGCGACTTGCTCCATCCTCCGTGCACGCAGCTCTGGCAACGCCCCATCCCCCAGCTGCGCGCTGGAATGCGGAGCGTTTTCCGGCCGATAATTAAGACGAATGGCAGCGCCCGGCTGATTGAGTGGGATGCTCTGCCTCATCACTCCCGCGGGCACCAACAACGCCGTGTAACGGTCATCGTTGATCACGAAGCTGGTCGGTCGGTTGTCCTGGCTCGGCAGGACGCCGCTCCCGTCAAGCGCAACGATCAGCTTGTCCGGCGCGTGCTGGTCGCCGTGCCGCCAGTTCAAGGGAGGAACGGCCTCTCCGAAATCCGGCGCCTGGTGATGGAGCGCTGTTGGCTTGAGAGACGGCGGCGGGCCGGCGTCTTGCATGAGCACACGAGCCGCGAGAGGGGCCTGGATCAGCACGCCACCGCCTGCCTTGCCATCGCTCAGCTGCCGCTCAATGTCGACGCCTTGCGGATTGTTAAAAGTCCTCTGCCTCTTCGCTGGCCTCAAGTCCGCTGTAGCATGCCCGCCGTTGATGAGGAGCTCCTCGCCTGGCAGGCGGCTGGTCCTGACACGTGCGTCCGTCAGCTCGTCCGTGCCCTGGTGGTGGTTCTGCTCCTCGTTGACAGCTGGGACGGGCGGGGCGGCAGCCTGTCGGTCCTGTCGAGATCCGTCGACAGGCCCGTGGCCGTCTCGAACAACCGGAGCACTGCGCTCGCGATACTTACGAAGCGCCTCCAAGGCGGGAACCAGTTCCAGCTTCGGGAATACCTTGGCAGCAAGCTCTATCAACGAGGCGTGAGCAAGGCCTTCAAACGTTTTGTCCTCAGACTTGAGGTGATTTCCCAATTTGCGAAGATACCTAATATAATTCTCCACGGTCCTCGATCGCAGTTTCCGCCGCGAAGCGGCTGCCTGAACCGCGGCGTCGATGAGGTCCAGATCATCCTGAGACAGATGAGGATGAAGCGGGTCTGGCCGGACCACGATGCCGGGAGCCGGAATTGCGGCGTTGGCTCGGCGCACCTCGCCCAAGTGCCGCTGAAATTGCGCTTGCCCGGCCGTTCCCGTTTGACGCTCTTGCAATTGGAAAGACGGCAGCGAATCAACCTCTAATGCAAGACCGCCGTAGATATCTGAGGATGCCCTCGGCACCGTAGGCGCAGCTTCACCAAACAAGGCGGGCTGGGGATGGTGAATGAGTTGAACGTCTTTGGATCCCCCCGGTCCCAACACGGCCGTGTAGCGTTCGCCGCCAATTCCGTAGTTCATCATCGGATATTCCGCATTAGGCAAGAAGTCCCACTCACCCAACTTGGACAGCATCATGTCGGGTGCGGGCTGGGTGCAATGGGAAAAGTCCTTGGGAACGGCGAACGATACATCAAAGATATCGCCGATAGCGGGAGAGCGCAGATGGATGAGCTGAACGTCGTTGAGCCCTCCCGGTCCTAACACGGCCGCATAGCATTCACCCCGAATGTCGTAGGTCTTTACCCGCTGTGCTGCATCAGGCAATAGGCCCCAGCGGCCCAGCTTGGAGCGCATCATATCCGGCGCGGGCTGGGTGCCGTGAGAGAAGTCCTCGGGAACAGCCAAAGAAGCATCGAAGCTCTCACTGATTGCAGGGAGCGTCTGTTGAAGCGCTACCGAAGCCGCACCGCGCGGGTCGATCATCCTGTGAAAGTAGTCTTCATGGCCGGAATACCGCGGCCGCGAGGAGGGCGGCCAGCTTGCGGGATCCAAAAGCTCGTCCTGGCGGACAGTTTCGGGCGGCTGCGCGGCAACCGCTATTTCTGGCCAAAGCTCCGACGCATCGAGACCATCAGCAGACTTAGAGCCGTCCCAATTCACGCCATCGAAGAGCTCGTCCTGGGCGAAACTCTGCACGAGCGAGGGAGAGACTGAACGCTTATGTTGCCAGAGCACTGGTGCATCGAGATCCGGAGCTGGAGACTCGGCGCTCGGCTCCGCTGCGTCGAAAAGCACGTTCTGGGCGACACTTTGTATCGGAGAATGAGCGGCTGAACTCAATCCCTGCCAAAGCTGCAGAGTATTGAAACCGTCAGCCCGCAACGAGCAGCCGCGATCCGCAGCGTCTCCCAAGCGCTGCTCATCGACAAGCCGCATGGGCGAAGGGGCAGCCGGCTGAATGGCCTGCCGCGAGCTGCCTCCTTCTGCGCCCAAATTGCTGTGACCGATGATCGCACGATATTCGCGAAGACCGTTCAAGGCGGAGATGAGCCCCCTGTCATTCTGAAACAAAGTGTCGGCGTGACCGAGCAGGGTATCATCACCGAGCTTGGCCATAGACAACGGTCGGAGCGCTGCCGCCAGCTTCCGCAGACAGCTCGCATAGGTCTCGGCGGTTTTCGCGCTGATCCCTCGACCAAAACCTGCCTCACTTGCCTCCCTGATGAGACGTTCATCTTCTATGGAAGGACGATAAGGACGATGATGTGTTGTGGCGGGCCGAGAGGTGGTGGCATAAGACTTGCGATACCGCCTGACCATTAACAATGCTGGGGCAATGATCTTGTCGTTTGGAAACAGCTGCTTGGCGTAACCGAGCAACGTATCGCCATCGAGGCCAGCAATTGATTTGCCAGACTGCTTCAGCGCAGCAGCCAATTGGCGAAGTTGACGATCATAAACGCTCACGGTGGTTGGATTGGGCGGTGGCCTTCGCTCGAGGGCGTCGGCCGACGCAGCCTGGATGAGGCGATCGTCTTCCTCACTGACGTCGTGAAGCTCTCTATGGGAATATACGGGACCGACCGATCGCGCGTCTCCCAGGTGCTGCTCAAACTGCGCTCGCTGCTGCTGCGATTGCTCCGCGGGAGTATCAGACACAGCGGAATCATTGCCGGCTCGGTTGATATTGTTGAATCGCTCCATGTTCGTCCGCTGGCCTCGCTGATCTGGTTCCCTAGCTACGAGCGTTAGCTTTCCAAAAGCTGACGTTGATAGAATGAATTGGACGGCAAGGGTCTTCTTCCAAGACGCTCAATCGCGAATCGTGCCAAACGAAAAATCGTGACTGTCAAAGTACCGACGACCGACTGTCGTGGTTTTGTCTATATTCGGATCGCTACGGCCTAGCCTGCTGCTCAGCGGCCGCAAGCGCTCTAGTCCCCGACCTTGAGGAGTACGGGAGTGTGTTTCGGCATGGAGTAAAGGGCTCTCAGCCTGATCAAGGAGTATGGATTATTGTTCCCTCGCGCAATCGGCCTGCAGTTCCGCCACTAGGTCCACGAGCTCTTGGGCGATGATCATCAGCTTCTGAGCGTGATAGCGCCGCTCTTGTCGATCCGCGAGAACGTCAGTAAACAACGGTGCAAATTTGATGACGAAGTCCGTCGTTTGGCAAAACAGCACGAGACGACGCGCCTCAGATGACGGTCCCGGGTGTCAGCGTCGTGACTGCCCTAACGTTCCGCCACACGATCGATGACCCTCCGCGCTTCCGATCGGCCTCGACGATCGGCGCCCACCTGGGCCTTACGCCGCGTACGTAACCAATCTGGCGAAACTGACACCAACAGCAAGATATCCCGATGGGGCGACCGACTTCTCCGAACTTACAGCTCGAGGCCGCGACACCTCAAGGCCGGGGGGATGAACCTCGCAAGCGGATTGGCATGAGGAAGGCAAAGGTAGCCATTGCCCGGAAGATCGCCGTAACCTGCACTTCATCTGGGTCGACGGCGCATCGTTCGACTGGGGGCAGGCGAAAGAGGCCCAATCCTATTTTGCAAGTTCATAGTCCGGTCCGCCGGACTGGCGATGTCCCGCGGGGACGGTGGTCGTGGCGACCTCGGTCAATCGGCTGGTGACGGTTCGTCCGCACTCCGCCGCAAATGTTGAGGCGCGCGATCCGGACGTCATCATGAGGCGCTTGCGACTCGGGAATGACCATGACCCCAGCTGCGACATCAAACCCAATCACGCTGAAGCCGCCAACGACATCGATTATCCAATCCCATCGGCGATCGTCTCCGCGATCGCTCCGTCTCCGCAACCCCGACAGCTCCGACGGAGCAATCGCTGCCGGCATGTCACTAGAGAGAAAGAATAATAGCTCGACAACAACCCGCGTATTCCTCCGTTGAGGACCGCCTTGTTTGATGGACGCGAGTGCTGCAGGTCCTAGGGGTAATCCCAGGAGAAGCGCTATGACGATTTCGCGGGCGGAGGTGATCACATCGGTCGAGCGGCGGCGGCGGTGGTCGCAAGATGAAAAGGAACGGCTCGTTGCAGCATCGCTCGGGCTCGGGGCTACAGTTCCCGAGGCGCCTCGCATGGCCAGCCTTCATGTGAGCCAGCTGTTCAGGGTGCGCAAAGAGCTTTGCAAGCACGGTGAAACGAGTGTAGCGCCGTTGATGCCGGTCGAGATTAGCCCGTCTGTGCCGCCGCGGGATGTGGCCGAAGCGCCGTTGATGACGAAGCGCTGCGTCGAGTTCTCGATGCTCTGATGCGTCGATGATCCCGGTACGGCGCATCTCGAGCTGCGGATCGAGAAACACAAACGCGAACTGTACGGGCCGCGGTCTCCACAAGTCACCAATACCTGGATAGCAGAGCTGCTCGGCAGGCGTCCCTTCAATGTCGTGACGGTTGCGACTTCGCTCGCTTCCTCGACGATGGCAGGATCTGCTCGTCTCAACGACGTCGATCCCAAGGGCTGGCTCGCCGACGTCCTGGCCCGTATCGCCGATCTTCCCCCATCGCGTCTGCGCGTGCTGCTGCCCTGGGAATGGAAGTTCCTGCGCCAAGCCGACAAGGCCACCGATCAGCAGGTCGCCTAACCTTCGCGCAGCCCATCATAGAGCTCGCCACGCCCGCGCGCATGCGTCAATCAGGCGGTCTTCGTCGTCTTCGTCGTATGCGTACCTACCCGCAATTAAAGGGCGGATTGAAAGTGAGGCCAACGCGCCGCGGCCCCTTGATGCTGGGATGCCAGCTAGGGAATTTCGAAGCCCACAATTGAGGGTATTCAACGCCCGGCGACACCCAACCGAGCGGGCGGCGAGCCCGCCACTGCCTGTGAGTATGGGGGGACATGATTACGACCGCAGGCAGGTCTGACGATCAGTGAGGCTGCGTGGACGGTTACATAGCGTCACAGCCGTAACTCTGATCATCTCTAAAGTCCTGATGACGAGATATAGACTATGGACCGGGATGCCACCCCTTCTTGCGCAGCGTGCCGTCAGACTCTAACAGCGTCGATTGTCAGCTCTGAAACAATGTCTGATTGTCGACGCTACAAACATTCGTAGAAGACGCAGAGCAAGCTGCGATTTTCATCGGCACGTCCATGCTTGGTTCATCTACGAAGATCTCGGATCGCTGTCACAGAGTGGGTGAAACTGAAGGTTGCCTTCTTGCGTGTCGCCACGAGCGCCGTGGTCGTCAGCTTGCTCTGAGGCAACAAAACACTAGGCTCAAGCGATAAGGTCGCGCTGGCTTGGCGCCTCCGCCCTCATATCGCGTCGGACGTATCAGACGTGATGCCGACGGCCATTTGTTCTTATGGACATCGAGATTGTCGCTCTGCTCAGCAAGGGGTTTATACCCAGGCGTCGGTCGGCGAACGCAAGTGACAAGCTTCCGCGAACAACAGTGGCCTTTGGCACGAATGTGGCATCAGAACTCAGTGCCAACGCGGACATCGGTTCGCACGTGATGGCCCATAACATTGGGGTGAAGGAACCTCTTTGATGAGGACCGTATCGATTGAGTTCACCAGGTTGGTGTTTTTGTACTTCGTGAGCGTGCTCGCGGCCTTGCTTTTGCTGGTGGCGAGCATTCGCGGAGCCATCGAAAAACACCCCGGCTATCGGAGTGATTGCGCCGGGATGCTGATTGTTTCTTCTATGCTACTTGTTGATAATTTTCAGTCGGAATGCCGCGCTCTCCTTCTTTTCGGTGACAACCAGCCCGCACGAAGAAAGATCTTTGAGGGGGGTGCGGATCTGTTCAGCGTCAATGGGGCTAATGCGAAGGCACCGTGCAACGCTGTATCGGCTCCTGTGATTCTTCCAGCGCCCTCCCGTCTGCGCTGTCGATCGGTGACGCTGAGCAGTGACGAGCCGTCATATTGTCCCGACGAAGACGTTCTAAAGAGGAGAGCAGACAAAGGGTGCCGAGTGGCGTCGTTCGCGCTTGCAGGATCGTTCCGGCAGAATAGTCCGGCTCTCCGTGCGGAGGCGCCTGCCGGTCCGATGCTGATGCAGAGGCCAGTCTCTTTGGCACCTCATAGTTTTACGACCTCAGCCGGGGTCACAATTAGCTTCACGTTGATCATGGCGTTAAACCCGAGCGGTACTGCTTTTGGTCCAAAGGTCTTTATGGATGCCGACAGTAAAGCTTTGGTCTGCGCGATCTCGCCCACGGATGCGGAAAGCATCTCTGCGTTTCGGCACTCGCTGGCGCAAGCCTTTGTTCAACAAGCGGCGAATCCCGGCGGGGGACTCCCGAGCAAGGATGTCGATGATTTGTTCGCGAACAACTGGGCTGCTAATGCAACAAATGGCATTATGGGCGGTTGCCTGCTCGGAAATAATAATGGAAGGGGAGCGATAGTGTAGCGCAGCACGTGGGCTTCGCGAACTCCACGAACGATTCCGGGTCGCCAGATCCGGATTGAGCGTAATCCGCCCGATATGCTCGTCGCCCAGCCATTCCATGTCGTCGAGCACCCGCCCTCTGGCCGTGAAGCGTGCCGAATTGAAAAGTGCGGTGCATGCCGTCGCTTGATAATCGTGTGGGCGCGTCGGGGTGCGGGTTAGCGGACAACTGGCAGGCAGTCTTCATAACTTGGGCGTCGACGATCGACGATCTGGTCCCTCATCGAACACAGGCGGCGCGCCCTCATCAATCGCCATCTGGGCTGACGACCGCTTACACGCACTAATGAAATCGTGCGTTTCACCAACTACCGATACCCTGCCAAGGGCTCGATTGTCTGGTTCGGACCAATGTCGACAACCGGACGCACGTCCCATGAACGAACCCGCTTGAGGCTCTATCTTCGAGCGGCATGCAGCTTGCTTCGTTTGCGCAGGCGCTCGGTATTGGACAGAGTGCATGATGCGATTTGGAGTTCTTCTTTGAGTAGCCACCACCATTGCGCTTCTAGCCGGCGGCAGGCCGGCTGGGCCGACTTTGGGCCAGCAGTGAAGCCCTGGTGCCAATCCGCAAACGGGGGAGCAGAACACAGCATTGGGCTCTGGCCCCGGCGCGGTTGCGTTATTTGCGGCTTCGGTCTGAGCCTTCCCATGCAGTTGAGGTACCGTGTTCACCATCTTTGTGTTCACTGGTTGTGGCTAGTTGCATCTGGACGTCAAGAAAATGTGCGTTCATGCATCTGGTGACTTCCGTCTGGCCGCCAGTACTGGTTGGCCGCTTTATCAGATTGTTGGCCTTGCTGACCCGACGGAAAGGTTAGTGGCTGTGGCTGCGCATCGTCACAAACTGATTGCGGTCGCGCCGGGGCGCGATCCGTGGCTCTTCACGTCGCTAGTCTGCCACTGCTTGCTTGCCATAGCCCTTGTCATCGCGACTGGTTTCGGCCCCGTCGTTAAGGCATCCGCCCAGAGCTTCACCTACAATCCGCTGCCGCCGCGTCCGAAGCCGCCGAAGGTCGCCAACGACAACCAGATGCTGGTTCAGGCGACCGAGGTCGTCTACGATTACAACAATTCGCGGATCTCGGCGGTCGGCAACGTGCAGCTGTTCTACAACGGCACCAGCTTCGAGGCCGACAAGGTCATCTACGACCAGAAGACCAAGCGGCTGCATGCCGAGGGCAACACCCGCATGACGGATACGGAGGGTAAGATCACCTATGCCGAGATTCTGGATCTGTCCGACGACTATCGCGATGGCTTCGTTGATTCGCTCCGGGTCGACACCGCCGACCAGACGCGGATGGCTGCGACCCGCGCCGACCGCTCCAGCGGCAACTACACCGTGTTCGAGAACGGCGTCTACACGGCCTGCGCACCCTGCAGGGACGATCCGAAGAAGCCGCCGCTCTGGCAGGTCAAGGGTGCCCGCATCATCCACGACCAGCAGGAGAAGATGCTGTATTTCGAGACGGCGCAGCTCGAATTCATCGGCGTTCCGCTCGCCTACATGCCCTATTTCTCGACGCCCGACCCGACCGTGAAGCGCAAGACCGGCTTCCTGATGCCGGGCTTCACCTCCTATACGGCGTTCGGCTACGGCATCGAAGTCCCGTTCTACTGGGCGATCGCGCCCGATATGGACGCGACCTTCAACCCGCGCATCACCTCCAAGCAGGGCGTGCTATTGCAGACCGAATTCCGCCAGCGCCTGCTGGACGGCGCCTACCAGATCCGCGCCTACGGGATCCATCAGCTTAATCGCGGCAATTTCCCCGGCCAGCCCGGCGACCGCCAGATCCGTGGCGGCGTCGAGACCAAGGGCCAGTTCGCACTGAATGACAAATGGGTGTGGGGCTGGGACGGCGTTCTGCTGTCCGATTACTATTTCATGTCGGACTATCGCCTGGCGGCGTATCGCGATCCGCTTGGATCGTTCCTGAATCTGCCGACGGAAGCCATCTCGCAGCTCTATCTGACCGGCGTCGGCAATCGCAGCTTCTTCGATGCCCGCACGATGTACTTCCTGAGCTTCTCGGGTAACCAGCAGCAGGTTCCGGTCATCTATCCCGTGATCGACTACTCGAACGTGCTCAACTATCCGATCTTCGGCGGCGAGGTCTCCTACAAGACCAATTTCGTGAACCTGTCGCGTGATACCGCCGTGTTCGATCCGATCACGACGCTCGCCAACACCAACAGCCTGTGCACGACGGCGTCGGCCGATCCGCTCGCGCGCACGCCTTCGCAGTGCCTTTTGCGCGGCTTCCCCGGCACCTACACCCGCTTGTCGGCGGAGGCGCAATGGCGCAAGTCCTACACCGATCCGTTCGGCGAGATCTGGACGCCCTTCGCGATCCTGCGCGCTGACGCGATCAACGCCGACGTCTCGAACCAGCCGGGCGTGTCGAACTTCCTGCCCGTCGGCGACACCCAGGCGTTCCGCCTGATGCCGACCGTCGGCCTCGAATACCGCTATCCCTTCATCAACGTTCAGCCCTGGGGCTCGACCACCATCGAGCCGATCGCGCAGGTCATCATCCGTCCGAACGAGACCTATGCCGGCAAGCTGCCGAACGAGGACGCGCAAAGCTTTGTATTCGAAACGTCGAAACTGTTCAGCGTCGACAAGTTCTCCGGCTACGATCGCGTCGAAGGCGGCGGCCGGGCCAATGTCGGCGTGCAGGCCACCACCCAGTTCGACAGGGGCGGCGCCGTCAAGGTGCTGTTCGGGCAGTCCTACCAGCTGTTTGCCGTCCGGGATTCCACCAATACTGGCCTCGATTCAGGTCTCGACAAGCCGCGATCCGACTATGTCGCGAGCGTCGACTACTCCCCGAACCGAACCTACACCTTCAGTGTCCGCGGCCGGTTCGACGAGCAAACCTGGAACGTCCAGCGCTTCGAGGCTGAAGGCCGCGCCAATTTCGACCGCTGGTCGCTCAGCATGATGTACGGCAATTACGCGCCGCAGCCGGAGCTCGGCTACCTGACGCGACGCGAAGGCATTCTCACCTCCGCATCGGTGAAAGTCGCCTCCAACTGGCTCATGCAGGGCTCCGCCCGCTGGGACCTCGAAGCCAACAAGATCAACCAATACGTGGTCGGCGCCGGCTATGTCGACGATTGCTTGGTGCTGGGATTGAACTATCTGAAATCCTACAATTTTACAGTAGGTGGCGTGCCCCCCGTCTTGAATGAAACCTACATGCTAAGTATAGGTCTACGAACATTCGGGACGATCGCAATCGGCTTCTGAGGCACGGATAGCGCGGCATGCGGGTCACGTCGGGCGACGTCACCACCACGACCGAGGCGCGCGATGGCGGGCAGCGGTCACGGCTGTGCTGGGAAAGCTCGAGTTCAACGAACGCGCAGAACTGGTCCACTTCATCCATGTCGCTTATCCAAGGGACCGCTGAGACTGAAATGGATCCCGGTTTTGGGACCAGGGGCGAAGTTAAGGGCCGCGCATTGGAAGCGGTGCTGGAGCAGGCGACGGCGGCCGTTCTGGCCCAGCGCTATGAGGTTCACCCGAACCAGATCTACGCATGGAAGAAGCACCTGCTGGACTAGGCGGCCGGAGCGTTTGACGCGGGTGTCGGGCGCGAGAGCGAGGAAGCGCGCGAACGCGAGTAGCTGCAAGCCAAGATCGGACAATGACAGTCGAGCGCGATTTGTATGAGCAATCTCACGTCAAGAGACATCATCAGGTCATTTTGCTTCCCCTGTGGGAATCGATTTTGTGCATTGGCGGGCTTCGGATTGAGCGGCGGCGGCGCTCCGCACCTAGCGGAGCCCGACGGCGTCGTGTCTCGGTTCGATCGGATTGCCGGGTTCGATGATCTCTCGTGCGCGCGTGCGTTTGGCGCATCAACTTATATCCAACAGCTCCGTAACGGCATACGACAATCCTGCATGCACGAACCAAGACATCGAGGAGGCATCAGGCGCCTGGAAAACTGCGCGCCGATGGCGGTCTGGCGGACCGCTGTAACCGGCGCATTCGGCGAAGAGTGTAGAAGTTTCGACTTAATCTGACGGCAAGGTTTGAACTGGCAGGGAATGGAGCTGCGGGCGAGCAGGAGCGCTCACCCAAAGGGCGCTCCCGCGCAGCCCGCAGCGTCTCACAGGAGACGTTACCATGACCCTGGAACAGAAGGTCATTCGTGCGAAAGTCGGAATGCTGGAATTGGCCAAGCAGCTCGGCAACGTCAGCCAGGCTTGCCGGATGATGGGCTATAGCCGCGACAGCTTCTACCGGTTCAAGGAACTGTACGAGAAGGGCGGCGAGCTCGCGCTGATTGAGATCAGCCGCAAGAAACCGGTCCTGAAGAACCGTGTCGCGCTGGAGGTCGAGGCAGCCGTCGTTGAGCTGGCGATCGACCAGCCGGCCTGGGGTCAGGTGCGGGTCAGCAATGAGCTCAGGAGCCGCGGCCTGTCGATCTCCCCGTTCGGGGTGCGGGCGGTGTGGCTGCGTCACGACCTCGCCAACGTCAAGAAGCGGCTGACTGCGCTGGAGGCCAAGATGGCCCAGGACGGCCTGGTGCTGACCGAGGCCCAGCTCGTTGCGTTGGAAAGGGCCAAGTCCGAGAAGGAGGCGCACGGCGAGTTCGAGAGCGAGTGCCCCGGCTATTGCGGTGCGCAGGACACCTTCTATGTCGGCAACATGAAGGGGGGCGGGCGGATCTATCAGCAGACCTTCATTGACACCTACAGCAAGGTGGCGTTCGCCAAGCTGTATGATCGCAAGACGCCGATCACGGCGGCTGAACTGTTGACTGATCGCGTGGTGCCGTTCTTCGATGCGCGGGGCATCCCCCTGAACCGAATCCTGACCGACCGCGGCACCGAGTATTGCGGCAATCCGGAGCATCACGAATACGAGCTCTACCTCGCCGTCGAAGACATCGATCACACCCGCACCAAGACGAGGAGCCCACAGACCAACGGCATTGTTGAGCGCTTCCACCGCACCGCGCTCGAGGAGTTCTATCGCGTCGTGTTCCGCAAGAAGATCTATCCGAGCATCACCGCCTTGCAGAGCGATCTCGATGAGTGGATCGCTGCCTACAATGAGGTGCGCCCGCATCAGGGGCGCTGGTGCTACGGCAAGACGCCGATGCAAACATTGCTTGACGCAAGTGCTCTGTCGAGAGAGAAATTGTTGCCGGCTGCGTGAGGTCGGACATGAAACCTTTGTCGGGCACCTGCCGCGGCAAAGCACTCACTGTCAGCTCAAGTCCCTTCTTTTACAGTCGCTTCCCGCAAGCGAGAAGCTTGGACAGCGCTGCGCGTTGCCCACATCCCGCAGCCACAACAGCGGCACGCAAGAGTAGCGTATGGGAAGAACGAACGGCAGCAGCTCCACTTAAGAACCGGACCCGGTGGTCCTCAGCAAAGGGTCCACTTCAATTCCCTGCCAGTTCAAGCCTTGCCATCAGTTCTACAATTTCGCGTTATGCCGTTTGGTAGGAACATGCTTTTCGCTCCAAAGAGTGCGCAATTCGCGTCGTCGGATCGTCCAGTGATTGCCTTGTGACCCGTCGTCGGCCAGGTGAGACTTTGTTGTTGCTGCCGAGCCGGCGTTCATCACGATTCCGCAAACACTGGTTTCAATGCCGCCAAGATCCTAACTCCAATCTATCGTTCTCCCGACAATAACTGGTCCAAGCGCGTACGAGACATCTCTTGAACCGGATTAGTGCACTGTCAGCGGGCTCCTTCAGGCGATCGGTCTTGACATATATCCGCTTGTGACGCCTCATTCCGGTGGCGCCGAACCGGTTCTTCTGCATCCACTGGCCTCATCTTTCGCTCCGATATCGTTTACTCAGCTCATCATGCTGTCGCGCTCATCCGCGCGAACAACATTGCCGCTTCCGATGGCCCTAGCCCAACGATGCCTACAAAGCTCGGCGGCGGCATTGGGATGCCCCGATGAGTGGGTCTCCACAGGTGCAGGCAGTATCGGCTGTTATTCACATACTGCGAATGTGGCGGATGCAGCTGCATGACGCACTCCTCTTCATCCCAGAACAGGTCTTTGACAAAGCACATCTCCTCCCAATTCGGACAACGCCGCGGCGTCGAGACAGCGACATGTTCCCAGCCAGGACGGACAAATCCACTTATCTTGAGTTCACACCCGCAAGGCCCCTGCACAAAGAACAGACCGCAAGGGCCTGATCCCGGAACGGTAGCGAACTGGCCGTTTTGCACGCGGCCGGCCTCCAACTTCTCTATGATCTGCGCTCGCACGCCCCCTCCTTTGCCTCTCGGATGGCCTTGAACTCGACGTAGATGACGTTGTCTCGCAACTCATTAACCGGCTGGGTCCTCTGCGCGGCGTTGCTACATCGCTCTTCAGCGAACCATCTGCCGATAAAGCTGCAGATGTCCATCGTCACTCTTCTCCTGTTATTAGTTTTCTAACGCTGGCATTGTGGCTGACGAACGCTCTCGAAGCTCGTTGATTGCCTGACTACGAGCCGCGCAGCTTCTGCGCGATGGCGAATAAGCCCGCAGATCGCACATTCCCGCTCATGGTGGCCCGACGGGGTTCGCTCACGGGACAACTCCGTCATCAAGCCCTCTCATGCGAAGCATCTTGTCATCCATGCCCGCCGGTGCTGGCCGCACATCGCCGAACAGAGCGCCCGCACCAGCAATTGTAATATCCGCCATCGAGCTTTCGTGCGTCCAGCAAGCGTTCGTGCCCCTGCTAATTCATGTCTCATGGCGACTTGCTTAAGTCCATGAAATCGGCGGCTCTTGGCTCATCGCCCCGCCCTCAAGGAATCGCTCGTCATCATGGCAATGCTCTCAATAAACCTTTTGCATCTAAATTCCATGATGGTTCTCAAACCAGTGCGGCACCAGGTGACGCTTCGCGGCGATGTTGCTGCTTCGTGAGGTCGTACTTGATCATTCGCTGCTTTCTCGCCGAGTCTGAAACAGTGCCATTGAGCCATCTATGTGACCACGATTGAGTTGTATGGGGTCAAATCGAACGGGCTCACACCAGAGCCGCGGACGCCTGGCATGAACTGTCTTCGAGCCGATAACAGCCAGCGGATCGCCTACCATCTCGGTGCTCCTTGTAAGTCGGCGATCAGGAACAATGATTAATCGATCTCATTGACTGCAAATGCGACCGGCGGCCGATCTTCCCGCGTCACTACGATGCAACTCCTAACGCATTGTTTCCGGTATCGCGCACGCGAAGCGCTCACCTTTTTGCCGCTAATACGGGCGTTGTCTTTCAGACGTCGACGTCGCGAATCCGACAACGGGCGGCGACTCCGTGTCGCCAACGCCGATAGCGCGCTTGTTTTTTTGCATCAAAGCCGTGCAGGCACTCCTCCGTCGTGGCATGTAGGTTGCTGTGGTGACGGAACGCGACCTCCCTGTACCGACGATGCGCGAGCATGTCATCGGCCGGATGCTAGCCGCGCAACAAACAGGGATTCTGATACTCGCGCTTTGAAAGAGGACTGCGAACTTATGAGTGATACGAGGCATGTAAGGCCTGGACTTTTTCCGCGGACCAGCGCGGCAGGTGATGAAATGACACATTGGCGCGCACCAAAGCACTCAACGATCAACCATTATGGCGCCGATTGTCGCTCCTGGCAGGCGCAAAGGAGGTGGAACCTGTGGCCTCTGGCCGCACTCCTCATAAATGCGCTGCTTTGGGCTGGTATCTACTGGATCATCGCAGCGTTCTTCTGAAATAATCTCGCGGCTGGCAAAGGCGCGAGGGGCTTTCCGACGCCCCTCACGTGCCGCGGCCGCAACGTATGCACACCATCAATCGGACGTGGAGACCTCTTCACAGACTTGGTCAAGCCCAGACTTGGCGCGGCTACCTGGATATAAAATCCGCACCTCCGACCAACGCAAACGAAATATTGAGGCATGACGCAGATGTCTCGAATTGGCGAAACTGATATGCGGCCAGCTTGCCCGCGTGGATTGCAGCGGCGATGAAGTGCCAAACACTGACCTGTAACAGCTCAACACGGCCACGCGAGGATGGCATCCGGCCTTCTACGTTCAGCGCGACGCATTGACTGCAGGCGGAAATCTAGGTTCGGCATCTTCATGATAAGAGGATTAGCTTTCGAGAAGCTGACTAAACGAGTAGACTGAAGTGACCGTTAGGCAGGCTGCCTGCTCCGCCTTCTCACTTACGTGTTGCGGCAAAGGACCGTCGGGATGCCTCGCCCTACGGTGCCGCCTCAACGTCCCGTGCAAGCGCACTGACTCGCCTGCTGAGCGACATTTTATTGGATCGGGTAGCGATCAACAGGCCGGGGCGTTTTTATGGAACCGCAGCGACGCTTTACAGCTCTTGCTCAGGCCACATCATCCTCGCCGCTGCGCGTCTGCCACACCTGGGCACGGAGAGCCAGCTTGTCATATTCCATGGCAATCTTAAGCAGCCTGTCTCTCGGTTTGCCGTCGGCGAGCGCTTCCGCCTTCTTTCGCGTTGCTTCCGCACGGCCTCGCCAGTGGTCGGGCTGGTAGAGTTTACTTTTCGGATTCATGCCGAGAGCATGCAATTCGTAGATCAAAGAAATGCGACACAGGCCCTCCGTATAATAACGTAACAGCGACGCTCGTTGCCCGGCTGCCGAAGCGGACAGTCGCCCTGCACAGCCGCTATTCAGAAACGCCAAAGTGCGCATTGCAGCCGAAGCTCGTACGAAGATTGCACAGCTCCAACATCTTCAGACGATCGGACGCACGAAGGGGCTTGAATCGCACTTAGCGTTAGATTGTACGATCCTGGACACGTGGGAACGACCTCTGACAATCCAGACCCTTCCTGACAGGTCATGAGAATTGCAAATGTCTCAAACATCTAAACTCACCTGCCACGACCGCATAAGACCACAAGATCCTCCAGATGCCCGCTTGTCCGCGCTTCATCGGAGGTGTTCCTGTCGCAGCTGGACGAATCGCGCGTTTCGAGATCTGCACGGCAGGCGCTCCCACCACCGTAGCCTCACCGGAACTGACGCAAGACGAATTCTCCATCCCAGATACCCCACCCACGTCTTCACATAACGTGGAACACAGGCGCGCGATTACACCAAAGATAGTCTCGGCGCGCGCCATCATGGTTCGCTCTGCACAATCGAATGCATCATCAACAATGCCTTGAGCGCACCTGGCTTTTGCCTGATCTCTCTGCCTCGCGATAACTGGCCCGGGCCCCTCGCGCCGGCTACGGGGTCATTAGTCGGCTGGCGGGTACGCTGAGCCAGAGTACCTAAGCACCTGTCACGCCCAAGCAATGCCTCGCGACTCCAGGCAGGCACCGACCGCACAATCGACCGGAAGCTCCAAAATGATCCCTTGCTGGACCAGTTCAGCCGCCAGTACTTCCCCTCTTCGGCTGGCTCCGCCACTTCGGCAGGTGTCGTTTCTGTCGTGCCGGACCGATGACCAGCACCGTACAGTCAAGACCGCAAAAGTGAAGAACGAGCTTGCGGCACCGCGCTTAAGCAGTTCCGGCCTGTTTCCCCCCGGTTGACAGGTCATGTTGCGCTTCGCGCAAAGAACAATACCGCAGCCTCACCGATTTGAAGGGATATCATGACTCAAAATCACCGAGCTCAATTGGCTTCCAGCCTCACAATTTACTACTGCGCCATCGCTCTTGCGGTCGCAATGACAGCTGTGATGCCCGGGCCAGTCGACGCGCGCGATCAAGCGCCGACCGCAGAGGAGAAAGAGGCTTGCATGGAGGACGTGTTTCGCCTTTGTAGCAGCCACATACCAGATCGCACCGCTATCACTACCTGCCTCAGATCCAGACAAGCGAGCCTCAGTCAGCAATGTCGCTACGTGATCTCCGTGCGTGACACTGGCAAGAAAAGCAAGGACTCGAACTGAAGATATGGCGGCCTGTTCGTTTGCCTCATCCTCAGAAGTGGACCCAGCCTGACCAGCAGGACCGTCGCCCAAGGTCAGTGACGAGCATGGCTCGCCTACAATTGACCGACGCTCTGGTTCAATCGCGCTTGTCTGGATCGGCGAATGCGCAAATTACCCTTCAATACTGGTCTGACCGCGAATACGGGGAGATAGCCGCACGTATCATCAAAACGTTGCACAAGCTTGGACGTCGTTCTGCAATTGCCCAGCATGAGGTTGACGAAGGGACCCCGGCCGTCTCAATGGCCGGCTTGGCCATTCCGATCAGCGGCCGCCCGCCGATCGCAAGCTATCTGAACATCGCGCAGATTATCGCTGCCGCCCACAAGGCGAACGCCGGCGCGATACATCCGGGTTATGGAGTGCTTTCTGAGAGTGCGGAATTCGCGAGGACAGTGTTAAAGGCCGGAATTGCGTTCATTGGGCCGGTTCCAGAAACTATCGAACTAATGGGCGATAAGATCCGCGCCCGTAATTTCGTTCAGGGCAACGGCTTCGCACCCTGCGCCATCGAGGAAGATGATCCGCCAACATTCGTTTCGAGAGCGCGGGCTGTTGGAGTTCCTTTGCTCGTCAAGGCCATCAGGGGACGGTGACGGCAAGGGAATGCTGATTGTACGCGACCATGCTACGTTGGAGGCAGCCATTGAGCAATCGAGCAGTGAAACGCGTCGCTGCTTTGGAGATGTCCGACTTGATGTTGAACGATATGTCGAAAGCCCTCGACATATTGAAGTACAGGTGCTCGGTGACTGCTTCGGTAACCTGATCCCTCTCTTCGAGCGCGAATGTTCGGGTGCAGCGCCGTTTCCAAGAGATCATCGAGGAAACGCCCACGCTGGCGCTATCGCCGGAATTGCGGACCCCGGTTTGCGAGAACGCTCCTGCTCTTCCTGCAGAATGCAACGGGCTTGATGGTTGGCCGCGAATATGAACGGCGTGGGATCACCAAGGACGCAAAGCTGATCATGGCGCGTCCGTGCCGACGTTTGCGATCATTTGTAATAGCTCGCACGGCGCAGGAACTTACGCTATGTCGGGACGCGCGTTTGATCCATGCGCTTTTCGACGCGCCGCAGTACGGCGTAGTCCGACTGTAAGGCGGGACCGAAGACCGGCGGCTCACCGCCTCATGTGGGCGGATCAACGGAACACGTCCATCGCTCTACGAAGGCTGTCCTGCGCACCTTCATTTGCAATCGGCTGGGGTTCTTTTGTAGAGCGGGCTCGATCTACCCAGCACCGATAGCCTCGAAGCAGGTAGAGGAAGCCGCTTCAACGCTCCACGACGGCGGCGCCGGAAAGCCATAAGGCTTTGAAGGATGCGGTGATCCGGCCGGAACACCGCGGTCAAGAGGGCGCTGCGGACGCGGCAAGCGGTCCCTAGACAGTGCCATTGGTCCCGGCGTCAAGCAAACTGCAAGTTCCAACTAGGCGGCGATCTCCTATCGACGGCACCATAAAATGAAGCTTGCCCCTCACGTAGCGTCAGGTTGTAGCCTCGCCAAGGTGCGCACACTCAACCGACTGCCGCCTCAAGCGTCAATGAGACCATGCCCCGTGGGGCGGGCAGCTGCATCAAGGCAACCGGTGCCAGGTCTCTTCAACGATGCTTCGTTGAACGGAAGAGCGCGAGGCTTGGACAAGGAACGTGTAAAGTTCGATGGAAGCGCTTAGATCAATCATCGGCAAAGTTGCCACCGGCGCCACTCTGACGCGTGAGGAAACTGCGTCAGCCTTCGAAAGCATGATGTCGGGGTACGCGACTCCCTCGCAAATCGGTGGCTTGTTGATGGGGATGCGGGTCCGGGGCGAGACGGTCGAAGAAGTCACCGGCGCCGCCTCCGCGATGCGGAATAGGATGCCGCGTGTCGAGGCGGCATGCGACCCCTTCGGTATCGCTGGCGCGAGCGACACCCTTATGTATTCGGTCAACGTGTCGACGTGTGCTTCCTTTATCGTCGCCGGGGCCGGCATTCCTGTCGCCAAGTATGCCAGCCGCGCTGCGTCTTCGGGATCAAGCACCGCAGACTTGTTGGTGCGGCTCGGCGTGAAGGTCGATCTCAAGCCTGAGGCCATTGCACGTTGTGTGCAGGAAGCCGACGTCGGCTTCATGTTTGCGGCAGCCCATTATCCGGCGATGCAGCGCGTCGGCCAGATCCGGAACGCACTTGGAACCCACACGATCTTTAATCTGATCGAGCCTCTGTCCAATCCGGCCAGGGTAAAGCGGCAGATCGTTGGGGTGTTCTCTGCCGAATGGGTCCAGCCCCTGGCGCACGTTTTGAAGAACCTTGGGGCCCAGTCGGTATGGGTTGTTCATGGCTCGGACGGGCTCGATGAAATGACCCTCACCGGTCCAACCTTTGTTGCTGCGCTTGAGGCGGGTATAGTCCGCACCTTCGAAGTGACGCCGGAAGAAGCCGGGCTCCCCCGCTGCCGCAACGACGCGCTGGAGAGCAGCGATGCCGAGGCTAATGCCGTTGCACTGCAAAATGCGCTTGATGGCGTACCAGGTCGATTTCGCGACGCTGCGCTTTTGAACGCAGCGGCGGCATTGGTCGTGGCCGGGCGGGCCTCGACCCTGCAGGAAGGCGTAGCACTTGGACAAGAATCACTTGATCGCGGCGCCGCAGCCGCTCGACTGAAGCGCCTGATCGCGGTTTCGAACGCGTGACAGCTAGGCTGGCCGATGTCCCAGTATTCCGACCAAGACTGCGGCTCACGAGCGCGACGATATTGCAGCCGCGAATGCGCTCACGTCTGTGGGATTTCAAGGAGCGTGCGCCGCCTGCACTCGCCCCGACCAAAGCAATTCGCGCTGAGCACGCGGCCCGAGAGCCAATTTTGTTTATCGAAGAGCCTGTTGCAGCCGGGGTTGCCGAGGTGAGCCCCCGACGAAGCGCGCGCTGCGCTCCGAAGGAGAAAATCGATGATGTCCCGGCAGAATATTGAAGCACTCGGATCTATTGCAATGATAGAACACATCATTCGGAAGTTTCGGGAATTGATCGATACAGATAGCTCGATCCCGCCGGAGCTGCGGGGTGCGCTGCACGCGACGCTCGATAAGCATCTTCTCGAGGCAAAAAAGCGTGTTCTCCTAAAAGTGCCTTAGGTGCGCCGCTGCCGTCTACGTGCGGAGAAACTCTGGCAGGCGCGCACCGGTACCGCAATCGGCATCATCCCATCCGCACGGGGGCCCAGCGAGGCTCCAGCCCAGCCGGTCGGATCGCGACCACGACTCCATGTGCACTTCGCCGGCCGCTCAGCGTGGTTTCCTGCTTGAGAAGGGTCCTATTGTGCGGCAATTCTCAGTTGGCCGCTGGATCGCTGATCCGGCCTACACGGCGAAATATTGCACGTCCGTCGGGTCATGATGGTAGCTAATCCAGCGGACACCAACGAGATGACGAACTCTCTTGACGCAAATTGCAGCGCTGAATGCTTGCGACACCAGACCGGCCGATCCGGCAGCCCGAGAGCTTGGCCATGTTCTCACAGGCTGCAAAAAAAAGCTTGAATCTGACGTAACGTTAAATTGTACGGTCTTGAGGTTGGCACCTATCTTGGTCTGCCGCCGGGATTATGAAGGATTGCGAATGTCTCAGCAGGTCAGATCCACGACCCGATGGCGCTACGGCTCGCTCGTAGCTTTGAATGCTTAGGCATTCAGGAACCGAAACTATGGGGCTAACCTGAGCCGAGCCACCAGAGAGCCGCGCGACACCGCGCCAAAATCAGTTCGCCGAACCGGTTTTGCGCTCTGTTCAAACTACTTTCCCGTGGCTGGCTAGGCATTTCCATGGCGCAAAGGTGCGGCTGACGGCGGGCCTCCGCAGGTTTCCTAAGATCCTGAGCTGCGAGTGCCGCTCCGCGTGATCCCGCGGCATCGGAAGATATTGCTTGGCATTATGGAGCATCCAAGTTGAAAGAGCCCGACGGCGTCAAGAAGGTCCTGTTAATCGACCATATTGAAGGCCAATGCCGTTGCATCATCGGCTTCAAAGATGGAGATGCCAGAGCGGCCTATATGTGCGGCGAGCCTGTATATCAAGGACGCGGCAAGAAACTATCTTCGTGGTGTGCCTATCACTACCGACAGATGCACACGACCGTCGCCGAGCAGAACAGAGTGAGCGATCAATCGCCCGAGATCCCTCAAGCAATATCCATTGTTCGCAGCCAATGACAACCATCCAGAACCAAGTCCTGCCAAGGCGGTGCGATCATAGCCTGTACGAAGGCCAACCGAAGCATACGAGCGGGAGCTCGAACAAGCAGTTCGGGGTTGCGACTGAAGCGCATCGGGACAATCGTGCTGTGCGGACCTGATGCGCATGGATAACAAGTTGGATCGCTGCATACTGATCGAGCGCGTCATTGCTGGCCTGGGCTTGCATCATGGCTGGCACCAGGGCTGCCAGCGTCGACCGGCCCCGCTCGAATGCATTAAGCGTGGTCTCCGGCATAAAGCGGGTGTGGAGCACCTTGTCGAGCGCTTTGACAAAATGAAAAGTGCTCGGCGGCCGCACGGCGCCAATTCAATGATACGAGGATTGCGCCGAGCCTCGCAGCAGGCATAGAGCAACGCCAGATAATCAGGTCTATTGAGGCTGACGATCGCGATCCGGTCTCCCCTCTGGACGCCGAGCTGGCTCTTGAAGGCGCGGGCGATCCGCTCGATCTGTCGATTGAGGCCGGCGTAGCTGAGAGTCTGCCCCTGACTATATTTAAATCGCTCAATTCATCCGAACTTGCCCAAGCTTTCGATCGCGCGCTGGAAAGCGGTACCCTGAGGACGTGAGGTGAATGTCTGCTTCGTCTCGCTAGAGCATTTTCCGACCGGAATGAATCGGGTGGGGATTCCCAAAGCGGCGCGAGTCAGATTCAAGCTGCATGCTGGCGAGGGAGGCCAGCATGTATGGCCAGGGCGCTTTCGGTTGATCTTCGCCAAAGGGTGGTAGCAGCGATTGACGGTGGCATGTCCTGTCGACAGGCTGCCGAGCGCTTTGGTGTCAGCGCGGCCAGCGCGATCCGCTGGCGCGGTCGCCTCAAGGAAGTTGGCGACATCGTTCCTAAACGCCAGGGCGGTGACCGCAAATCGCAGCGCATCGAAGCGCATTCGCAATTGATTCTGGAGGCGGTGAACGCGAAGCCGGATATCACGCTCGCCGAGTTGCGAGAACTGTTGAAACG
The DNA here is from genome assembly GCF_028128935.1 of Bradyrhizobium sp. CCBAU 11361. NCBI lineage: Bacteria > Pseudomonadati > Pseudomonadota > Alphaproteobacteria > Hyphomicrobiales > Nitrobacteraceae > Bradyrhizobium > Bradyrhizobium sp. CCBAU 11361. The sequence continues at coordinate 69,420 of NZ_LBJZ01000172.1, forward strand.
TCGTGGAATATCGACTGGCATCGCGTCGCTCTGGCGTTTTTTCCAGCGCAGAAAGATCACACTTAAAAAAAGACAGCGCACGCCGCCGAGCAACGGCGCGGCGATATAAATGCCGCGCGCGAGGAGTGGTTCGAAGGGCAAATCGATCTTGACCCTGAGCGTCTCGTTTTCATCGACGAAACCAGCGCCAACACCAAAATGGCGCGGCTTCACGGGCGCTCGCCACGCGGCGAGCGATGTCGTGCAGCAAACGAGCAAAGCCATCCCATCGGTTGAGCAGATAATTGATCGGCTTGATCACGTTTGATGTAGAAGTTTCGACTTAATCTGACGGCAAGGTTTGAACTGGCAGGGAATGGAGCTGCGGGCGAGCAGGAGCGCTCACCCAAAGGGCGCTCCCGCGCAGCCCGCAGCGTCTCACAGGAGACGTTACCATGACCCAGGAACAGAAGGTCATTCGCGCGAAAGTCGGCATGCTGGAATTGGCCAAGCAGCTCGGCAACGTCAGCCAGGCTTGCCGGATGATGGGCTATAGCCGCGACAGCTTCTACCGGTTCAAGGAACTGTACGACAAGGGCGGCGAGCTGGCGCTGATTGAGATCAGCCGCAAGAAACCGGTCCTGAAGAACCGTGTCGCGCCGGAGGTCGAGGCAGCCGTCGTTGAGCTGGCGATCGACCAGCCGGCCTGGGGGCAGGTGCGGGTCAGCAATGAGCTCAGGAGCCGCGGCCTGTCAATCTCCCCGTTCGGCGTGCGGGCGGTGTGGCTGCGTCACGACCTCGCCAACGTCAAGAAGCGGCTGACGGCGCTGGAGGCCAAGATGGCTCAGGACGGCCTGGTGCTGACCGAGGCCCAGCTCGTTGCGTTGGAAAAGGCCAAATCCGAGAAGGAGGCGCACGGCGAGTTCGAGAGCGAGTGCCCCGGCTATTGCGGTGCGCAGGACACCTTCTATGTCGGCAACATGAAGGGGGTCGGGCGGATCTATCAGCAGACCTTCATTGACACCTACAGCAAGGTGGCGTTCGCCAAGCTGTATGATCGCAAGACGCCGATCACGGCGGCCGAACTGTTGAATGATCGCGTGGTGCCGTTCTTCGATGCGCGGGGCATCCCGCTGAACCGGATCCTGACCGACCGCGGCACCGAGTATTGCGGCAATCCGGAGCATCACGAATACGAGCTCTACCTCGCCGTCGAAGACATCGATCACACCCGCACCAAGACCAGGAGCCCACAGACCAACGGCATTGTTGAGCGCTTCCACCGCACCGTGCTCGAGGAGTTCTATCGCGTCGTGTTCCGCAAAAAGATCTATCCGAGCATCACTGCCTTGCAGAGCGATCTCGATGAGTGGATAGCTGCCTACAATGAGGTGCGCCCGCATCAGGGGCGCTGGTGCTACGGCAAGACGCCGATGCAAACCTTGCTTGACGCAAGTGCTCTGTCGAGAGAGAAATTGTTGCCGGCTGCGTGAGGTCGGACATGAAACCTTTGTCGGACACCTGCCGCGACAAAGCACTCACTGTCAGCTCAAGTCCCTTCTTTTACACGTTTGACGAACGCGAGAGCCGGGCGGATTCCGCCCGTAGCCAAGCCTCAAAATCGCTCAGCAGCGGCGCGCTTCTGTCTTGGCGGACCCGCAGCCGCTCCTCGGCATTCAACCCATGGATCTCGCGCTCGATCTCGAACAGCTGGTCAATTCGAGGCACCGCTTCCAGCGCAATGGGCGAGATCGCCGCCGCCGAAGCGCCTCAACGTCGACGCCCGCATCGACAATGACGCGCCGCCCGCCAGCCAGCTCGATCTCAATCCGACGCTCCGTCGAGTGTGCTGTCGCGCTCTCCGATGAAGCCGCCACCGACGCCACAGGCCCATCCTCGGCCACAACTGCCCTGACAAAGCCAGCCTCGGATTTGGTCCGCTCCGCCGCGAAGGCTCTTCGCCAAGTCACCAGCAGAGAACGCGACAAGCCGTATCGCCGCGCTGTCGCCGCAACCAGCCGCGGCTCGGACAGGCTCTCCAAAACAATCCGCGCCTTCTCCTCCTCAGACCAACACCGCCGCCGGCTCGTCTCCACCACTTCCAGTCGATTCAGCGCACTGATCGTATGGCTGTCCATACGTACAGTTCTCAACCATCAAGCCAGCCCGTCGCAAGGCGTCTTTCCTCGGAGGCTTACCCTGCGCCAACGGCGTAAGGCAGCGCAACGCGCAAGACGGCCTCTAATCAGCGCTCGTGTCAAGTCTACCAAAAAACTCCGCAATCATGGCCGTTCTGCTGCCGGGCTATGCGGGGCGGTTGCACGCGGGAGCCGAGACGGGCGGCGAACTGGACGGCGCTGTTGCGAGACCCAGCGGAGTTACTCTTCCGAGCGGCTTTAGCCGGCGACCTTTCGTTGGGCTTTAAAAGAAAAGTCTATGTCCCACAGCGACAAAGACCCAACCTGTTCTTTCACAAGATGGCCGAGCTACCAACCTCATCTTCTGATGAGCTCACCCGATACCCAACTCATTCAAAGGCCATTTCAACCACCTCAATCACAGGCCACCGGTAGGGCTTCCGACGACCCGGCGGTTCGCGCCGGTGCGTTTTGAACAGAAGTAGACCAACGATCGGCGCTCCCCGGTCAGCACAGGCTTCACCTCATGTCGGAGCCTACATGTGGTGACAAGCACGGCGCCAAAGGGCGGTCGGAATACCTGCTGTTCGTATCCGCTTGGATATACCACGAACTCCCCCCCATCGAAGTCTCTCGCGAGCTGCACAATCACCGAGTACTCGAAATCCGGGTCGCTCGCCGCATCCCGATGCATGCCAACAAAGGAACCAGGTGGCATACGATGCATTTGGCATCGGCGAATCACGTAATCTGACGATGCCCCCAAGATCTTTCTTACCGCGACTCTGCGGTCTTTCCTTTCAAGTAGTTCCATGATCTGCCCTGGAGCTGCACCACTCGCGTTGCTAGGAGCGCGGCCGGGCGGGTCTACCCTCACGCGTTTGACAAAGACATGGTGCGAGTCGCCGGCATCTCCTTCCCGCACTTCTTCTTCGGGAATCTCAGCCTGCAGCTGATCGATCCTGGCCAAGTCATCTTGGGTGAACAATATCTGGGGGCCGATCACGACCGTCCCCTTCACCAACAGCTCTATGCGGTATTTTGTCAGAGCTTCTTCTGAAAGCAGACGGGATTTATCATTCATTGCGCGCGCCATTCTAGTTCACTCCAGGGCTTCAATCTTCGAGGCAGGGCTACCGGGTCCTGGCGCATATAGCGGAATGCTTGCTCCCAATGCTCGCCATCGAACTCGTTTATTCTTATGCATTCGATTATCCAGGCATCGAATATTTACGGCTGAATCCGGAAGGGTTCGACTGCGGCCTATAGAATGGCTTTGGGCCACAAAGCCGGCAAAACGTGTGCCGAGCGATGTTCTTGTTGAACTGGTACGCAGTGAGGAATTCTTCGCCGCACTTAATGCCGAGCCTATCGCCAGGTACGAGCAAGTGCAGAAATCCAGACATTTGGCAGATTGAGCAATTGCATCGAACTGCAGAAGCTCTCGTGGCGCTCGGACGCAGAACTTGCAGAACCACAATGGCAACGGCCATGGTGTTCGATCTCCGAGTGACCATCTCCCTCACGTGAGACGATTCGGAGCAGATCGCGGCACCACAGTAAGCTGAGCCGATAGGCTCGATCGAATTCATTCAAAAAGCGACCATTAAGGTCTGCCGGGACAAGTTCGCCAAGCAGCCGGCTTGTCATTTCTCTGTGATACTTCTCCGCGGGATCTTCTCCGCGGACATGGCTGCGGAAATTCTCAAGATCGTCAGACCGCGCCTCAAAGGTTTTTACCAAAGTGGTCCGCCGCGACTGGATCATGTCCGCAGCGTGTAGCTCAAAACCGACCATGTAGGCGCAACCCACTAGGGGGTCTTTCGATGACAATCCGGCATAGAGAGAATACAGGTACCGCTTCGTCGTGGCACTGTAGTTGGTCCGCACTGCTCTGCCGAGTAGTCGCGAAGCATTCTTTCTAAAGAGGTTTGAGTGGAGGTTTTCAATGACCGGAATATCGGGTAGCGCTGCCTTGCCGCCCTGGGGAACTCGGCGATAACCACCCCTCTCATCCCAACAGTTAAAATTTGCGACCATGCTGGTCAGTTCAATGTCCCTCGCACGATCTCGATTGTGATGCATTGCATCGAATATGAGATCCCTTTGCGACTCTGCCTGCAGGTACGAGAACGCCTGTGACATCGCCAGGTATTCAGGCATCAGGATAGCGACCTGGTCTTCGGACATCTCCACATCGAACGGGTGCGGGCCGAACAGGGCTCGCGCTTGCTCAGTCAAATACTCGCAGCATATCTGCGGAGGCTGATCCGGTGGAAATCGAGACGCTTGAGATGTCATTTGACCTATGGCGATGAGGAGAGAACGAAGCCACTTCGTGTCCGGACCGGCTATTGGCCGCCGCGGAGATCTGCAACTTCGTTGGTTCGATGGTCGTATGATCGCGTTCACCATCGAGGCGAACTTCCTCGTGCCGACGTTCACGTACCAGACAGCGGCATGCTCAATCCTGCTCACGCGATGTCCACCAAATTGAGCGGCGGCGATCCAGTCGGATTCCGGACCATGAGCAGTCCGATGCCGTGAATGCCCGGCACGGCTAGCAATCGCTTGTAGAGTCATGGTGAGATCTTGCCGGCGCACGCCATCGGGAAGCTAACGTCACTGCGCGAGTCGCCCGGGCGCTTCCAGCTTTCGCGAACTGTCGTGGATGAATCAAGCCCTCGCGGTTGCTGCTCCTGCCAGTTCATCGAACGGCTATGACCTACGTACAACATTGCAAGGATCAATCCGCATCTACCTGGCGCTTGACGCCTTTGGCCGCAAGCTGCGCGAAATGCCGGCTGCTGGGCGGCACGAGCGTCTCAAAGAGACCGCCGCTAGTTTTCGCGTTGCGAGCGCCGCCATATTGTGTTCTCGCACGTTTACAGCAATCACCGTGCCAAAACCGTGCACTCGCCCCATAAGGTTATGAGTGCGTTGACGAAACGCTGGCGACCGACTCCTCATTGCAAGTGTATTGAACCTGACAGGACTTGCACGGCCCTCGGAAACCAAACAGCGAAGAGCCAGCGGCCACTCACAATGGGTATAGGGCTGTTGAATTGCGAACATTGCTCAAAAGGCGACACATAGGTGGGCTTTGCGCCCTGAACCGCGCGACAGCACTTCGGGCGTTCAAGCGGCATCGCGCTAGCATGGTGATCCTAGTCGCTGACGTGTTCCGTCTTCGTTCGTAACAACTACGCGCGAAGCAGTCGTCGAATACGACCACACAGTGGGGGTCTGGACGCATGCGCAGCCCTTAGTCGATGCGCCTGATCGCAGCCAACTCGGGGCATCGATCGGTCTACGGAACATGCAGTCCCGGGTGATCGCGAGCGATCGAAGAACGCCATAGACCAGAATGCGCAGGTCGCGGGCTGAGATGCGTACTACATCTTGCGCGCTCTCACTGGACGGTGCCTCTTGCCCTTGGTACATCCTCGGACCGTTTCCGATCTATCGTTGCCAGGGCTCTCCAGATCACGCGTCACGGACAAGTGCCGCAAGATCGGTTTCGAGCTTCGGTTGATACTTGAAAATAGCGTCTATCAACGCCTGTGCCGGTTGCTCGGCGGCCTCAACCAACGTTGCCTTCTCAGCCCGCGCAGAGGGAGCGAACACTCGTTTGACGACGGTCGGCGAGCCCTTGAGGCCGCATTTGGAGACGTCTTCGACACCGGCATCGTGCGCGCTCCATTTCACGATTTGGGCACGCGCGGCACGCAAGGCATCCGCCATCGCGCCGCGCCGAATCTGATTCGTTGCCTCCAGCATGGTGATGAGACAGGGCAGCCTCGTGTGCAGCACCTGGACACCACCTTCGGAGCGTCGTTCCGCTTCAATTGTATGGGCGGCGAGATCTAAGGATCTGACCTTGGCAACGTAGGTTAGCTGCAGTACGCCAAGCCGCTTTGCGATGCCGGGCCCAACCTGCGCGGTATCGCCGTCGATGGTCTGCTTTCCCGTGAAGATAAGGTTGGTCGGGCCGTATTCCTTACCAATTTTTCGGATGGCTGTTGCAAGTGCATACGTTGTGGCCAGGGTGTCGGAGCCCGCAAAACAGCGATCGGTGAGGAGTACGGCGCGATCGGCGCCATAAGTCAGCGCCTTTCGCAAGGAATCTTCCGCCGATGGCGGCCCCATTGTAAGCACGGTAATTTCGCCGCCGAACCGATCGCGAAGCTCCAGCGCGGCCTCGAGTGCGAAGAGGTCATATGGATTGATGATGGTCGGCACTCCCTGACGCATGATCGTATTGGTCACGGGGTGCACGCGGATCTGCGCCGAGTCCGGAACCTGTTTGATGCAAACGACATTGTGCACGGAGTTGCTCCAAAAAGTTGCGACAGCTGCGAAGAGAACAGCAAGTGTTGTACCATCGCCATCCTTTTGAAATCGGCTTGCCATCACAGTGGCTAGAGCGGGTAATGCGCCCCTCTAGCCCGCTCTTCCTGACGAACGAATGCTGACACAAGTCGGGGCTGCGACAGCGCTGTTCCGCAGGGCACGCCAGCCGAGTGACGCCAGGACGGCTTGCGACAGACTACCGCCGCTAATCACGAGCGGGCGGCGGACCGGTTGACGGTCAATGAGAATTGCCGCTAGTCCGGCTTGATGGACGAATACGCGTGATAGCTCGTCTGATGTCGAGCAATTGACGGTTCGCGCTTGCAGACCGAAGGTGACGCTCTGTATGTCGTGGCGCGCAAATCCATCTCTCACCGAACCAGGTGAGTTTGCTTGCGACAGCAGTCTCGGAAGCGAGCGGAGCGGTTTCGGTCGTGGCCAAGTCGCCGCCGAGGGCGGACCCGTTCCTTTAAGATTGCAATGAGATTGGCCACCGGAGATCGTCCTCACATAGCTATTTGGCTCAACTGTGATAGTAAAGGTTCCGGCCGATTTTGTCGTTCAGAACCGCTTTATTTCGATTCCGTATTTCCTCAGCGCGTAGCCTATCTGGCGTGGCGTTAGTCCGAGCAGGCGCGCGGCCTTTGCCTGCACCCAGCCAGATTTTTCCATGGCCGCAATGACCCGTTCGCGATCGGCCATCTTCGCGCCGCTTACGAGAACTGTGCCGGGAGGAGCCAGTGAGGTCAGTTCGCTGCCGACGGACGGGACCGGCGGGGTCGCTTCAGCTAGCGGAATGATGGACTTTCCGGGCACCGGCGGGATGGGTGCCGGCTGGTCTGGCCTCCCGTCCGATGTACTTTTCCACAGCATCGCGGAAAGGCACTGGGCCTGGTGGCATGCAAAGTCAGTTCTTACGATCGATGATCCGGCGCACAGCGTCGCTGTCCGCTCGATGCAGTTTTCGAGTTCGCGGACATTTCCCGGAAAGCCGCACTTCATCAGTACATCGATCGCACTCGCCTCCAAGGTCAGCGTACGGCCGTTCTCGTTGTTGAACTTTCTGAGGAACTCGCTGGCAAGCAGCGGAATATCACTGCGTCTTTCGCGCAGCGGTGGCAACAGCAAGGGAACTACGCTGATGCGATAGTAAAGGTCCGCGCGGAACTCACTCCGTGCCACGGCCTCTTCAAGGTTCCTGTTGGTCGCAGCTATGACTCGAACATCGACCTTAATCGTCTGGTTGCTGCCGACGCGCTCGAACTCCTGCTCTTGCAGGACGCGCAGCAACTTCGCTTGGAACGGAGCTGAAATCTCGCCGATCTCGTCAAGAAATAGCGTTCCTTTGTCAGCAAGTTCGAAGCGTCCCTTGCGCGAACTGAACGCACCGGTAAAGGCACCTTTCTCATGGCCAAATAATTCCGATTCCAGGACGGTCTCAGGAAGCGCCGCGCAATTCAGCTTAACGAACGGCCGCTTGGCGCGGGACGACGATTCGTGAATGGCCTTGGCTACGAGTTCCTTCCCGGTACCGGATTCGCCACGCAACAGAACCGTGCTTTTCGATTTGGCTACAACCGCAATCTTCTCGAGCAGCCCGCGCAGCGCCGGGCTGTCGCCGATGATCCCATGGACGTGTAGCTTCTTGCGCTCTCGAGCGGGCTGCCTGAGGTCAAATATCTGCTTTTGTAGACGGTCTTTCTCCGCCACCAGTGGTTCGCGATCGCAGGCGAACACGCGGTCTAACTTCACTGTTTGTCCAACGAGGTTGGCGATCATGGCGAGCAGCCGCGCATCGTAATCGATGCGGAGGCTTGACCTATCGTCGCGGATACGGTCGATCGTCAGAGTACCCACAACCTTCGGACCAATGCGAATCGGAACCCCGATGAACGACACTGGCATATTATCGGAGGCGCCGAGCACTTCCCGGTCGTCAGCGCTGAATGCCGGCTCGGCGGCCACGTCCTCGGCGACAAGAGGCCTGTCTGTCGCGACGATCTGATCGATTGCCTTCCGTGGCAGGCGCATCCGGTAACGTTCGTCGCTGCCTTCGCTCCAGCCGGCGCCCACTGTAATGTCCGGCATGCCGTCATCGTCGAACAGTGAGACGATGCCGTGTCGCATCTGCACAAACGATTGCAGAAGATCAACAACGTTTGCCAATGTGACTTCGAGCGGACAAGGAGCCGTGAGTATTTTCGATATTTCGAAGATGCCGGCCAACGCACTCTCACGCAACGGCTCCCCCGAGAGCTTATGCTCCGGCTCAAGTTGCGAGGCAGGTCTTTCGAGTGAGGAAGGGATATCCAGCATGAAGCGGCCTCCGTTGTCTTGATGATCCTCCGTAGCACCTTGTTCGGGTTTGCGAGGTTCGTTTTGCATGTCACTCTCGATCTAGTTCCAAGTGTTGACGAGATGACACAGAACCGTAACACCTTTTCATGGCACGACGGTAAACTTACAGTGTGCCTTTTTCCTTTTGCGGAATGTGTGCGCGTCGTCAGCGGAGAGCATAAGTACCGCTGCTGCAGCTCAAGTCACTGCGGCGCCAAGGCTTGGCCAATTCACAGATGTTGCCCACCATCGATCGGCACCTCGGCCCCCGTGACATAGCTCGCCGCATCCGAGCACAGGAAGAAGATGACCTTGGCAACTTCATCCGGGGTTCCCACTCTGCGCAAGGGGATGTTTGGCACGAGACGCGCTTCTGTGTCGGGCGATAACATGTCCGTCCTGATTTCGCCGGGCGCGATCGCATTCACGCGAATGCCATGCGGCGCATAATCATGGGCCATTTCGCGTGTGAGGCTTGCAAGCGCAGCTTTTGAGGTCGCATAGGCACTGCCGGCAAACGGGTGCACCCGCGAGCCCGCGATCGAAGTCACATTCACGATCGATCCTGACGCGGCTCTTAGCTCGTCAAACAAACCCTGCGCCAGCATGATCGGGGCCACCAGATTGAGATGGAACACGCTCATCCAGGTCTCGGTTGAAGTCGTCAACGACGTCATCCGATCGCCAGTGGGCGTTTTCGGCGAGACACCAGCATTATTCACCAGCGCGTGCAAAGGAGCACCTGCCAAGCGCTTCTTGACCTCGCTGATCGCGCGCGGCAGCATTCGATGATTGCTCAGGTCGATCTGGACATGATCCTCGTTCCCTGCCTCCCAGGGGCATCGCTTGCTGTCGAACGGTTGGCGCGCGCAAGAAATGATGCGCCAGCCCGCCTCCGAAAACAGCTTGGCAGTGGCATGGCCAATTCCGCGCGATGCCCCGGTCAGCAACATCGCCTTCTGTTCTCCGCGATGAATACGGGCATTATCGGCGTGAAAGAGGCAACCCAGGTGTGTTTCGGGCAGCTGACCTCTGATCAGATCGTCATTCGGCAGATCGAGACCCACGCCCGCCTCCTCTCCTATTGCGTCGGCGCACGCGTAGCAGAATTTGCGCCACTGCGATGCACGCAAATCAACTCCGTTTTTGCGTCCTAATGTCGCGCACGCGGAATGCTTGGTGGGTTCAAGACACCGTGCGTGTGCTCTGCGACAACGATGGTGCATTACCTACGTAATGTCACGAGCACACTCGCCTGCGTCAAGACGAGGGTGCAGCCGCGCTCTCTTTCCTGATCGCGCAACCGAGGAGCCAGCCGATGGGCACCGCCTCTCGTTGGAGGAACGATCGATCAGGATAGCGGCCCGCGGCCAGTAGCCGCGTCAACTCGAAAACTGACGTTACCAGCTTCGTGCGTCAGATTTGTCGGCAATTGATGCTGACTTTATCGCGCTCTGCTCTGCAGTGTCCGGCACTGGCACTTCGCCGGATTGGTCCTGGACCACGACCTGGCTTACTGGATGTTCAGCCCAACATAGTGGCTCTCGAGACCGCCGCTCCGCACCAGCGCGTGCCCGACCGCAACTACGGAACTCACCGGCTCTACGGAGACCCTTTCGATATGTTCGTCCGCGACCGACCACCGATTAGCTTCCACTCGCGGTCCGCGCAAGGCGAAGACGTGTTCCACCTGTTTAACGTGGCGGCAGCACGTTAGGGCCATCGTTGTCGACGTCGAGCTTCGGCGGGAGGCATTCGGTGGAGTTGTGCGACAGAGCATTACTTTGCGACAAATGCCGCCCCGAAAAAAAGTGCCAGCACTGCTGGATGCAACGAGCGGCAATCAGATCGATCAAGCGGGCAACGACTTTCATGAAGCAACGAGCTCTTGCGAGGTTTCTTCAATCAGGACCAAGCGGCTCGGATCGTTCAAATCGAATTCAATAACGCGTGGTGCGTGGAGACGCGCATAGCGCGTGAAGGCGCTCGTCGGGGGAAAACGGATCACGGTGTCGCAGCGCGCAAGAAGATACATATCGATCAGGGCGGAAAAGCCGCCCTCGGCTCCTAGCGCGGCGTTGTGCAATGGGCCGGCCTGAGGCGCCTGAAACCGTTTGGGGATCGTGAACACATCGGGAAATCTAGTCGAAACTTTCTCAAGGACGAGCGCGCTGTCCGTGCACAGGAAAGCTCTCACGGGTTTTGCGTGGGGTAACCCCCGGGCCTTATCAATGGCATCAAAGACCTGTCGCAAGGCGCGCTCCGGGTCGGCCCAGTAGGGAGTATGCCCCATAATATCTTCGCCGTTGCCATGCCGGACATGAATGCCGATTACGCTGTACGGCTCAAAGTGCTCACGGTAGACAGCATCAATCCGAGCCTGAATTTCAGGTCGTGGCTTGATGCTCCGAAAGATTTCTCGTTCGGCCTCCTGATCGCAGCGCCACATCAGGCACGCGTCACACACGACCGTGTTAGCGTCACTATCTTTCTGACTTCGCAACAATTGATCGAGTTCGTCGCGTTCCCGGAAAATCTGCTCGTCCGGACGATAGACGCAATCGATGGATGGCTTGTTCCACCATGTCGGGAAGAATGGTCCCGGAAATGAGCACTGATTGATCCTGTCGTCGCAGATTACCCGCACGCCGGCAATGTCTTGAACCGGTTCGAAGAAGACTGGAAAGGCGTTGGTGAATGGCTCATCGAGATAACAAGATCCCCGCCAATCAATGGCTAGCGTCCGTCCTGTCTGCTTTGCAAAACGCCAGGCAGCGGCCAGTGACCACAGGCAGTCGCCGAACCCCGTACGTCGCCGGGAAACTACGAACCGATCCTTCCTCGAACCGCTAAGCATCTGCATCGCCTCTTCCCGGGCTCCTGGTTGGACAAGAGACGTCATTGCAGACATCTCACGTATCATCTTGTCCGACGTCATGGTCTGAAATCGCAGTGCCGGCGAGCTGCGTCGGTAGAACTTCATAACAGCGCTATCCTTGATGGGCCGCGTTCTCTCAACACTTTCCGTCTTTTCTTCAGCGGTGTCGCGTCCACGTGCCCGATTTCAGTCGGATGGCCGATAACCCCGTGTGCGTCGGATGGCCTGGCCCCCTCACATGCAGGTATAGGCATGGCCATGCTCATGAGTCCCGGCTATGTCTATTGTTCACTTCATTGTGGCCGCAAGCCGCGCGCGGCGGATGCAGGCGAACGCCCCGCAGCTCCCACACGAGCCGCAATTCCTTCACGAGATCTTCACGCTGGGCCTGGCTCAGCATGGTTGTGTCGAGAAGCCAGCCGAGCGACGCCTCGCCCTCGATCCGCATCAAGATCTCGAAAAGCTCATGTGAGATACGCATACTATCGTGGGCGGAATGTCCCTTGCGGATCTCGCAGACCGTTTCCTGACGATCTGGCGCTGTGTGGGAGCGAACACGATGAAGGGATGCATACGGCGGCAATGAAACGCCCAGTGCACTCCAATCCTGCAGTGATGCTGGCCGCTTCCTGACGAGGAAAGGCCCAACAACAAGTCCGTCCAGGTCAGTCGTCAAGAACGTGGTGATCGCATCTGACACGGACTCCACGATCGGCTCGGCATTGTTGTTAAATGACGTATTTAAAAGAACCGGGATGCCCGTTCGCCTCTTGAACGCATTAATTACATCCCAATAGGTGGGGTTTGTCTTGCGCGATACTGTCTGCAGCCGAGCGGTCCCATCAATGTGCGTGATCGCACCGAGCACGTTACACTTGGTTTCACGCACACGAACTACGAAGTTCATGAAGGGGAGCTGCTGCGTGCCGTCCGGGAGCTCAAAGAACTCGCTCGCATCCTCCTCCAGTACAGATGGCGCAAACGGGCGATAGCCCTCACGCTTCTTGACCATCGCGTTGATGCGGTCCTTGTTTTCCGCAGGCCGCGGGTCCGCAAGAATGCTGCGGTTACCAAGCGCACGGGGGCCGAACTCAGAGCGGCCCTGAACCCAGCCGATTACAGCGCCATTTGCCATCCAGTCTGCCGCACTGGATGCTATGTCATCACTTCGTTGAATGTCGAGGTGGCCTGACCATGCGTTGAGCTCATGCTCTACGGCTTGGTCGCTCCCGAGATCGGGCCCCCAATAAACGTCCGGCAGTCGCTCGCGTGGTGCTGGCCTGCCCAGCTCGTTCGATACCATCAATGCAGCGCCGAGTGCGCAACCGGCGTCGTGCGCCGCGGGTTGAACAAAGATGTCGTCAAATAGCCCGGAATAAAGCAGTTTACCGTTCAGCGTGCAATTATGCGCTACCCCGCCAGCCAGGCACAAGCGTGTCATGCCCGTCGCTTCACGATGGTGCCGCAGGATGTGAAACACGATCCGCTCCAGCGCTTCCTGCAGCGAAGCGCTGACATCTCGATGCTGTTGGGTGAATGGCATTCCTTTTCGCCGAACCTCGATGTTGCGGACCAGGGCCGGACCGATTCGATCCAGGTAAACGCGATAGCCACCGTTGTCCAACAACTCGTAGAACTGCGCGAAGAGCTCGCGATAGGGAGCGGGATCACCATACGGGGCAAGCCCCATCACTTTGTACTCGTCGAACAACCCGTAGCCGAGATATCGGATCGTCTCGAGATAGAACAGCCCCAGGGAGTTATGTTCCGGGAAGCTTTCAAGTTGCGTAATTTCGGTGCCAGACCCCACCGCCAATAAGCCGGAGAGAAAATCGCCACCGCCGTCGATCGCAAAAACAAGACTTTGCTCGAACCCGGACATGGCAAACGCGCTCACAGCATGCGCTTCGTGGTGATTCACGAAGGAAACTCGGGACGGATCGATCTCGGCGCCGAACTCCCGTGTCAGCAGCTGCCGCAGCAACAGTTTGGCGTCCAACGGAATGGGCTGAGAAACAGAAAGGCGCTCGAGCATAGTATTGCAGTAGGCTTCAGTCGCGTAGAACGCGATACGGTCGATCTCTCCGAGCTCAACTCCTGCGGTAGAAAGGCAGTATCGGATCGAATTGCTCGGGAACTTGTTGGAGTGCTTGACGCGGTTGAGGCGCTCCTCTTCGACAGCAGCGATCACGCGGCCATCCTGCACAAGAACCGCAGCCCCATCGTGAAGAAATGTATTCGGCAGCTCCGGCGAGCTTTCATAGATTCTGTCAAGACCGCCACTCACTCCCAGGCACAACATCCCGTTCTCCATTTGATCATGACGGCAAGGCCAACTGCCGTCCCACCTACTTAATCTGTACAGTCACGCTCCGTCGGGTGCGCGGGCCAGACAGCACAACACAACTTTGCAAAGTCCGTCACGGCGCCTAGCGACAGGCGCTCAGAAATAACGGTGCTGGCGTCCGACACCGATCGACCGAACAGGCGGCCGTAGACCTAACTCGATCGCGGCCTCTTAAGGCCATTGCAGCATCTGCTGTGACAGACCAGGTCACTCCCGAGCTACCGCAGAAAGCATCGTGACACTGAATCGATTTGACATTCTCCGTTTTCGCTCAACTCACATCAACGCAGCAGGCGGCGCCGAAATAGTGCCGTCGACGCGAAAAAGGGCAAGACCGCGTAAACGCAGAGCGCACCGACGTGCAGCGCAGCACTGTCGGCGCCGCGCTCAAGCATCGCTGGGCGAATAAGGTCGACCGAATGTGCGAGCGGCAACAAGCCGGCGAAGTGCTGAAACGAGCCGGGCAGCTGGCTCGTCGGAAAGACCACGCCACACAAAAACACCATAGGAGTGAGGACAAGCGTCTGGTAAAACACGAAGTAATCGTAACTTGGCGCAAGAGATATGACGAGCATCGCCAGGCTGGCGAAGACAAGGCCAGTGAGAGCGATTGTTGGCATCGCATACAAAATGGATGGCCATGATGCATAACCCAGCGTAGCAGCGACGATCCCGATCGCTGTTCCGGCCAGAACGGACTTACTGGCCGCCCACACCAGTTCACCCAGAACGATATCGCCAAGCGTGAGCTGAGTAGAGAGGATTGCTTCCCAGGTGCGGCTGGCGTCCATGCGTGCAAAGGCTGCATACATGGTTTCAAAGGTCGCGGACGTCATGGCGCTGGTCGCGACCATGCCTGCCGCCAGGAACGCGATGTACGACGTCCCCTCAACGCGCCCCACGATCAGTCCAAGGCCAAAGCCGAGGCCAAACAGATTGGTTAGAGGATCTGCGAGGTTGCCAAGAATCGATGCAAGTGCGACTTTCTTCCATGCCAGGAAGTTCCGACGCCATACCGCGATCCAGTTGTACGCGTTAGCGGGCATCACCGCCGCATAACTTTCACCCATCGCTCACTTCTCCATCTCGCGCCCGGTCAGCCGCAAAAACACGTCTTCGAGATTCGGGGGGCGCTGCAGAATACGAAGGCCCGCTCGCCCGCGCAGTTGCACGCGTACCTGCTCCGGATATGGCGCATAACAAAAGAGCGTCTCTCCACTCACTTCGATGTGCCGCGCATACGGCCTAATCAGCTCGCAGAGCTGGTGCGGATCACCCCCATAGATTTCGATCACGTTACAGCCGATATGCTCATCGATCAGGCCGTCTGGCTTGCCCTCGGCGATCTTGCGTCCACCCTCGAGGACACACAGCCGATCGCACAGGCGTTCGGCCTCTTCCATGAAGTGAGTGGTCAAGAGAATCGTCTTGCCCCGCGCAAGCAGAACTCGCAGACGTTCCCAAATCAGGTGGCGGGCGTGCGGATCCAAACCAGTCGTCGGCTCGTCCATCACGAGCAGATGCGGGTCATTGATTAGCGCACGCGCCAGCGTCAGCCGCCGTTTCATGCCACCGGACAGCTCGGCAACGCGCGTGTCCGCCTTGCTTTCGAGGCGTGCAAACTCGAGCAGCGAGGGGGCGACCGCCTCGATCTTGCGAGCGCTCATGCCGAAGTAGCGGCCAAACACCAGCAGATTCTCTCGTACGGTGAACTCGAGTTCAAGATTATCGAATTGCGGCACCACGCCGATACGCACACGTGCGACACGAGCGCGTGCAGGTACAGGCTCATTGAGCACCGTAATCTTTCCTCCGTCCGGCGAGATCATGCCAAGCAGCATGCGCGCGATCGTGCTCTTGCCAGCTCCATTCGGCCCGAGAAGGCCAAAGCATTCTCCCCGCGCGACCGAGAACGACAGATCATTGACGATGATCTTGTCGCCAAATGATTTTTTCACGCCGGCAAGGTCGATTGCTACGGTGGACATGCTCACTCTTAGGCTGACAGAAGTCGTTCGGCCGATGATGACTTCCTTACGACCGTCTTGGTCCAGAGCAGGCCGTCGCACCACACATGCTCAACCCGTCCCCACTCGCAGGCCGCGGCAGCATCCGGAAAGAATCCACGTCCGTGGAGGTTGGCACTCGTATTGCAGAGCAGCGGAACGCCTGTGAGTTGTTCAAATTCGACGAGAAGCTCGGCGATTTTGTGCGGAGAGTTGCGGGAGATTGTCTGCAGCCGCGCCGAACCGTCCAGATGGACGACAGCGGGGACCTTGTCGCGCCATTCCGCGCGGGTCTGGTGATCGAACAGCATGTAAGGATCTGGCGTACCTGGGTTGAAAATCTCTGGGGCCCGATCCTCCAGACAAATCGGCGCCACCGGTCGGAAGTGCTCGCGACGCTTAATGTCGTTGAGATGATCTTTCATTGCTGGGGAGGTCGGGGCTGCAAGAATGCTTCTGCCGCCCAACGCCCGCGGCCCAAGCTCGGCGCGCCCGGAAAGGAAGATGATCGGCTTGTTGTCGGCGAGAATCGCCGCAAGTTCACGCAGAGTGCACGGCGCGGCCTCCCAGTCCGACGGAAGCTCGCTGTCCTGCAGGGCCGGCCCACTGTAGACTGACCATTCCACTGGCCCGAAGCCATTTTGCGCCGCCATCGCACCGCAAGCAGCGCCGATTGCCGAGCCGCTGTCATTCGGAAACGGCGGCACCCAGACATCATCGAACAGTCCCGTCATACGAAGCGCACTGTTCCACTTGATATTGAGACCGCAACCTCCGGCGACACATAGATTTCGCGCCCCCGGAAGCGACGAGTGCCGCAGCAGAACCATCGCGATTTCCCTGACAAGAAGACGTTCCAGGAACACATGAAACGACGCAAGAACGTCCTCCGCTCGCTTGGCCGTCAGGCGCAATGCGCTTGCCTCAAAGAACTCGTGTATAGCTGCGAGAGACGATTCCGCATTGTTTATGTCCGCGCGGTATCGACGAGCCTGCTCGGTGTCGGCCGCGAAGCGCTTTTCATAGAGCTCCTGAAACACTGCCACGATGCTTTCGTCGACAGCGCCAAGCGCGATGTATGCCATCAGCTTGCCGGCGATGCCCAAATCCCAACTGGAGCGGTTCGGCTGCCTGTAAGGCCCGAAGTGAAGGCCCGCGGCAGCATAGGCGTGGCCGATCATCGGAAACAGGGATCCAATGAGCCGCGCCCCCCGAGGTTCGACATAGTAAAGACGTGGAAAGATGCAGCCGTCCCATACCAGACACAACGCCGGTTCTCCCGCGCTGGCAAAGGGACTGGTGCTATATGCTGACGCGACGTGGCCCGTGACGTGCGGGTAGCTCTTATATGGAAACACCTTGCCGCCGAGGATCAGGCCAAAGCCGTCGACGGAATCAAGAAGCCCCTCAGCATGGCGCTCGACGTATGGCGCCCCTTTCAGCGCGATCGGCACAGCTCCACTGAGGACCTGGAAATGCGACTCGATCTCCCCATCCCAGCCGTCGATGACGAACTGATCGATATCTCGCGGATCCAGGCCATGCTCCGCCAATGCGAGCACGACTGCATCGAGATTCTCGACGGATTGATAGCGTGGACTGTTGCCGCGCTTCTCTTGCTCGGTGCAAAAGAGAAGCCGCCCGTCCTCGACGACAGCAATTGCGCCGTCATGTGTTAACTTGATGCCGCAGATGCGCATACGACCCCCTGCCTAGTGACTGACGTTTGATTGTTCTGACGGGTGACCCTGCTTCCGGAACCGGACGATCAAGCAGTCTTCGTTGACCGACCCGGTGTGGCAGTGCAGACGCTCGACCTCCGATAGACTCTCGTTAAAGAGACCGATCACCGTCTCGGCACCAGCTGTATGACCCCAGCGTTGACACGTGGCATCACGTGCGGACCCGAAAATCAGAGCTCCATTTGGTGCAAGCATACTCACCAGGTTGCGGATAGCCGCATGCATCTCGACAATGTCCTTGAGGTAGTAGAGAACTTCGGCCACGACAATCAAATCGAACTGCTCAGTGGTCGAGAACCGTTGAATGTCGCAGGTCACCCACGTGATATGTGACCACTTCCTGGTCCGTAGTCGCGCTCGCTCGATCGCCTGCGGCATGACATCGACCACCGTGAGTCGCTCGCAAAGCGGCGCCAGCCTGTCCGTGAATGCACCGGCTGCACATCCTACTTCGAGGGCATACGCAACATCTCCACCGCAACGCGACATCCGGAGCATTTGCGCGTATCGCTCCTGCTCGAACGAACTACTGTCGAGGCGCCATGGATCGTCGACAGCCAACTCTCGCTCTAATAGCTGATGGTTTTTGTCCGAGATCATGAGCCAACCACCTATTTGAAGGCGGTCGAACGATCGCGAGCGCAAACACTCTCCGTCGCCGCCAGGTTCGATGAAGGGTGCGAAAGCCCCGCCTTATGAATTGTGCCGGACATTCCCCCTATACTTGCAGGACTTCGTCCAGCGTTCGGGTGCAGGATGACGCACTGTTTTTCCCCTTCGGCCGGCACGTTGGCGACCTTGCGCGATAGCCAATCGCTGTTGCTCAATGTACAAAGTGCATAGGCCTTCAAAGGAAGTAAGAGAAAGATATTGATCGGTGTGTGGAGCGAGAAGCCGAGAAACCGCACTTCGCGAGCACGAAGCGCTGCAACACTGCACCGGACCATCGTCATTGCTACAATCGTCAATCCCGTCCACCAGGGTACCGAGCCGCCGATTACAAGCTGCGCGAGCGCAGCCAGTGATGAAAGGGCGAGAAGCAACGGGCCGAGATTTTGCCCGATAACGTCTAGCGTCAGATAGCCATCGAGCTCTGGCAGCAGACGTAATGCAAGAAACGTGTCCCGAAAGGTACTGCGCGCCCAGCGGAGCTGCTGACGCAGATATGGCCCAAGGCTGTCCGGAACTACTGTTGCTGCGATCGCGTCCGGGACATATTCGGTTCGAAACCCCGCCTTGAGCATGAGGATCGTTAGATGGCGATCCTCGCCGAAATCGCTCGGCTTCCCGCGAAAGAATTGCGCTTCGTATTGATCAAGCAGCAAAGCGAGCGCGGAGCGACGATACATCGCACATGGGCCGCAGCAGCACATGACGGCACCGAAACGAGCCTGTGCCGCACGCTCTTCGTTGCATGCCAACCAGTATTCCATATCGATCAGCCTGGTCAGCCAGGTTTCGCTGCGATTGCTCGCTATCAACTGACCCATGGCCGCACCGATTTCTGGGTCATGCATCTTCACTACAAGCTTCGTGACAACGTCAGCAGCAAGTATCGTATCCGAGTCGACGTTGAGCACCAGGTCCCCGGATGAGCTGCGTATTGCAGCGATCTGCGCCTTGCGCTTTCCAACGTTGTTTGCCAGCAAGATGATGCTGAATCTCGGATCGTTCGCATAGATTTTGTGTACAGGCGCGACAACGTCGCGATTTGCAGATCCGTCGTCGACCACATAGACCTGTAACTTTCCCGCGTAGTCTTGACTCGCAAGCGACTCCAGACATTCGGCGAGCGTGTTTGGATCCTCGTTGAAGCACGGCACGATGACGTCTACACTGGGAAGGACCACGTCCGATTGTCCCAGGTTGTCCTGCAGCGATGAGTTATTCGCCGGTTGGGCATAAAGCGCTTGCGCGCTCTTGTAGATAGTGGAGAGCAGTGCATAACACGAAACGGCGACAGCACTGGTTGTAGCGAGCAGGTCCATAGGGTGCCAGTTTTTGTTCAGTGAAGTTGAGGGAGCGGACGAATTACAAACCCGCGCCGTTGCAATGCCGGAATCAGATATGACAGCGCCATCGTGGTCTGATCACGCTGCGTAGCATCAGTGCACAGCCTCTCCTCATCAGGAGGATATCCGTCGTGCAGGAGCACAATTGCACCCGGGCGAACGCTCGCGAGCACTGAATTCACAATTCTATCAACCCCGGGGCGGGACCAATCTCGCGGATCGACCGACCAGTGCAGAGCTGTGAGACCAGCGCTCGCTGACATAGCGAGCACCTCTTGTGTCCATATGCCGTAAGGTGCTCGCATGTGCCTGGGCGAGGCCTGCGGGCACGCCGAACGGATCGCCTCGCTCGCCGTCAACACTTCATCGTGCACCTCCGCAGGTCCGCATCTGGATAGATCCGGATGCGTCATCGTGTGGTTCGCAACCTCGTGTCCTTCCGCGATCATTCGTCGAATGAGTTCAGGTTGGTCGGCCGCATACGTGCCGATCACGAAGAACGTCGCCGGAACCTGATGTTGCGCCAGCACATCGAGCACCTCTGGCGTGCAAAATGGATTTGGCCCATCGTCAAAGGTCAAATAGACAGGGCGACTTCCGCTCACGTCAGCGTAGTCGCATCGGACAGCAGATAGGGGGAAAAGCTCGTTCACAGCTCAGGCCCGTTCCGATCGATGATCGTCCCGGCCGGCCACTCGCTCATCGAGCGTCCAACCGGGAAAACCACCACGATCACGTCTTCGATCCGGATCGGCGACAAATTGGGATAGACATCCGGATGCGTGGAGCGGACGCGAATGCCAGACAGGAGGGTGGCGAGCCCCTGCCTTTCGACCAGTCGGGTCATATGTTTCTCTAGCGCAGGCCGAACTGTACCAAAGCCGAACGGGACCCCAAGCTCCTGCAGTATGGGATACATCACGCGCATCGCGTGGCTGATTCCCAGCCCTTCAAGATCCGGACGCACCGCATATAACCCCAGTTCGGCCACGAGGAGATCGACCCCACCAATCTTGATGAAGCGGCGTAGTAACCCGGCGTGAGCAGCTACCCCGCGGGCGTCGTAACCAATTACGCGGACCTCAGGTCTTGCACCGGCCCAACTTCGGTTGCCCTCAAATGGCTGCGCATTGAACGCACCGGTCGGCCCGTAACTCTTGCGGAAGAACTCGGCGAGCTCGGCATGATCGGCGAGCCGCAGCTCGTTTTCCCAGCGACGGCTCCACTGCACTTTGGCGCGCGCAGAAGGAGCTTCCGCAGTCCGGCATACGGCGATGTTCATGGCGGGCTTCCTTGCGCCAGTCGAATTAAGAGGGGAGATGGTCACGTGATGTCGCTACTCGCCGAACCGCTGATCAATACTGAAATGCGCTGCCATGCGTCGTAGGAGCTCAGCACCCTCGCCTGCACCGTGCCGTGCGCCTTCGCTCGCGACGAAGCGATCGCATGGTTCGCGCTCGTCATCCCGGCCAATGCCCCGCGCGAGATATGCCGGAAAATGCCGACGAGGCGATTGGACCATCCAGAACCTGTCTGCACCATGGAGCTTTTCCGCCTTGTCCAGCATCGCTGTCGACGTGTTGACGTCTGAGGGCATGCCATCGATGCGCGGGGCCGCTTCGAGGGCGCATCGGAGTGGCATTAGATCAAACTGGTTCTTATGCATCTTCGACTCGCCCTGAATGCGGTGGACAGGCGAGCCGTTTGGACAGTCGCCGGGAATACTTGGCATGCGCAATCTGCACCTGCCGCTATTCCGCGACACTAGAATGAGGCTGAACGCGCCCTCAAGTGTACGTGGGTAAACCTCCAATATGGAAACGGATGGAGTACGCATACCAACGTTTATCGGGACCCGCTTGGCGTCCGATCGAGCGCGCTTCGCAACCGAGAAGAAGCGATGCGGCACGCACGGCGCGCCCATCGCAGCCCGCGAAACCGATGCGGCGGGTGCTCGCACCTCCAGGAGTTTTTCTCTGAGCCCGCGTGAACGACCAACAGCCATCGTGGTATGCCATGATTACTTTTCCAAACCGATGTTTGCTATCCAACATCTCGCGATTTGGTAAAATCGATTGTTTCGATAGAACACATCCACACGATGGATAGACTCACAACATGCGGTTCAAGGGACTCGATCTAAATCTTCTCGTTGCGCTCGATGCTCTGATGACGGAGCGCAACCTCACAGCGGCGGCGCGCAAAATTAACCTGAGCCAGCCCGCTATGAGCGCTGCGATCGGGCGGCTGCGCACCTATTTCCGCGATGAACTATTTACCATGAGAGGTCGCGAGCTCGTCCCGACACCTGGCGCGGAGGCGCTTGCAGGTCCGATTCGCGAGGCCCTGCTGCACATCCAACTCTCGATCATATCACGGGACGGGTTCGACCCGACTCACTCGAGCCGACGCTTCAGGGTCATTCTCTCCGATTTCATGACAATCGTCTTTTTTCGGAGAATCGTGGACCGTATTGCACACGAAGCCCCCGCGGTACGCTTCGAATTGCTGCCATTTTCCGATGAACCCGATGAGCTGCTCCGCCGGGGCGAGGTCGACTTTCTCATTCTGCCAGAATTGTTCATGTCGAGCGCGCACCCTAAGGCGACGCTGTTCGACGAGACCCTCGTGTGCGTGGGATGCCGCGCGAACAAGCAGCTATCGCGGCAGCTTACGTTCGAGAAATACATTTCGATGGGGCACGTTGCGGCCAAGTTCGGACGGGCGCTGAGACCAAACCTAGAAGAATGGTTTTTGCTTGAGCACGGCCTCAAGAGACGCATTGAGGTCGTTGTGCAGGGCTTTAGCCTGATTCCGCCGATATTGTTAGACACGGGCCGTATCGGCACGATGCCATTACGGCTCGCCAGACACTTTGAAAAGCGGATGCCGCTGCGGATCGTCCAACCACCGCTCCCCCTGCCGACATTCACCGAGGCTGTGCAGTGGCCTGCGTTCCACAATACCGACCCGGCGAGCATTTGGATGAGGCGGATATTGCTGGAGGAGGCATCCAACATGGCATCTGCGCATCAGGAGCCTCCAACTCGAAGGCGCTGCTAGGCTCACCATAAGCCGGTTCTAAATACGCTATTAAATCCTTCGATGTGCTCGGCAACTTTATCATCTCAACCGTTCGGGGGCGAAGCTGCTAGAGGCCGCGGGGAGGCGGCGATCAGTTGCGAAGGCTTGCCGGGTGGTGAGCGTGGTGATCTCGCAGGTGTGGTTTGACGCCCAGCAATATTGCGCTC
Source organism: Bradyrhizobium sp. CCBAU 11361 (assembly GCF_028128935.1). NCBI lineage: Bacteria > Pseudomonadati > Pseudomonadota > Alphaproteobacteria > Hyphomicrobiales > Nitrobacteraceae > Bradyrhizobium > Bradyrhizobium sp. CCBAU 11361. The sequence continues at coordinate 92,463 of NZ_LBJZ01000172.1, forward strand.
GCTTCTTCCAGAACAATAAATGTTTGGCTTGCCCAATAGAATCGCTTGAACCCCACACTGCGTCAGGTTGTAGATTGGCCGCCGTGACTAACGCTGCGCTACGGAACCCGTCGACGGAGCGCTTTGGCGAACTTAGGGCGCTGGCCGGACACTGTGGTTGATCTGCCATTAACGAACTGACCGGGTCCTGTTGCGTGGCTCGTCGGAAGGGGCGAGACCGATCAGCTTCGGGGCACCTGACGGTTTTCGGCCGCTGGTGGTCGGCCTACCGCCTTGCTCGCCATTCTTGCGATCATTTCGCGAGTGTCTTCTCGCGATCACACGATGGAACCGATGTCCATTCGGACGACGCAATAAGACCGCATCAGACGAGCCGTCACCGCTCGTTGTATGCACCGCAAGGATGGTTTGTGCTGGATAAGAAGACATGCGTTTCAACGGCCTGGATCTAAATCTTCTCGTCGCGCTGGATGCTCTAATGACTGAGCGCAACCTCACCGCAGCGGCACGCAAGATTAACCTGAGTCAGCCGGCCATGAGCGCAGCCGTTGCCCGGCTGCGCACCTATTTCCGTGATGATCTGTTTGCGATGAGAGGGCGGGAACTTGTCCCGACCGCGCGCGCGGAAGGACTCGCAGCTCCAGTTCGCGAGGCTCTAATGCACGTTGAGCTCTCCATTATCGCGCGGGACGTGTTCGACCCGGCTCGATCGAATCGGCGATTCAGGATCGGCCTTTCTGACTTTATGACAGTCGTATTCTTCCGAAATGTCGTGGAGCGCGTCGCGCGAGAAGCACCCGCCGTCAGCTTCGAACTGGTGCCACTCACAGATCAGCACGATGAGCTTCTGCGCCGCGGCGAAGTCGATTTTGTTATCCTGCCGGAATTATTCATGTCCAGCGCGCACCCCAGGGCGGCCCTGTTCGAGGAGAGCCTCGTCTGCGTAGGCTGCTGCACGAACAGCCAACTACTACGGCGACTTACATTGGATCGGTATATGTCGATGGGCCACGTTGCGGTTAAGCTCGGAGGTGCGCGCAAGATCCCGGTCGAGGAATCCTTTTTACTCGATCTCGGCCTCAATCGGCGCATCGACATTCTCGTGCAGAGCTTCAGCATGATCCCGCCCTTGCTGGTAGGCACGAACCGCATAGGAACGATGCCATTAAGGCTCGTAAAGCATTTCCAAAGAACGATGCCCCTTCGGATTGCCGAGCTTCCGCAGCCATTCCCCGCCTTCACCGAGGCGGTCCAATGGCCCGTGTTTCACAACAGCGACCCGGAAAGCATCTGGATGCGAGAGATATTGTTGCAGGAGGCTACCCTCATGGCAACTGCACAAGAGCCCTCCATCATCTGCACTTCGAAACCAGCGGATACTGCCGGCGATTTCGCACGATCTGTCTCGCCGTTGTCGTAAGGACGTTCGCAAAGTCTGCGAGCCTCATATCCCAACACATGTCTCAAAGCACGCAATTCAGGCTTGCCTCGCTCGAACTCATTGTCGCTGGATAAAGATCCTCGCAGCGGACGGCTATCATGACGACGTTGCGAAGCTCTTTCGCACGTTGGCATCAGGCTCGTCGTGCAAGCGGCGGCTCAGACTGGCGGCCCTCTTACAGACGGGGACGGAGCGACGCGCTGGCTGCCAAGCCAGGCCTTTACGTTGCAACCCGGCGTCCGGGCGCACCTGCCTCGATACAGGGAGGATCGGCGCGGGGCTGTCGTCGTCAAGTCTCCGAATGAGTAGCGGCTCCCAATGAGCGGAGACGATTCCGCTTCTTCGGAGCTGTACCACGCGCACAGTGAGCGTGGTGGTCATCTCTCATGTATATGACCACGACCTCTTACGCTCTCGAAGCAAGCATCGCGCACGTGTGTTGCCCTGTCGCATCACCCTGGAGTACATCGCATCTTCGTCGCTCTGCGCCGCCGGTCTGACTTCTTTTGGCCCTACCGCGGCCAAACGTCTTGACGACGTGCGCTGCCCTGACGCAATGACAAACAAGGGCTGAACGTTGGAGCAATGCAGCAGGGTGTTCGATCCGGAAGAGCTTTCCGTCTGGGAAGCCCTTATGATGGCGCGGCCACCGCGTTACCGCCATCGATGCGAAATCCGGAGAATCGCACGGCAATCGCCAAACTCATCCTGGAGCGTACAGCGGCTGGCGAGGCTCAACTGGCATGCCTGACGAACTTGTTGATCACCATTTTTCCGCTCAGGGTTGATCCCCCGCCATTCTGAGGATAGTCACCACTCTCGCGCTGGAATGGAAGACGATCCAGTTAGAGCTTTGAAATAGCTTGAATCATACGTGACGTCAGGTTGTAGGCTTTGAAATGAACAACATGAGCAAAGCTACACCACGAAGGCGTCGATGGCGCATTGGCGAACTTGCAGAGGCGACCGGAGTAACGGTGCGCGCGCTGCATCATTATGAACACACGGGCCTCCTAGCAGCCTCAGAGCGTACTGACGGCGGTCACCGAATGTACGACCGCGAAAGCGTGCAACGGGTTCACCAGATTCGGGCGCTACGTGAACTTGGCTTCTCCCTTATCGAGATCCGTAAAGCTATGGAGGGCACGACCTCACTCACCGACCTGCTGCGCAAACATCTAGAGCGGATAGAACTTCAAGTCGCTCGAACTACTCTGTTGCGAGATCGTTTGCGCAACATGACCATCGACAGTGAGATCCAGGTAAGTGTGGATGAGCTGCCTGCCACCCTGAATGCCATGTCGCGGGTCGAGACGCGTAGTCAGACATCCCGATGCACCTGCAAGTTAGCTGCAGATCGCGAGGAGCGGTGGCGGCGGATCCGCGACGACCTGCGTGATTGTATGGATCGGGGCGAGCACCCTTGCGGCGAGCGGGCAAAGGCTGTCGCAGTTGCAGCACGCCTGCTGATCAGCGAAATCGCCGGCGCGGATTCACGCGTTTCGATGGTCCTGAAGGTACTTGCACGATTAAGCGCCCCCCGCAGTCTGGCTGGTTGGGATCCCAGCCTCATGCAATATCTCGATCTCGCCCTTGGCGGGTTGGAGGATCAGCCGTATTGACGTCCTCATGGTCAGCTCCGCATAGAATTGCCGATCGGTGACTCCCTTCAAAAGGGGGCTTGAACCGCACGTAACGTCAAATTGTAGGCTCTACCGTGGTTGCAATCCGGCCGACCTAACGCACGCTTCGCTTGGCAGGCAACCTCGACTTGCCGGCACGTCTGATCACAGCTGCTGGCGGTTCACTTCAGGTGAACATTGGGAGCTCTACAATGTTAAATGGGCGTAACGCTTCTGCTGCGCCTGCAGCGCTTCTCTTCTGCGCCCTCGCCTCCGCTGTGCTCGGTTCCGAGGTCAGTATTGCCGTGGCTGGCCCAATGAGCGGAAGCAGCGATGCGTTCGGCGCGCAAATGCGCGATGGTGCGGCTGCGGCGTTGGAGGCATTGAACGCTTCGGGCCTAATTCCCGATAGCAGGGTGATATTGAGTGTCGCCGACGATGCCTACGCCCCGAAGCAAGCTGCCGCAGTCACGAATAAGCTCACAACAGAGCGAGTCCGGTTGGTCGTTGGCCATTTTTGTTCCTCTTCGTCGATCCCGGCCTCCGCCGAAGCAGCCATCCTGTAGGTGTCACCTGGCTCGTCAAATCCTCAGCTAACAGAACGCGGCCTTCTGTCTTTCGGATCTGCGGCCGCGACGACCAACAGGGCACCGTTGCCGCTGAGTACATTCACCGGAACTACCCTAACGACAAGATCGCAGTGTTCGACGACAAGAGCACCGCGGGCAAGGGCATCGCCGACGTGGTTGAGGCACAGCTCAAGAGATTCGGAGAACAAGTCATTCGGCAAACCTATGTAGCCGGTGAAAAGGATTACAGGGCGTTTGGTCTTAAGAATGAAGAAGGATCGGGTGCGCGTCGCCTATATCGGCGGCTATCGTACCGAAATTGGATTGTTTGTACGCCAGGCATCAGAAGCAGGAGCGGACTCATCGTCATGGCGAGCGATCCGTTGATGACCTCTGAATTCTGGGCCATTACCAGCAGGGCTGGAAATAGAACATTGTTTACCTTCATGCCAGCCCCCGCCAGGAATGCCAATGCACTCGGCGTGGTAGCCCGACTCAAAGCTTCCAACCTGTCCGAAGGCTACACGCTTTACGCCTATGCAGCCGTGCAAGCATGGGCAGAGGCGCTCCTTCAATGCTGCGCGCGTCGCCAGTGCACTTCGTTCACGGCCGATCGATACCGTGATTGGCCCGGTCTGGTTCGGTACAAAAGAAGACAATGCGGCTCCTGGTTTTCTCGTTTACCGCTGGCGCCACGGCCATGTTGAAACTGTCGAGCAGAACTGATTGGCATCAACGCCGCCTTCCCAAGCCCAAAGTGACACGAATGACGAGACGCCCTCAGGACGTTGGAGCAGCGATACTCGCAACCTCTCTTATACTTGCAGCTTTTGGAGCGTTTTTCGCGTTCGTTGGAGCGCTCGCACAGCTACCCGATGTCGACCTGAAGGAGACGCTACGGCCGATGATAGACAAATAGTAGCCGTGCCGAGCTGATCTGGCTCGCAGGCACGGGACCTCTGAAGCGATCTTCAATTGTGCCAGGTTTGGCGCCATGGGCGTTTCTGCGGCCAGGCGGTGAAGGCCCAGGAATAGGAGAACGCGAAGGTACCGATGCTTCCGGTCGAGCACATGCTCGGTGTGGAGGCGCTTAGCCAACTTCTATCAAAGCAAGGGCCGGACCGTCATCTGCGCATTCTCGTGCCCCAATCACATCGTGCAAGCACAGATCCACGCACCCAAAGAGAACGAACTAAGCGGCCAAATGACGAGCGAGACCTTTTTGAGCGAGAGCATGAAGCAACCAGGACTCGCCAACTATCCCATAATCGGAGATTGATCGAGTGAAGAGTGGCTTTCCTTCAAGACTAACGTGCGGAATTTTCGACCATTTGGATGACGACGGCCGAGATGCCGCACGACAATATGAAGATCGTCTCAAGCTGGCGGAGGTCTGCGATTCTCTCGGCTTCTACGCTTATCACCTCGCCGAACACCACTGCACACCTCATGGCAGAGGGCCCTCGCCGAACCTGTTTCTGTCAAGCGTCGCGCAGCGTACCCGGCGATTGCGGTTCGGTCCGCTCGTCCTGTTGCTCAACCTTTATCATCCATTGCGCGCATTCGAAGAGATCTGCATGCTTGACCAATTGAGCGGCGGCAGGCTCGAGCTCGGGATCGGCCGCGGCTCCCAGCCGATTGAATGGGGCTATTTCGGCATTAGTGCAGAAGCCGCACCAGGCCGTTATACTGAAGCCAGCGAAATCCTGAATATTGCGCTGAAGGGACATACGCTATCTTATCAGGGACACCACTTTGAGCTCAGCGAAGTACCCTTAACCTTGAGGCCTCATCAACGTCCATATCCGCCGACCTGGATCGCGAGCAATCGGGCCGAGTCGGCGCAGTGGGCCGCTGCAAATGGCGTCAATCTGGCGTGCGTAGGCCGCGCCTGTGTTGTCCGGAACGTTACGGATGCCTACCGCGCCCATCGAGCCCACAGTACAACCCCACACGGCCGCGAGCCATTTCTCGGGCTGGCCCGCATGGTCGTGATTGCGCAGTCTGACCAGGACGCTCATGCGGCGGCCGAAACTGCGTATCGACGATGGCTGGAGAGCTTCAAGTTTCTTTACGAGCTGAATGCCATTCCGACACCGCCCGCCCTTCCGCTGACCTTCGATGCAGCACTTGAGAGCGAATTGTGCGTCGTCGGAACGCCAGCTTCCGTCCGACAGCTCCTTCTTAACCAGATGGAAGAGGCAGGTGCCAACTACTTGCTTTGCCAGCTTGCATTCGGAAACCTTCCGCTGGAGATTTCCCTGTACACCGCAACGGCAATCAAAGCTGAAATTCTCGA
>NZ_LBJZ01000173.1:0-99732 GCF_028128935.1 Bradyrhizobium sp. CCBAU 11361
TTCGCCACGAGCTCTCTCCTGTGTAGAGATTCGAGCTATCAACTAATGTGACGAACTTGCGTTCCAGATGACTAGCTGGCTTTGTGAGTCCCAACAACGCAAGGAATCCTGTCGCATTGGACCGGGAAAATATCGCAACCTAAATGCGAAAAGACCTGGTGGTCTTCAACCCTAAAGGACTGCCGGGTCGCGCCGCGTGGCAACCGCCAGCTATGAAACTTCGTTAGGTTGAGACGGACCCGTGGAGGCAGTCTGTCCAAGAGCGAACTTGCGGCGACGCGGTTGGGAAAAGATGGCGGATCGGGGCCGGTCGCACCGGTTCCCTGAGCTGAGATGCTGCCCGGAAGCGCGTGCTGCGGACGTTGCACAGGTACTTCGCTGCCTGCCGAGTTTTCTCTATACCGCTCAAGACCACAGCGCTTGTCTGATCTTGTATCGACGAATTCTCAGCGAGGATCAGCTCGGCTCTTTGGATCCTGTGCAGACTTTGCGCCGCCTGCAGGCCGTAGACAGTGACGAGCTGGTGCACGCTCTCGACCGCTCGAATCTCCATCCGGTGTCTCGGCTAGAGCGCCAAAGCGATCTGTGCCAAGGCACGAAAGGTTGAGGACCATCCTGAGGCCGTTTTTCGGCCAGTCGCATTTTCTCGCTATTGCCAAGTCCAAGCGAGGATGTAGAATCCGTGAGATTTTATAACACTCTTGAATTCGACGCCGCAGCGACTGCGTTACGATAGTTTTTTCTTCTGGGGTCTCCCATGCTCGATCCTGCTACCACCGCGCTATTGCGCGCGGTCCTGGATGAGGTCTGCGAAACTGTTTCCCAGACCGAGACCGGCGCCCGTACCCACGTGGCTTCGAAAATCCTGGAAGCCGCGTCCAGAGGCGAGACGTCTGCGGACCACCTCAAGCAGGTCGGCCGCCAAGCCCTCTCCCAGGCGCCGACCATGTGGCGCTGACCGGCCGCGGAGGCACGGGTGAATTTCCAGGTCACAGTGCTGAAAATCCTGGTGAGCTACCCGGACGGATTTGCCGTGATGGCCGACCTCAAGCGCGACATGGCGATCCTGGCGACGAGCGGACGTGACTGGGCCGAACGCACCAAGCGGCTGGCGGCGCGCGTGCCCGACCTCGACATCTTTTTGCAAGGTCTCGTCGAGAGGCTCAACGGCGGCTGGCGCATCACCGACAAGGGGCGCTCGGTTCTCGAGATCATGGAGGAGCGGTCGGCTGCCGTGCCGGCTACCGAGCCGCCTCCCATCCGGGCGACCAGTGACTCGACGCCTGCGGCGACACCGGCGGCATCTCCGGTCGAGATGGGCCGACGCAAGCGGGACCGGAAGCGGCGTCGACGCGATCTGGTCGCAGCGCGGGCAAGGGCCAAGGCCTCGTAACGGAGCCGTGCTCCTGGCCGTCCGGTGCTCGGCGGGCGGCAGCATTGCAGTAGCCCAACGGTGGGTCGGGACGACTCGGAGGAACGAGCCCGGTAGGATCAGGTTGATCCTTCGGGTCCGCGCGCAATTCGCGGCCTGCGCGGCTCCGCCCTCAAGAAACCCAAGGCGGGGCTGCGCCCACGCAACGCGTGCGACGATCTCATGATGGGAGGGCTGAGCCACGGCCCGTCGAGAGGGATTTTCAAGAAATCCGCTCCGTGAGCGCTTTGCCTCGACCCCGCCACGAAGCCCGACGGAAGCGATCGGTCCCGGCAGCGAAGAGCACGCCGAGGCTGATCCGCTGATACATATCCGGGGCTAGTTTCGTTCCGCGGCACTTTTCGGCCGATCAAGGCGGAACGGTCGTGATCTTCGACCGCGGTTCCGGATTCTTCGCGGCGGTGATCGCCGACGGCGTGGGCGCCTAGCCATAGCGGAAGGCGCCTATTCGCTGAGGGCCTACCACTTAAGCCCTGCGCTTGGGTTATCCCGCGCAATTGCGGTGGCCACAGCATTGGCGGCCTTGTCCTCCTTCGCGCTGTTCCACCAGGATCAGTTTCTCGATGCACGAATATCGCGCTCACGCAGGACCGCTTCGACGATGCGGCGCAGACGGCGCACCGAGCCTCCCGGCCAGTGCCGTACGACGGCCTCGCGCTCAATGCCGTCGAGCGGCGGCACCCAGCTCTGGTTGACGCCGCGCTCATTGGCTAGATCCGCGATCACTGCCGGCAGCAGTGCGTCCAGGTCTTTCGCGGTCGGCTTCGGGAAAGTCACGATGCGAAAACGGTCCCTGATAGGGCTTGGCAGCGGATCGAGACTGTTGGCCGTGGCGACATACGTCACCTGCGACAGGTCAAGATTGGTTTGCAATGCCGGGTCGGGGTAGCGGCAGCTGGTTTCGACCTCGAGAAAGCCGAGCAGCGTGTCCCACAGCCGGCCGTAGTCGGACCGAGTCGCCGCCTTCTCCAGTTCGTCAATCAGTACAAGCGGATTGGCGATGCGGCCCTGCGCCACGGCGAGGAAAGCGTGACAGGGCTCGGCCGAGTACCAGCGCCGATCAGTGCCGCCGAAAACCGCACCGTCGGAACGGCTGCCGTCCGTCCGCCAGACGTTGACCCCCAACACCTCGCCGAGGCGGCGCGCAAACCGGGTCTTGCCCCCGCCGGGCTCGCCGACAATCAGGAGGGGGCGCAAATGGACCGTTGGGCGCCCGACGAGATCGGCCAGCGCAAAGTCTATGACGTCGGCTGCATACGGGAACTCGAACAGAAGAGCATTGCGCGCCTCCTGGAGGGGAGGGATTTCAACCAGCGGCAAAGGTGTGTTGATGGCGCTCTTTAGTGGTCCCAAAATGTCCTTGAGCTTGACGTTCTTCATCTCCTCCGGGGAGAGGCGCGCGACCACGAGATGGTGCTCGGGAATAGCGTCTGCGGCCGCCTCGGTCTGTTGCTCGGCGGCCGTGGTCCTGTCCTCGGCCTCCCGCGTTTCCCTGCGCTTTTCCTCCTCGTCCTTGAACTTGCGTTGTGCGGCAGCTTTGGCGGCGGAGATCCGATGTCCCGCCATGCGGTGTCCGAGCAGCTCGGCGTTCTTGGCCGCCGAGGCGTCCCTCGGCAGCATGTAGGCGCATGCCGGCAGTGCGGCCCAACCGTAGGTGAACCGTTCGAGATCACAGCAGAGCTGTTCCTCGACGTGCCGGGAGCTTGCGTGAAAAGCCTGCACCAATGCCTTGGCGACCCTGCGGTACGCTTCGAAGAATTCGTCGTTGCGCGGTGTCGGCAAGCTTATGAGGCGGACGCTATCGGCCAGGCTCCTGAGAGCCGGCTCGTTCTGAGCGGCGGCGCGGCGGTCGAGTTCATCTGCGAGTACCAATGCGGTCGCCAGCGGTCCGCCAGCTGCCCACGCGACAGTATGGGGCAACTGCGGACAAAGCTCGTCGATTTCCGCGACGAGCCTTTCCTGAATGAAACTAGCCCTACCGACGAGAAGCATCGCGTAGCGCAGAAGGCGGGGCAGACCCTTGAGGCGTTCGTTCGGATCGGCCGAGTCGGCCGCCGCGCCGGTCGAGACGGCATCCTCGGGGGGCGGCAAATCGAGATCATCTGTATCGTCGCTCCTGGCACTCATGCATCGCCCTCCGAATCGTCGCCACCGAGCGTGTATCTGTCGGTACCTGAGACGGCGTCTTGCTGGTGGATCGCCGAGAGCGCCGCCTGCTCTTCGGTGGTGAAGCGGCGCTGATCCGTCGTGCAATGCAGGTGATGCGCGTACCATGATGCCGACAGCTCGGTCGCGAGATCATGGCCAAGCTCGACGCGATGGAGGAGGTTGGCCAAGACGAGAGCGGCCGTGGCGTTGCCGCCGAGGGCGCATCGCAACAGCGCCGTCATGGCGATGTCGACCGCGACTGTCACCTCCAGGATGGGCAGCAGTGAGAGGGCCACTCCGATTGCAGCGGCAGCATCGCCGCGCTGCGCCGCGGTAAATTCCTCGCGACGTTCCATCACGCTGACCGTGGCGAGCGTATCGATCACCAGCAGGAGCTCGGCATCACGGAAGAAATCGGATGGCAGCGTCCGCCACCACGCCAACGAGGAAACGTCCCGAGAGGTGAAAGGCCAGTCGGAGGCGAGCCTGGAAATCTTCTGGGCCGAACCGCCGACGCCGCTCATTTGGACGGCAGGTCCTTCATGCCGGAGCTCGTGCTTCGGCATCCTGATCTTCTTGGACATGATTGGTCTCTCCTAGCCCGCGATCAAAATCGGCTTCGGATAGCGGCGGTTGACCCACTTGCCGCTGTTGACGTGGGCGCCGGTCACGACCTTCGCTGCGATTGCAGCCGAAGGGAAGCAGACGGCTGCACGGAGGCGCAGCCGGTCCTGGATGCCGGTGATGGGTGCGAGCGCCTCAGCCGCAGCGAGCTCGGCGCGGCGGGTGTGCAGGATCGGGTTGACGCTCTGGTTGACGAGGCTGCGTACCTCCGAGCCGGCCGTCACCACGAAGCCGTCGCGCACCGGATAACCTCTGGCCCAGAGGTCGCAATAGTCGAGTTCGAGCTCATTGCCCAGCGGGGGCAAATCCGTCACGTCGATCTGCATCGGTCCGTCATCCGGCCCGATCGCCATGTCGGTTTCGGTCGTTTCGCGTTTGCGGCGCTGGCTCGCGAAGTTGCTGCGGAGCACGCGGCAGCCGGCGTCGAATAGGAGACGCTCACCGTGCTCGACGAAGTGATCGAGCGAGGCACGCTTATGACTGGGGAGTTCCAGCACCTGCGGGTTCGTCCCCTTCATGACGTCGACCAGGCCGGCTTCCTCCGCGATTTGCGTCAGGCGGTACTGGAGATAGATGGCGGCGGTCTTGTCGAACCAGGCGCTCAGGTACCCCGAGATGACGTAGACTTCACGGGCGAAGGCTTTCGAGGGATGGGCGGAATGCTCGGAGAGCCTGCGGCCAACATTACGGGTCTCGCCGATGTAGGCGGTCGCATGATCGGCGAGGATGTAGCAGGCGGGGACAGCGCCGAGGGGGGACGGGATGTCTTTCGCCATCGCGAACGGGAAGGCCGAGACGGTGAGGCGGCCGACGTCGTCGTGGACCTCCCGAAGGCCCGCGATGCCGCCCATTGGGCGGTGAACGTTGCTGGTGCAGGCGGGGTGCACGGAGTTATTGTTGAAGAACAGGGACATTATATCTCTCTGGGGTTGAGAGATCACGAGTCCAACGTCGACAGACCAATCTTCTTTGCCGCGGTCGCCTCCCGTGCAGGGAGGGTGTTCGGCATCATCGGCTAGTGTCGTCCGGTCGAGCTGGCAGATGCCCTACATCTGCTCCAACGGCGGTGAGACTCCAGCCACGCGGATTGGACCGTGTGGCGTGCGCGCCACACGACGTCGGTCCTCGCGATCAGATCTAGCCGATGAACAACTGGGCGATGGGGCAGGTCGTGTCGGTCGCCCTGGCCTCCGCATTGGCGGTGGTGGGCAGCTGGGCGACGTCGGTCAAATCGGACCGAATCTGAAGTACCAGAGAGGATAGAGGTAGCGGCGCCGAATCGGCGATATAGTCGAGGTTAGCCATGATCGATTCCTTACAATCGGTTGTGGTCAGGCTGTCGTCTGGTGTTCGAGCACCGGGCGGCAGCCGCTTCGAATATGCTTATATGCGCGTCGAGACGCCAGTCTCACCACGATTGTATGGTTAATGCGGTGTCGGTATTCGACCGTGCGCTGACCAGTGAAAACTAGGGCTTCGGGACAGTGCGCCTGGCGTCTAGCGCCGTCGAGTAGCGCTTGCGGACGCGCGCGACTTCGGCCGGGTCGGGCGTCGGCGTCGGAAACCTGCCTTCCGCCTCGCCTGCGCGAGCGTAGTGCCGGGTTGCGGTCTCATCGGAAGCGTGCCCCAACAACGCCGCCACGATCGCAAGCCCGAGCTCTTTGTTTTCCGGGGAGCGGGCGGAAACCACGTAATTCATTTTCCACCGCGCGACCGCGGCATGTCGAGCCGACGAAAGGGTGGGGTGGCGCTGCCGCCTCGGGAATAGCTGCCTCGTCACTCGCCGCATCAGCGACTCGAGGGTCGAAACGAGGGTATCATAGCATCCGTTGGCGGCCGCTTCGCGCGCAGCGAAGATCCAGGCTTTCGTTTGCGCGACAAGCTCCTCGGGCAGCCATTCCCACCTCAATACGCGTGTTTCGCCATGCGCCCGTCCGTTTCCCTGCTTGCCGTTTACCAACGTCAACTGCCATGCGTAGTCGGGGTCGTCGGAGCCCCCGAATTTCGCGGTCGGCCACTCGACGAGCCGCGCACCGGTGAGCGATCCTACCGTCAGGCAATCCACCAACGTGCTGGCATTGGGGCTCGTAGTCGCCAGCGCGCCGTGGCAGATGCGGTCCAAATCGTCGTCCAAGCGCTTCTGCTTCCGCGCCGAGGTGCGCGGCACCCCGTCGTCGGGCCTATCGACCGATTCCACATCTTTGAGCATCGCGATCACCGCCCGCGTTTCGGGCCCCAAGGTGGGCTGGTCCTTCGCGACCTCGTTCATCATGAAGGTGATGGCCGCGCGGTTCTGCCGAAAGGTTGATGGTGCGAGCTCCGGGCGCCTTGCAATCAGATTTTGGGCGAGTTCAGTCGGCGATACGCGGCGGCCTGCCTTCTTCTTGGCCGCATTGGCGAGTTGCGCCGCACGCTTGCGGTACGCATCCTCGGTTTTTTCGTTTCGGGTGGGCATCTTGTGGGTGGTCATCGTCAGTGTCTCAAAGCCAGGGAGGGGAAAGGATGTTGTGGCGCTTCGTGTGCGAGGCGATTTCCCGCACGAACGCTTCGACCGCTGCCTTCGCGTTGAGCAGGTAGTCGGGGGCGAATGGGCTGTAGACGAGCGTCGTCTCGATCGAATCCGGCGGGCGAACGTGACCAAGAAACAGTGAGATCTCGAGCGGCTCAGTGCCTTTCTTCAGCATGTAGCGACCGAGAGCATGGCGAATGGAGTACGTATTTTCGCCGCCCGGCAGCTTTGCGCGGCGGCAAGCTGCCGCGAACCCGGTGTCGATTTCACCCACCGGTTCGCCGCGCCAATTGACGATGAAGCCGGGCGGCAGGTCGCGCGTCCAGGGCTCGAGCGTGGCGGTGATGGGAAGCGTGGGACGCCACTTGACCGTCTGAACGCGGTCGCGCGCATTGAGATGGATCAGACCGTAAATCCGGTCGATCTGCGCGGCCGTTGCCTCGAGGATGGCGCCGATCCGGCTGGCCGTGTTGATGAGGTACACGACCGCGATCAGGAGATGGAGATAGTCGATGGCATCTATAGCTGAAGCGATCTCACGTGGCGTCATCACCCGGCCCTTGGGCTCGGCGCTGCGGGCGTGATTCTTGGTGTAGTAGTAGGGAATTGCGGGCACGTGATGACGCGGCAGCCGCCGCTCGTTGGCTGCCAGCTTGCAGGCGCTGCGCAGAACCGTGAGCGTACGATGCACAGTCGAAAGAGAAACATCTTCTGCCAAAGCTGCATTGCAAAATTCGTCGAAGTTCGACTTCACCATACTCTGCAGCGCTTGAGCGCCCATCAAGCGTGTCATGCGATCGATGGCGCCCCTACCGAATTCCACGGAAACCTGCTTTTCAACAGTGGGGCGATAGAAGTCGAGCACCTCGGCGACCGTGCGGAGGGGCTTCTGCACCAGCGCCTCTGCGGGGTCGCCAGTCACGCCGCGGTCGACGAGGCTGCGTACCTGAACGCAGGCGTCCTCGAGGTTAGTCGTCCGGAGCGACCTATAAATCATGCTCCCCTGTTCGGGGAGATAACTGGACACGTAGAAGTTCGGCGTGCCCTTATCTTGACACACGCCGAATTCGCCGATTTTGGTGAGGGTGATGTAAGCCATTAGCGGAGCTGCCCGTCGATCTCGGTCTCGTCGGTGGCGTCCGCATTAGCGTTGGTCCGCTGGGCGTCTTTGCTCACCGAGGCGGTGCCAGTCTCGCCGCGCGCGAAGGCCCGCACCGCGATGGCCGGAAAATATAACACGCGGAAGCCACCGATCGCGCGGAGGCGTCCCTCCTTTGCCGCCTTGCGTACCGCGCCGGCGCTGATGCCGAGCGCCTCGGCGACCTCGGCCGTCGAGAGCAGCGCGTAGTCGCTGCAGCTTTCAAGATCGATCATTGGTACTCTACTCCATTTACCATATCACTGGCTCGATTGGTTGCCTTGAGAACCAACGCCATGCGATCCAACGTCTTTCGTACCCCGGCAACGGTCAATGACCCGGGTCCACAAGACCCGGGAAAACCTGTTGAGAGCCGGAAGTCCGAGGAGGTGTTCGAGTTCGCCCTGGACCCGGATACGTCGAACGGTCGCGATGGGCAGGAGGACCGTCACGTATCCCGGCGGAAGCCGGCGGTGACAGCGGTAGAAATCGAGCGCGAAGGTCGCTGCTTCGACTTTGATCCACCGTCGCCGCCGGACAAGGTAGGCGACCCGCTCCTGGAGCCTATGCGGGGACACCTGCATGCTTCACTTCCAATACCTTGCGCAGCTCTGATCCCGTGCGCTGCCACCAGAGGGCGATCTCTGAAACGCAGGCCGACGCCTGGAAGACGTGGACTCCCAGCCGGACAGCAAGTTCGTCGAAGTTCATCAAGAGCGCCGAGGCCACATCCAGTCCCGCGTCCGCGCAGACTTGCAGGGCGCGCCCCGTGACCAGCGGGATGCGGAGGGTGGGGATGTCCCCCGCCGCGGTCTTCAGTCGGGTGAGCGCTTCGGCCTGTTCCGAACCGGCCGGCCAGTCAAACGGTCCCGCCCGACCGGAAAGGGCGAGTGCGCGCGGCAGGCGGGGCGCGATCTGCTCGAGGCTCTTCAGGTGGCGTTCGGCCTGGCCCATGTGTTCGCTCGAACAGGTGGTCAGGACCATCGACAGGGCGCGCACGTTCAGCGAATTGATCGTCTGATCGAACGCAGTTGCCGCCAGCACCTCGAGGCGATGACCGGCCGTACCGCCGGGCCAATCGACGACCACCGCACTGCCGGACCTGGGGATCTGCAGGATGGCCTCGAACATCGGGGAGAGAACCCCGACCAATCCGCCGGTGCGGGTAGCTGCGGTCGTGAAATCTTCGAGGGGAACGAAGATTTCGCGATCGGCGACCTCGCTGTCGTGCTCGCGCCGGCGACTGCTCTCAATCCGGACTCGCGTCACCGGGCGACCGGTCTCGCGATAGAGATGGCAGATCCGGTTGGCGAGCGTCGACTTTCCGAGCGACGTGCCGTCGGCGCAAACCTCCACCAAATCCAGTAGAGGGGCCTGGGTATCCTTCTTAGATGTCTTCATCGTCTTCACTCCTGAGTTGATCGAGTAGCGCCGCTGAGCGGCGGGTGTTTGCCGGCAGGTCGAAACCGGCCGACGATCCGTTCAGCGGGTGCCGAAAGGAGCTGTTGGCGCGCGTGAGCGTTCGCGCGTTCTGAAGTGGAGGGCGGTTGAGCGGGCTCTGGACCGTCGCTTCGCCGAGCGCTGCATTGGCCTGCGGCGTCCTGCAGGGCTCTGCAGCGGCCTGCAGGTCCCTGCCGGGCGCGGCAGGGACCTGCCGCTTGGCGGGCGCACGGGCGGCGCGTTCGCGCGCCCGGCTGAGCGCGCTGGTCACCGTCCCGGGAGGCAGCGGGGTGCCGTCCTCGCGGACGATGCCCACCTCAGCGAGGAGGCTCCCGATCATCACTGCGGTGGCTCCGGCCGCGGCCAGATACTCGAAAAGGCTGAAATTGGCTTCGAAAATGCTCTGGAAGCGGGTCACCCCGAAGACACCCCGGCCCTCGCTGCCGATCTGCAGCAGGCGCTGGCGCGGTTCGGGAGGCAGCCGGTCGAGCAGACGTCCAGTCGGATGGGAAGGCACCCGGCTCATGCGAGCACCTCCCGGGTGGCCGGATGCCTTCCACGAACTTTCCACGTTGGGCCCAAAACGCCGGAAAACGACGCTGAACGAAGCTTGATAGGGTTGAACGAAAATGATTTGAAATCAACGAGATACGCCGGCGAGCCCTTCCTTGACATGGTAGGGGTCACAGGTTCGATCCCTGTCGTGCCCACCACGCTTCGCCTCCGGCTTCGCGTGGCACAGCCTGGAAGATTGCGGCGAAGCGTGTCCGGCGTAGCTCGAAGAGCGTAGACGGACTGGAGCGTCTTGCTCCGATTCTCTGGAACACCGCGAGACCCGGATCACGGCACGCTCCATTCGGGCTTCGATTCTGGATCGCAGCTATTTCAGTTCCGTGTTCGCGACCGGCAGGACGGACGCGACGGACCAGCCGTTCGCATCCCGCACGTAGGTCTGGCTGATCAGAAACGTATTCTGTTGCGGTGGCTTGCCGGGAAGGCCGCGCGTGACGACGATGGGAACGAGGACCTGCATGACCTCGTTCGAGATCACGGCGACGTGGAATTTCGACATGTCGGGCTCGAGGTGCCAGGTGCCCTCGTAGTAGCCCTTGAAGCGGTCCGCGACCGCATCACGGCCTCTGGTTTCGATGCCTCTTGCAAACAGCAGCGTGCCGGGCGAATTCCACAGCATGGCCTTCACATCGTCCGCGTTGTGCGCATTCTGCGCGGCAATGAACTTCTCGAAGATGGTTCGGGCCTCGGCATCATTTGCCGCGGCCAGCGCAGGTCCAACTGACCAGATCGCGGCGAGCAACAGCGCCGCGGCAGTCGCGGCAAGATGACGGCGCCGTGCAAATGGTCGTGGCCTGACGTGGACTGGAGACATCTCGGACGGGGGCATGCTCACCTCTCTTTTGGATGACGATAATCATACCACCCGCCGCCTCGCCGGCTTTTCAGGATCGCGCGATCACCGATCGCCGCTGCATCACGGATGCGTTGGTTCAGGCCATGTCGGTTGCCGCGGGACGTAACGGGCAAACTCTCGTCGCCAGCGTCAAGTTGAGTTATCGTGTCGCGGTTGAAGTAGCCCGGTTGGCTCCATCCGGGCTACGATTTCATCCCAGTGGTGAGCTTGACCATGAGCACATCCGTCATCGAACAGGCAAAGATCCAGGCGCAGGTGCTGGTGCCGCTGGTCAAGGCGCTCCAGGCGGAGCTCGGCGAGGCGCGCGCCAACACGCTGGTGCGCAAGGCGCTGGGCGATCTCTATCGCGGCTTCGGTGAGGAATTCTGGAAGGCCAAGCACGAGAGCGATCTCGGCAAGGCCGTCTCGTCGGCGTTCAGGACCTATGCCCGCGACGATGCGCTCGCCTATGACGTGATCGAGCAGAGCCACGACGCCTTCGCGTTCGACGTCAAGCGATGCGCCTATGCCGAGTTCTACAAGGCGCTGGGCGAGCCGGAACTCGGCTTTCTCCTGATCTGCACCGCGGACTTTGCAACCTCTGAAGGATTCGGCCCCGACGTCAGGCTCACGCGCACGCAGACGATCATGCAAGGCGCCGATCATTGCGACTTCCGCTACCGGCGCGATGACGGCGGGGCGCGATGAGAGGGGGCGCCTCTCACGCAGTCCCGTCTCTTGCCCCCCGCAGCAAATCCTTCAGTCCGCCCGGATAGAGGCTAGGTCCGCCCTCCAAGTCGAGATCGGCGAGGTCGAACCAGCGCGCCACGATCTGCTCGCCATTGTCCTCGCGGAAATCGATGCGGTCCTGGCCGCCGAACGCGCCCTCCGGAAAATCCACCTCGGCGATGAACATCACCTCGTGCCCGATGGCGTCCTCGTGCACGAAAATGTTCTCCATCATCAACGGCTCGCCTTTGATGGTGATGTCGATGCCGAGCTCTTCCCTGAATTCCCGTATCAGCGCAGTCCGCCAGCTCTCGCCGAATTCGATTTCGCCGCCGAGCGGACGGACGCCCCTGATCCGGCCTGCATTGTCGCGAACCTCGGCCGCCAGCAGGCGCCCGGCCCGCCAGTGCAGGCCGATCGCGACAACTCTGATATGGGGGTGGGGACGCCATGTGGTCATGCGGCACCGTTCGTCTGCTTCCCGATGTCGTCCTGGCGAAAGCCAGGACCGATACCGCGTGATCCCTCGATTGTGAATGCGCGCAGTACCGAACAGCCAGTCTCCGCCAAACGACCTCTTGGGGTAATCGCGACGAGCGCAGGGCGCTCGCGCGGAGGTCCTGGCTTTCGCCAGGACGATTTCGGTGTTGGCGTCATCATTTGACGAGATACTTGGCGACCGCCGCCTCGTCCCACGCAATTCCGTTGCCGGGCTCCTCGCCCGGCAGCGCAAAGCCGTCCTTGATCGTCAATCGCGTCGAAAGCACCGCGTCGGCCCAGTCGACATATTCCAGCCAATGCGCGGTCGGCGTCACGCACAGCAGGTGTGCGCTGACCTCCGAGAACAGATGGGTGGACATCTCGATGCCGGCGGCATGCGCGAGCGATGCGGCGCGGAGCCAGCCGGTGACACCGCCGATGCGCTGCACGTCGGGCATCACGTAATCGCAGGCTTCCGCCGACAGTGCCGACTGCATCGCGAAGGCGCTGTCAAAATTCTCGCCGATCTGGACCGGCGTGCCCAGCGCGTCCGCGATGCGGGCGCAGCCGGCGTAATCGTCGTGGCGGATCGGCTCCTCGATCCAGGTCAGCCCCTCGTCGTCGAGCATCTCGCCGCGGCGGATCGCCTCGGTCACCGTGAGCGCCTGGTTGTAGTCGCACATCAGCGTGATCCGGTCGCCGACGGCCTTTCGCACCGCGCGCACCACGGCGAGATCCTCGCGCGCATCGGGCCGGCCGACGCGGATCTTGGCGGCGTGAAAACCCTCGGCCAGCAGCTTGTGCGCCTCTTCCACCGCGGCGCCCGCC
The DNA here is from genome assembly GCF_028128935.1 of Bradyrhizobium sp. CCBAU 11361. Taxonomy (NCBI): domain Bacteria; kingdom Pseudomonadati; phylum Pseudomonadota; class Alphaproteobacteria; order Hyphomicrobiales; family Nitrobacteraceae; genus Bradyrhizobium; species Bradyrhizobium sp. CCBAU 11361. The sequence goes on from NZ_LBJZ01000173.1 coordinate 12,737, forward strand.
GGCATGATGCCGAGCCCCTTCGAATTGTAGGCCTTGACCGGTTTCGGCGCTCCGCCGAGCAGCCTCGCCAGCGGCAGGCCGCGTGTGCGGGCCAGCGCGTCCCAGGCCGCCATGTCAATGCCGGACTGCGCCAGCCGCTGCAGGCCGGCGAGGCCCAGCAGCGTAAAGCGCTGGGTCAGCTTGCGCTCGATCTCGAACGGCAGCAGCTCGTCGCCGGCGAGCAACTCCGACATCTCCGTGACCATCGCCGTCAGCGGCTTCAAGGCCGACGGCGTGATCGAGAACAGATAGGCGTGCCCGCGGGCGCCCTGGTCGGTCTCGCAGTCGATCAGCACCAGCGGCGCCTTCGCGACTGCCCCGGTCGAGGTCTGGAGCGGCAGGTTCATCGGCACGATCACAGGCCGCGCAATGAAGCGCTTGATGCGGACGGTCTCGGTCATGGGCACTGGTTCCGGATTGATCAACGCAGGTTGATCCTGATCTTAAACCTTCGTGATGAAACGGAAAGACGCTTGGTGCGACCACCATAAAATGGGGTTGCGCGGGGGCGCGTTTGTTGGCTCTGTGCCGCCGCAGGCTTTGCCGCAAATCGCGAGGGGTTTGCGACAAAAACGCACGCAACGGAGCCACAAAGTGAAACAAGAGATCGCCGAAGAACAGCGCAAGAGCGGCATCCTGACCGGTGCCGCGATCGCCTTCCTGCTGCTCGCGCTGCCGCTCGCGGTGTGGCTGGACCTGACCGAGCTATCCAAGACGGCGCTGCGCCGGCAGGCCGCCGATCTCAATTCGGTGATCACGAGCGTGCGCAGCTATTACGCGACCAACGTGGTCGGGCGCATCATTGCCAATCCGAACGGCACCACCAGGGTGGTCCACAACTACGAAGCCGTCCCCGGCGATCCCGATCCCGGCGACGCTGTCGCTGGAGCTCGGACGGGTGATCGGCGCGCAGCAGGAGAACATCACCTACCGCTTCGTCTCGGACTTCCCGTTCCAGAACCGTGCTCCGCACCAGCTCGACAAGTTCGAGAAGGACGCGCTCGACGCGCTGCGCAGGGATCCCGAGCAGAAGATATTGGAGACCGAGACCTCGCTGTTCAACGACAAAGTCCGCCTCGTCGCCCCCGTCACGATGGGGCCGGCCTGCGTGAGCTGCCACAACAGCCATCCCGAAAGCCCGAAGAAGGACTGGAAGGTCGGCGATATCAGGGGCATCCAGGAGGTGATCATCGCCCAGCCGATCGCCGCCAACATCTTCTCGTTCAAGTTCCTGCTGGCCTATTTCCTGATCGCCGCGGGCAGCGGCCTGTCGTTCCTCTCGCTCCAGCGCCGCCAGGCGAGCCGCATCAAGGGCATGAACAAGGAGCTCGAATCCGCCAACGACTTCCTCGCCTCGCTCTCGATGAAGATCTCGCGCTACATCCCGCCGCAGGTCTACAAGAGCATCTTCTCCGGTCAGAAGGACGTCACCATCCACACCGAGCGCAAGAAGCTCACGATCTTCTTCTCCGACATCCAGAACTTCACGGCGACCGCGGAGCGCCTTCAGCCAGAATTGCTGACCCAGCTCCTCAACGAATACTTCACCGAGATGTCGGCGATCGCCCATGAATATGGCGGCACCATCGACAAGTTCATCGGCGACGCCATGCTGATCTTCTTCGGCGACCCCGAGACCAGGGGCGATCGCGCCGACGCCGAGGCCTGCCTCCAGATGGCTTGGCGCATGCAGCAGCGGCTTGCCGAGCTCAATGCGAAGTGGCGCGCCTCCGGCATCGAGCAGCCGTTCCGCTCGCGCATGGGCATCAATTCCGGCTATTGCAATGTCGGCAATTTCGGCAGCAGCGACCGCATGGACTACACCATCATCGGTGCCGAGGCGAATCTCGCCGCGCGCCTGCAATCGATCGCCGAGCCAGGCGGCATCGTGCTGAGCTACGAGACCTTTGCGCTGGTCAGCGACATCGTCCGCGCCCATGCGCTGCCGGCGATCACGATGAAGGGCATCAGCCGCGAGGTGATTCCCTATTCGGTCGATGCGCTGAACGATGCCGCGGCGGAGAACAGCGGCATCATCACCGAGCGCGCGCCCGGCCTCGAGCTCTATCTCGATCCCGCGGTGGTGAAGTCAGGCGACGCCGCGCGCGTGCGCTCGCTGCTGGAAAGCGCGCTGGCCTCGCTGAAGCCGGCGTGAGGTTCGGAGCTGATCGCAGCCCGACGCCTGGGGCACCGAAGTTTCCGCACCGTCATGGCCGGGCTTGTCCCGGCCATCCACGTCTTGCCACGCAGCACAAAGAACGTGGATGGTCGGGATAAGCCCGGCCGATGATGGTCGCATCGGTTGCATCTAGATTGAATGTCACCGCGCCGCGCCTTCCGTGAACGCCGTCTCGATCACCTCGCCGAAGAGCTGCCAGGAGCGGCCGTCAAACTGGACCAGCCGCATCTGCTTGATCGGCAGATAGCTGGTGGGCGAGGTGCTCATCCTGATGTTGGGCAGCGCAACGGAGGGCTGATAACTCTTTAGCGAAGCCGCCTGGCGCATGATGTTCTCGCGCGAGAGGTCGTCGCCACATTGCTGCAGTACCTTGGTCAGCGCCTCGGCCGCGGCGTAGCCATAGACTGCCGCGCTGTTGTTCGTGCTTTCGATCTGATGGTACCGGTCCATGAAGGCGAACCAGTCCTTCATGGCGGGATCGTCTTTCCATGCGGGATCGCTCGGATCCTTCAGGAAGGCGGCCGAGATCACGCCGGCCGAATTTTCCAGGCCCGCCGGCGCCATCGCATTGGCGATCGAGGCGGAGGCATCGTTCACGATGAAGACCGGACGCCATTTGAGCGACGCCGCCAGCTTGATCACCTTGGACGCCGTCGACGGCACGCCGAGAAAGACGAAGATATCGGCGCCCGCGCGCTTCAGGATCGAGACGTGCCCTTCGAGATGCTCGTCGTTGATGTCGAAGGCGATGTCGACGAGGACGAGACGGTTGAGGTCGCCGAGACCTTCCTGGATGCCCTTGTAGAGCATGCGCCCGAACTGGTCGTTCTGCCAGAGCACGACGATCTTCTTCCTGGGATAATAGGCCTGGATGTAGTTGGCGTAGATGCGCCCCTCCGACCGGAACGACGGCTGCCAGCCCATGGTCCAGGGAAACGCCTTGGCCTGGCTCAGCTCCTCGTCGCCAGAGGCGAGGAAAAGCTGCGGGATCTTCTTCTCGTTCAGATACCAGCGCGTGGCGAGATTCCCGGGCGTGCCGAACGAGCCGAACATGAGATGGACGTCGTCCTTCTCCACCAGATTGCGGGTCAGCTCCAGTGCGGCCGCCGGATCGGAATTGTCGTCGCGGGTGATGAAACGGATCTTGCGTCCGTTGATGCCGCCGCGCGCGTTGATCATGTCGAAATAGGCGGCCTCCGCCGTGCCGATCGCGCCGAATTCCGAGAGCGGCCCCGAATACGGCATGACATTGCCGATGCGGATTTCGTTGTCGCTTGCGGATTGATCTGCGTGTTGCTGCGACATCGCGCCGAGCGAGGCGAACGCGACCACGAAAACGAGCAGCATCCTGCCGACGATGCGCATGTCCGACACCTTGATGTTGGCCCCACATGGAGGTCGGCTCAACCGGTCAAGCCCGCTTGATCTAGGTCAAGCGTTTGTCAATCGTGTGGCTTGACGGTTCGTTTTCGAAGCGGCGCACTTGTCGTCCACGAAATGGCAGGCGTGCTGACGCGCCGATGTCTTGGCCGACTCGGGGTTGCACTCGGCGGGTTTGGAATCGTCCGATGAAAAATGAATCGATCTGTGTAAGATCACGTTCGGGATAGCGGGCCTTAATTTGGATGGTGGTCAATATTGACCAGTGCCAGCAGAGCTCATGGTTCCATGATGGTCCATCACCGCCCCCATCCGCATCCATCGGTGACTGAGAGTATCGCGCTCCCGCCGGATCCAGGCGAGTCTCATGACCATTCAGCGACCACCTTGTCCTAAATGCCAGACAACAACGATGCTGGCGCGCATCACGCCCGGCCCCGCCGGTTTTGACATTCGTACCTTCGAATGTCCCGCTTGCAATTTCGTCGATCAGATCGAGGTCGAACTGGTCGACCCGATGAGATCGGCCAAAACCCTGGCTTGGTTTCAGAGCGAATTGCGGGCGCCCACGTAGGGGCGCGCGACCCGGAACGATCGAGCGCCGGAAGCCGAGAGGCGGGCGTTGGTCGAGAAGAGCCGATTGCAGCGCTCGGCTTGCGAAAGACGCACGACCAATTCTTTAAAGCCCCACGCGAATTGTCTGCAATAGAGATCTGCCAAGAGCCGCGTTGGCCGATACAGGCAAGGGGTCCGTGCTACCGTTCAGCCGATAAGTTGACGAGGCGCAGCTTGGCCGCTTGCGCAGTCGCGGACGAAGGTGTCGGCGTTGTCTTCTCAAAGTCCGCGAGAATGCTGGCGCTGAGCTCCGAGGCAGGGACCGGCCGGCCGAAGAAGAACCCCTGGGCCTGATCACCGTCGGCCGATTCGAGGAAAGCCGCCTGGTTGGCGGTTTCGACGCCTTCGACCGTCACTCGCATGTGCAACTCGCGTCCGAGCGCGATGATCGCCTTCACCACCGTCCCGACCTGACAATGGGAGCCGTCGAGGCCCTGTATGAAGCTTCGATCGATCTTGATCTTGTCGAACGGAAAGCGCCACAGGTAGCTGAAGCTCGAATAGCCGGCCCCGAAATCGTCCATCACGATCGCTACGCCCATCGCCTTGAGCGTCAGGAGCTGCGCCATGATCGTTTCGGTGTTGCCGAGCAGCAGGCTTTCGGTGATCTCCAATTCGAGCCGGTGCGCCGCGAGGCCCGCCTCTTTCAGGGCGGCGGCGACGATGCCGCTGATGCTACCCGCCACGAACTGCGCGGGCGACAGGTTCACTGCAACGGTCAGGTGCTCCGGCCAGGTCGCGGCGGTGCGGCATGCCTCCCGCAATACCCACGCCCCGATCTGGTCGATAAGCCGCAACTCCTCGGCGACGGGAATGAAGGTCAATGGCGGAATGAGCGTTCCGTCCGCCGCGGGCATACGGATCAGCGCTTCGAAGCCGGCAAGGCGGCGCTGAGACATTTCGAAGAGCGGCTGGTAATGCAGTTCGAAGCGATCATTCAGCACCGCCTCGCGGATTGTCCTCTCGAGCTCGATTCGCGCTTGCAACGCAGTATCCATCTCGGGCAGGAAAAACCGGATGCAATTGCGTCCGGCTGCCTTGGCCGCGTACAGCGCCAGATCGGCGCTCTTGAGCAACTGCTCCGCGGTGGTGGCTTGCTCCGGCGCCAGGGCCACGCCGATGCTGGCGGTGGTGAGGATCTCGTGCTGCTTGAACTTCACCGGAGCATTTACAGCGGTGGCAAGATGGCGCGCAAACGACTCGGCCTGCGTCCTGCCGGCGACGTCATACTGTACGACGACGAACTCGTCGCCGCCGAGCCGGGCCACCACGTCGTCGATCCGGACCGTTGCGCGCAGACGCTCCGCGATGGTCTTGAGCAGAAAATCGCCGCCGTCATGACCAAGCGTATCGTTGACCTCCTTGAAGCGGTCGACGTCGATGAAGTGCACGGCAAGGCTGCCGCCCCGCTTCGGCAAGTGGGCGAGAGCTCTCTCCAGTTTTTCGATCAGATGGGGACGATTGGTCAGTCCGGTCAACGCGTCATGGTGGGCGAGGAATCGGATGCGTCGGTCAGCCTGCTTCACCTTTGTTTCACGATACCACGCAATCGCGGGAATGGAGAAAGCGAGGCCCGACAGCAGGCAAAGGAATACGGCCGCGGTCAGGAACGTATTGTGGACATTCTTGCGTTGCTCGGTTTCATCCACGTAGGCCGCAACGACCGCGGTCAGGCGACCATCGGTCTGGACCGGGACATAGGCGCGGGCGAAGAATGCCGGTCGGTCGGGCGAACTTCCCTCCCTGACGTCGACGATCGGACGACCGTCAATCACTGATCGCGCCGCATCGGGGCTGTATTCGGACAAGTCGACGAGCGCGATCTTTTCGCGGGTCGAAACGAGCTGGGAGTAGCCATTGCGGTTGAATATTTCGTAGTGAAATACCTCGCCGGAATTTCGCGCCGACAGGAAGAACCTCAGACTCGCGGCTGAAGGCTGCTCGCCGCCGGCGATCTGCTCAAGATCGGTGACGCTGGCCGCCAGGAAACTCGCCCAGCTGCGTGCGGTCGACATCGCATCTTGGCGGAGAAGGTGATCGGTCGTGATCTTCAGGGTCATCCCGGTACCCGTCAACAGAATGGCGAGCGCAGCGACGATGGTGACGATGTTTCGCTGAGGCCAGATGTTGGCGAGCGACGGCATCCGCGGCTACCGGGTCGATCGCATTTTCGTGAGCTCGGTCCGGACCGTTTTCAGCAGTTCGGCATTGCGCTCGCTTTTTGAAGCCCAATCATTGGCAATGGCTGCGAACACGGCATTTGCCGCATCTAGGTCCGACGACGAGGGCATGATCACTTGGCGCTTCGGATCGGATTTCAGTTCCCGCATTATGCTGTTTTCCACCGCTTCGTAGGTATCCATGAAGCGCGCGGCAGCCCACTCACCACTGTATTTGAGGATGATCGCCTGGGCCAATTCGGGCAGCCGATCGAACGATTTTCGGTTCATCAAGACCATCAATGGCGCGCCGCTGATTCCAAGAAGGTAATGATAAGTTGCAACGCGTTTGATGCCATAGTCGACCAATGGAGATGGTGGCACGAGCGCGCCATCGATGCTGCCGCTGCCGATGGCTTCTGAGATCTTGGTGACCGCCAGAAACACGGGCTGCGCTCCGAGTTTTTCCAGCGCGGCGGCTTCGCCGGGATTGTTGACGCGAATTCTCTTGCCCTTCAAATCATTCAGCGACGTGATCGGGATCTTGCTGTGGATCGTCTCCGGTTCGGTGACGTAGGCGCCGATCACGGTGTAGTCATCGTACCCTTGCAAGGCGTTGGCGGCCACGAGCCGGGTGAACACGGCAACGGACTCCCGCATGCTCGTAAACAGACCGGGCATCTCGATGATTGCATTATCTGCGAACCGGTTGCGCGTCAGGCCTGTCACGACGTAGGCGATGTCGGCCGTACCATCGAGCACGAGTTGGGGCTGCTCAGCCGGATCCTTGCCGAGCACGCCGCTGAAATAGGTCTCGATTTCGATCAGGCCTCTTGCCTCGGCGTTGACCGCGTCGACAAATGGTCTGACCGCGGCGAGATAACTCGTCGAGCGGTCGGAGCTGGGGAAGGCCAATTTGAGCTTGACCGGTTCGGCGGCCGACGCCGAAATCAACACAACAGAGATCACCGCGCATCGCGCCAGCAACTTGAGCATCGGTTTTCCGATCGTGGCGGCGGCGCGTCACACAGTTGTGCGAAACGCCGATTTCCTTGGTCTCTAGCGAACCCCCCATAGATAGAAATGTTCCATATAACTCTCCTAGATAGCATGCGGCGGTTCGGGCCGCGACCAAATCGCGAATCGTGGTTTGAGGCGTGCTAACGCCGGCGAGACAATTGTCTGGGAGGCCACGCCCGCTACGGCAGTCCCCGCGCCTCGAGCTGATGCACCAGCAGCAGCGTCGGCTCGGCGAGGCTGTCGCCGGAGCCGTCGAGGCCGAAGGCGGCGGCGATGCCGTCGCGGCTGCGCAGGATGGTGCCGCGCGGACAATGGCCGGCGCCGCAGAGCGTCTTCTTCAGGGTCTCGCCCTGTGCCACCACCCCGGCGGAATCGTCCGCGGCCCAGGCCAGCACGATCGGCACGTCGACATTGAGGATGCCGGGAAAGACCGAGCGCTTGTCGTACTGGCTGGCGTCGCCGCCGAGATAGGCCTTCACGCTGTCGCTGGCGTCCTTGCCCGCACGGTAGATTCCGGACACCAGCACGACGCCCGCGACGTCGGCGCGGTCGGTCTGGAGCTCGGGATGCGCCAGCAGGGTGGCGACGTGAAAGGCGCCGGCGCCATAGCCGACCGCGACGATCTCGCGGGCGTCGCCATTGAACAGGTCGATATTGCCGTGGACCCAGGACAGCGCCGCCGCCACGTCGGTCGCCCCGACGGGCCAGCTCGCCGCCGGCGCGAGGCGATAGCTGACGCGCACCCCGATCATGTCGTTGCGCGCGGCAAAGCACATGGCCTGGTCCTGGATCTGGCGCGACAGCTCGGGCGCCGCATGGTCGCCGGTAAAGGTGTCGCTCGCCACGAACAGCAGCACCGGCCGCGGCGTATCCGCCTTGGTCGCGCTGGTGGCGACATCGAGCACATTGGCTTCGCTCTCGCCGTAACGCAGGCCGCGCGCGAAGGTGACCTGCTCGCAGAGCCGCGCGGTGCCGCCGGCGGTGGTGTCGTTGTCGGTGAGCCCGGCGCGGACGAGCTCGGACGGCGCAGCCAGCCGCGTCGGGACCGGACCATGTGCGGAGGCTGTCGAGACGGTCAGAACAAGCAAAAAAGCGAGATAATTCTTCATGATGGTGCCGGGCCTTGCGCGCTCCTATTGGCTCGCTGTCGGGGCCTGTCTTTTCAATTCGCCATATTAGTTGGCTGGTCTTGAGGCGATTTGACGGCACCTCCGGGCGCTCAATTCCCCGGCTCGAATGTGCAATCCGCGCCGCTGCCGTCCTTCCGCCTGATCGCGTTGGGGTCGATCGTGCAGCTCAGCTTGGCGAGGCTCTCGAAATTCGATCCCGCCGCGCCGTCAGGCGGAACGCCGGCCAGCGCTTCGGTGGCGAAGATCTCGTTGGCGGTGGAGCCGTTCACGGTCTTCACCTTCTTGCCGAAGGTCACCTCGCAATTGCGAACGGTGATGTCGACGTTGCCGGTGCGGCAGACGATCCGGTCGGCCGTCACCACGATCGCCTTCTTGTAGGGAATATCGGCATTGGCGGCGAACAGCATCGCCACCGCCTTCTTCTCGGCGCCGGTGAGATTCGGCGACAGCGGCGCGATCACGCCCGCGAGCGCCAGCGCCGTCGCGCCCGAGACCTTTGCGGGCGTGGCCGCGGAGGCGCCGGCGAGGTGGGACGTGGCGGCAAGAACGAGGGCGCAGGATAGGATCGATCGACCGGATTTCATCCCTGCCTCCAAGAGTCCGAAAATGGGTCCGAAAATCGGCCCGAAATCTCAGGCGGCCTTCTTCCGTTTGACCGTTTTCTTCGCCTTCTTGGCCTTTTTCGCCGCCTTCTGGGCTGCGAGGTACGCTTCCACCTTCCTGGAGGAATGGCCGGCTGCGGCCACGGCGGCCTTCAGCCTGGCCGGGGTGATCTTGAATTTCTTCGACCAGTAGCGGACCTCATAGGCCTCGCCGAGCGCGATCCGGCTCTTGTCGGAGGCGCGGTGCTTCTGGAGCTTGATGTAGGCCTCGACCTTCTTGGCGGAGTGGCCGACCTTCTTGACGGCGTATTTCAGCTTGGCCGGCGTCACCTTGAACTTCTTCGACCAATAGGCGACTTCGTATTTCTCGCTGAGCGCAATCAGGGCGCGATCGGCGCCGCCCCGCTTTGCCTTGTTGTCGGCCATGCTTCCCTCCTGCCGTGGATGGCGTCCAGTCTAGCATGCAACCGGATTTGGGAGGCAAGGCGCGGGGCACGCGGGAATTGCGCGGCGGAGCCGTTTTGGCTCGACGCGTCAGGCGGTTGTGCGGCGCGACCTGGCCTCGTGCCGGAGCAGGCTTTCTACTGTGCATGGGGTTGTTTTCGCGTTTTTTTATTCCTCGCATGTCCGTGATGGAACCTTATGGCGGCTGGTGCGACTTAATCCATAGACACGGGGAGAAACGTGCGAGGCTGTCATGGCAGAGAAGCATACCGCCGATCCGGCAGAGATCATGCGGGCGACCGGTCACCCTGAACTGGAATATGCCGCCGGCTGGACCATCGCTGGTCTCGTCACCATCGGCACCATCGTCGCCGCCTGGGTGTTCGCGATCTAGGCGACTGGAAACTGCAGCTCGAAGGCCGCGCCCTCGTCGGTCGGCTTGAGCCTGATCGAGCCGCCATGGCTCGCCATCACCGCGCGCGCGATTGCCAGCCCCATCCCGGTGCCGCCCTGGTCGCGGCGGGTGGTGAAGAACGCGTCAAAGATCCTGTCGCGGTTCGGCGCCGAGATCGGCTCGCCGTCATTGCTCACCGTCAGAAGCAGGGTCGTCCGCTCGTCTACCGCCTCCAGCCTGATTGACCTCGCCTTGTGCCGCATCGCGTTGTCGGCGAGATGCGACAGTACGATCAGTGCCTTCTCGCCGGACATGCCGATCGCCCGGTCGAGGCTGCCGCTGGCCGAGATTGAGCTTGCCGGAAACCGGCTCCTGAGGTCGGCGATCACGGGCGCCAGCTCGGTGCGCTCGTTTTGCGGCAGGCTCTCGGCCCGGGCGAGCTCGCGCAGCCGCTGCGCCATCGCCTCCAGCCGCTGGGTGTCGGACAGGATGTTGGCGATGAACGTCGTCTGCTCGGCCGCCGTCAGGCCGCCCGACTTGCCTTGAACCGAATCCTGCAGCAGCTCGGCCGCACCCTTGATCGAGGTCAGCGGCGACTTCAGCTCGTGGGTGAGATGGGCCGAGAAGGTCGCGATGTAGTCGGAGCGCCTTGCGAGCTGCTCGGCCATGCCGAGGAAGCTGTGCGAGAGCTGGGCGAACTCGCGCGTGCCGTAGTGCCGGAGCGGCCTGAACGCCTCGCGGTCGCCGCGGCCGATCCGCGCGGCGCGGTCGATCAATTCGCGCATCGGCAGCGTGATGGTGCGCGAGAATACCAGGCCGATCGCAATCGTGCCGAGGATCACGGCGAGCCCGGCCAGCACGAACTTGGCCCGCTCCTGGTAGAGATGATCGAAGATGTTGCTCGGCGTCCGCGTGGTGTAGATCACCCCCGCAACGCGGTTGTTGACGATGACGGGCATCGCCGAGAACACGTGCACGCCGAGGCCGCGGCTGAAGGAATAGATCGGCGGCGGCGGCTTGTCCGGCACGCGGTTGCGCAAGGTGGCGCGGTACTGCCCGTGCAGCGCGTCCGCGACCTCCTCGATATGGGCGAGCGACTGGCCGACCTCCTGGCGCCCGGCGATCACCACGCCCTGCGGATCGAGGATGCGAAAGCCCGCCAGCGTCACCTTCTGGGTCTCGCGGATGATCGGCGTCAGCCTTGCGCCGATCTCGACATAGGCCGGCTGTGCCGGGCGGATTGCTGCCTGCGCATCGGGCCGCCGCCGCAACAAATCGTTGGCGGTCAGGTCAAGCGCGGGCCGGATCGGCGTGACCTGGTCGCCGGGGTCGGGCAGCACGCCGGGCGGGACCTCTGCGCCGAGCGTGAGGCCGCTATCAAGCCGCGCGGTGACCTCCTGTGCATAGATCGTCGCCAGCACGCGGCTTTGCGCGATCAGCTCGGCCTGGGTCTGGCGGATCAGCTGGTTGTCGTAGAGGCGGAAGAAGAACAGGCCGACCAGCGGCAGCACCGCGACGGTTGCCAGCACCGCGAAGATGACGAGCCCGAGCGACGGCCGCCATTTGTCGGGCGCCGTGCTCATGCTTCTTTCTCGCAGCGGCCGAGCTTGAAGCCGACGCCGTGGATGGTCTCGATCACGTTCTCGCAATTCAGCGCGGCAAGCTTGGCGCGGATGTTGCGGATGTGGCTGTCGATGGTGCGGTCGGAGACCTGGATGTTGAGCTGATAGGCCGCCCGCATCAGCTGTTCGCGGTTGAACACCGAGGTCGGCCGGGTCAGGAACGCGCGCAGGATGCCGAACTCGATCGCGGTCAGCTTCAGCGGCGTGCCGGCGAAGGACGCGACATGCTGCTCGGGATCGATCAGCAGGCCGCCTTGCGCCAGCGCGCTCGGCCCAGCCTTGGCCTCGCCATTGCGCGGGCTGAGGCGGCGCAGAATGACGTTGACCCGCGCCACCAGCTCGCGCGGGCTGAAGGGTTTTGTCACGTAATCGTCGCCACCGATCTCGAGACCCAGGATGCGGTCGATCTCCTCGTCGCGCGCCGACAGTAACAGGATCGGCACGTCGGAGCTCTTGCGTATCTCGCGGCAGACGTCGAGGCCGTCGAACTCGGGCATGCCGATATCGAGCACGATCAGGTCGGGCTTGTCGGCGGCAAAGCGGGCGAGCGCCTCCTTGCCGTCGCGCGCCTCGATCACGTCCATGCCGGCCTTCTTCAGCGCGACGCGGATGACCTCGCGGATGTGGCCTTCGTCGTCGACGATGAGAATGCGATGCGCCAAGGATATCTCCGCTTAACCGGCCGGCTGATTTCCGGGCGGGTTCTTGACCTCGGCATCGAGCCTGCGTTGCAGCCGCCAGCTCCGAAAGCCCCAGCTTCGCCAGGCCAGATCCCGGTGCTGAAGTTCTACAAGCAGGTCGCGGCGCGACACAAGGCAGCTCTCGTTGGCGCCGGGCCGCAGCAACATCGCCTTGTCGATTGCGGGCAACGCCTGCGGTCCGAGCGTGAGGAGGTAGTTGATATCGATCTGCACGCCTTTGCCTGACACTTCCCGGCTGTGGGCGACATTATAGTCGGCGATGAACGCATCGAAGTTCACCAGCGAGGTAATATAGAGCACGATCGTTAACACGATCAGGTTGGCACTGATCAGCCACAGGTTGGACCTGTCGAGCGCGATCCGGGCGACGATCAGGATCAGCCCGAGCGCCACCAGCCCCATCCAGATGAAGGCCGCGATGCGCCAGTAGGTCAGCATGTAGATGTCGACGTAGAGATCGAGGCGGAGGATGGAGGAGGCGACCAGCAGCACGTTCTGCCCCACCCAGAGATAGACCAGCGGGCGAATCACCTTTGATTTCTCCGCCGGTCCGCCCGGACGCATCGCCACCAGCACGAAGGCTGCGGCGAGCAGGGCGGTCGCGATCAGCGGATAGGCGCCGCGATGGGCATAGGCCGCGTAGGTCAGGTTGGCCGGCAGCGCCACATGGCCCCAGAGATAGATGCCGTCGAGGATGGACTGTGCCGCGAACAGCAGGTTGAACAGGATCAGCGAGCGCAGAATCGCCGAGGGTCCCAGGAACTCGGCCGGGACCAGCGGCGGGAGCGGCGGCGGCACCGGGCCATCGTCGACGGTCGTTGTGAGAACCTTCCTGCGCCGCCAGCGCACATGGATGAATGGCCAGACCAGCGCCAGTATCAAAGTCCAGAACAGCACGCGCCAGACGCTGACATATTCGAAGATGAGTTTTGGATTGAGGAGCGACACCCACTGCTCGATCACCGGATTGGCCGCGGCGAACAGCGCGACGAACACCGTGCCGAGCGCCGCCGGCAGTAGCCAGAGCGCGATGCCGCGGGTAAAGGCCGACATGTTGAAGATCTGGAGCGCCTCGGGGAAGAGCCTGAAGGGACCGAGCAGGACAAAGTTGCGCAGCGCGCGGGCGCGGTCGGCGAGTTCAGTCGTCTCCGGGTTGGTCGCGAGCAGCAGCGCAACCGTCAGCGACGTGACGAGAATCAGGAACGACAGCGTGTTGAGCTCCTCGACGGCGGGCATGAGGCCGAGCATGAAGATCGCGCCGCCGATCGCCGCGCGCCGAAAATCCAGCACCGCATGGTTGAAGAGCACGGACACGCAAGCCATCGCGACGGCAAAGAGCGCGAGCGAAAGTCCGACCCGCTCGCCATAGAACAGCCAGTCGGCGAGCGCGGCCAGCGCCAGTGCGAGGCCGACCTTGGCCGGAATCGAGGAATGCCTGATCGGCTGGATGTCCGCTGCGATCGTCGAAGCCAGGCTCGTCATGTCCGGAGGACCTCTCGTGATGGGTGACATCACGAAGTCTGAACGGTGCTTGTGCAGAAGGCGGGATCATCGTCTGCACGGTTTCAGGAGTCTTTTGCAGTTTTCGTGCAGGTGCGCTTTTGCCTCTCGCGCAGCGCAAATCGCTTTGTTAGGTGCGAAACATTCATCACCTCTCGCATGTGGCGCATCATGCAATTCCTCCGCCGTATTGGTCTCATCCTGCTCTGGCTGTCCGCGCCCCTCGTCGCATTCGCGGCCGCGAACAAGAACGATCCTTATCTGGTCCCGCTGCGCGGCGCGGGAAACATCGTGCTTGTCGTTGCAAGCATCGCGATCGTCATTTTTCTGCTTCGCAGAGGGCGGTGGCGCACCATGGCCGGCAAACTGCTCGTCATGCTCTGGTGCCTGCCGCCGCTGTTGATGTCGGCAGCGCATCTGAAGTTCGAGCTGCGCAAGCACGATGTTCTGGCGACGAGCACCGCCGAGGCGCGTCAGCTCGGGCCTCACTTCATGGTCGGCTATTCCTCTTTTCCCGAGGTCGCGCGTCTTGCCGAACAAGGCTTGATCGGCGGCGTCTACGTGACCCGGCACAACATCCGAGGCCGGACGGTCGAGACGCTGCGTGCCGAGATCGCGGCGCTCCAGGACAAGCGGCGGGCAGCTAGCCTGCCGCAGCTGGTCGTCGCCGCCGACCAGGAGGGTGGCATCGTCGGGCATCTCGCGCCGCCACTGACGAAGGTGCCGGCGCTTGCGACCCTCACCGGGCTCGCCCCCGACGACCAGCAGGCCAAAGCCGAAGAGTTTGGCCGCATCCACGGCCGCGAGCTCGCCGGCCTCGGCGTCAACCTCAATCTCGCGCCGGTGCTCGACCTCAAGCCGCCGGTCCGCCGCAATCGTCTCGACTTCCACACGCTGATCGGTCAACGGGCGATTGCGACCGATCCCGTCGTGGTCAGCACGATCGCGAACGCCTATGTGCGCGGGCTGGAAGAGTCCGGCGTCGGCGCCACGCTCAAGCATTTTCCCGGCATCGGGCGCGTGCGCACCGATACGCATCATTTCAGCGCCAATCTCGACACGCCGGTTAGGGAGCTGGAAGCAACCGACTGGCTCCCGTTCCGCGAGGTGCTGTCGCATTCGCACAGCGCGCTCATGGTCGGCCATGTCACGCTCACCGCCGTCGATCCCGATCGCGCCGCCTCGCATTCGAAGCGCGTCGTTCAAGGTATCATCCGCGACAAGTGGAATTACCAGGGCGTGGTGATGACCGACGACCTCGTGATGGGCGCGATCTACCAGCACGACGTCTGCAAGGCCGTGGTCGAGGCGATCAACGCCGGCGTCGACCTGCTGCTGGTCGCCTATGACGGCGCGCAATTCTACCGGATCTTTGTCTGCGCGCTGGACGGATCGCGGCAAGGGAAGCTCGATGCGACGATGCTCCGTGCGAGCGAGGCGCGGCTGGAAAAGGGCTTTCCGACCGAGCAGGCGCGAGGCCCTTCAGGCCTCGTCCGCGTCGTCGATCGGCACTAGCCCTTCGCGAACTGACGGTAGTCCGGCTCGCGGTGAAACCAGAACTCGTAGCCGGTGACGCCTTTCTGCATGGCGACGTCGTGGATCGGCTGGTTGAGCGGGATGACGGGAACGTCACGCATGCAGAGCGCGATGAAATCCTTGACGGCCTTGTCGTACTCGGCTGCATCCGCGGTGAAGCGTGCCTTGTCGATCAGCGCGTCCATCTCCTTGTTCTGGTAGGAGGAGATGTTGAAGATCGAATTGTTGCCGTGGAAATTCCAGTAGAAGTAATATTCGGGATAATCGAGCCAGCCGCTGAAGCGGTTGAGCGCGAGCGGCAGCTCCTTCTTGTTCAGCGTCGTGCGCCAGTTCGCGCCGGGGATTTTTTCGATCGACGCCTTGATGCCGATCTTGGCGAGGCTCTCCTGGATCAGGATCGCGGTCGGCTCGCCGACGGTCGCCGTACCGGTGTCGAGCGACAGCGTCGTTTCCAGCCCGGACTCGAAGCCGGCCTCCTTCATCAGGGCCTTGGCCTTGTCGAGATCGGTGACATAGGGAAACGGCTGCGGCCAGACCGGCTTTGAGACATCGGCCGCGCCGCCATACATGGGGACGGCGCGTCCGAAGAAGGCGCTGCTCTGGATCTGCTCGTAAGGCATCGCCCAGGCGATGGCCTGGCGCAGCTTGGCATTGTCGAACGGCGGCTTTGCCGTGTTCAGCGCGACGTACCAGAGCGCGTTCGGGATCGGCACCCCTGATACCTTGACCTTGCCCTCCCGAATGATCTGCTCGAAATCGCGCGGCGCAAAGCCGCTGGAGATATCCGCATCGCCTCGCTCCAGCATCGCGCGCCGGGTGCCGGCGGAGGGGACGTCGCGTGCGATCACGCGCTTGACCTTCGGCAGCGGCCCGCTCTTCCAGTCGTCGAAGCGCGCCAGCACGGTCTCGCTGCCGGGCTTCCAGCTCTCGATCCTGTAGGCGCCGCCGCCGGCCTCGTTGGTCTTCAGCCAGGCCAGCGCCCACGGATCCTCAGGCGTTGCGTTCTTCTTCGCGAGCTCGGAGTTAATGATGAAGGGGACGACGACCGCGACGTTGAACAGCAGCATCTTGTCCTTGCGGACATAATCGATGCGGAAGGTGTGGTCGTCGACCACCATGAACTGCTCGGGCTTTTCCAGCGATCCCGCCGACATCTGAAAGGTCGGAAAGCCGCCGACCTTCACCGCACGGTCGAACGACCATTTGACGTCCCTGGCCGTGACCGGCGTGCCGTCGTGGAATTTCGCGTCCTTCCGCAAGCGGAAGGTGCAGGACATGCCGTCGGCCGCGACCTCCCAACTCTCGGCGAGCTCAGGCGCGAGCTTCTCGCGATCATAGGACACGGTCCCATCGGGCAGCGTCTTGGAGGCGTAGGTTAGCAGGCGATCGTAACAATTCCAGGACAGGCCGTTCACGGTCTGGTTGGAGCCGACGCCCTGCATGTCGAGCGAATTCGGCCCCAGCTCCTGTACCACCAGCAGCGTCTCGCTGCGCCCCTGCGCCCAGGCGAGGGGAGGCGCAACGGCTGTCAATCCGGCGATGCCGAGGCCGCCGAGCACGACGCTGCGACGGTTCATGTCGGAAGATGATGCGCTCATCGCGGCCTCCTTGAGAGAAAGTTGCGACATAAAGAGGCAAAGCGCGTGCCATCAACCGCGCTTCATGGCGTCGCATCCCGCGTGAATCGCGTTCTTACGGTGTCACCGCTCCGCGTGCGACCGCGCGCGGGGCGCTGAGCTCCTTCCATGTGGAATTCGCCACATGGACGGGCGAGAAGGCGGGGCGTTCGATGTACCGGCCATCGCCTGCGTCGGCGCGCAGATCGCCAGCCTTCCACACGAGACGGCCGCGCGAGAGTGTGGCGGCCGGTCCGCCGATGCAGGCAAAGCCTTCGAACACGTTGTAATCGATCCGGCTCATCTGCCGCTTGGCGCTGATGGTCTTGCTCGCCTTGGGGTCCCACACCACGATATCGGCATCCGAGCCCACGGCGACGGCGCCCTTGCGCGGATAGATGTTGAGGATCCGGGCGATGTTTGCCGAGGTCACCGCGACGAACTCTTCCTTGGTCAGCCGCCCCGTGGCGACGCCCGCGGTCCACAATAGCGCGAGGCGGTCTTCGAGGCCGCCGGTGCCGTTCGGGATCTTCCTGAAATCGCCGAGCCCGAACCGCTTCTGCTCCGTGGTGAAGGCGCAATGGTCGGTCGCGACCACCTGGAGCGAGCCGGCTTGCAGGCCGGCCCAAAGACTATCCTGGTGCGACTTGTCGCGGAACGGCGGCGACATCACGCGCTGCGCGGAATGATCCCAGTCCTTGTTCTGGTATTCGCCGGCATCGAGCAACAGATGCTGGATCAGCGGTTCGCCGTAGACGCGTTTTCCCGCCGCGCGCGCCCGCGCGATCGCCTCATGCGCCTCGCGGCAGCTCGTGTGCACGATATAGACCGGCGTTCCCGTCATGTCCGCGATCATGATGGCGCGGTTGGTGGCTTCGCCCTCGACTTCCGGCGGCCGCGAATAAGCGTGGCCCTCGGGGCCGGTGACGCCGCGCGCGATCAGCGCCTCCTGCATCAGGGCGACGACGTCGCCGTTTTCCGCATGGACAACGGGCATGGCGCCGAGATGGGCGCAGCGTGCGAACGAGTTGTAGAGCTCGTCGTCGTTCACCATCAGCGCGCCCTTGTAGGCCATGAAGTGCTTGAAGGTGTTGATGCCGTAGGTTTTGACCACGGTCTCCATCTCGTCATAGATCTGCTTCGACCACGACGTCACCGCCATGTGGAAGCCGTAGTCGGTCGCCGCCTTCTCGGATTTGTGCCGCCACTCCTGATAGGCCGCGAGCATCGACTGGCCGGGATCGGGCAGGCAGAAATCCACCACCATGGTGGTGCCGCCGGTCAGCGCCGCCTTCGTTCCCGATTCGAAATCGTCGGCGGTGACGGTGCCCATGAACGGCATTTCGAGATGGGTGTGCGGATCGATGCCGCCCGGGATGATGTAGGCGCCGCCGGCGTCGATGATCTCGGTACCCGTCGGCGCGTTGAGCGATGTCCCGACCGCGACGATGGTCTCGCCGTCGATCAGCACGTCCGCGCGTCGCGAATGATCGTGATTGACGACGGTGCCGCCGCGGATGAGGAGGGGCATGGGGGACTCCGGACAGAGGTGAAGGGACGGGACGTCGCGAAGGCTAAGCGCGCTGCCCACGATGCGACAGGCGAAATTTTAGTCAGACGCCGCCGACAATTTCGCTGCGGTCCTTCGGGCTCTACACCGCCCGCGCGACCAGCCCGTCCAGCATCGCGCGCACGAGGCCCGCGATCTCGTTCCGCAGCGCCGGAAGCGGAACGGCGACCAGCTTCTGCTCCAGCCCCAGCGCCACCATGCCATGCACCGCCGAGAACAGGCTGCGCGCGGTGATGCCGAGTTCCTCGGGGCTGCGCTCGGGAAGCAGCAGCGCCAGCGGATGATAGATGTGGCGGAACAGCTGCATCTGGTCGTTGATAGACCAGTCGGGGAGGATCTTGTCGGCGGCCATGCGGTGCTCGAACAGCGCGCGCCAGAGTTCGAGGTTTTCGGCGGCGAAGTCGCAATAGGCAATGGCGATGCGGACCAGCGTCTTATGTGGCGAAGGATCACCCGCGCTTTCCGCTGCGCTGAGCGCCTCATCGAGGCGATGCAGCGTGCGCGAGCCGACCCGCAGGACGAGCTCGTCCACGTCGGCGACGAGATTGTAGACCGCACCATTGGCGCAGCCGATCTCGCGGGCCAAATCGCGGGTTTTCAGACCCGCCAACCCCCGCTCAGCGATCATCCGCTCGGCCGCCTGGATCAGGTCGGTCCGAAGTTTCGCTCGACGTTCCAAGGCCTTAGTCATCCGGCGTCAAATTCTTGAGCGTCGCTCATTTTTTTATTGAACGATGTTCAAGATTCCTGCTACAAAGCATGTGTGAGCAACGCTCATAAACAGGGAGCTGCAGATGTTCAAGACCGTCGTGACACTTTTCCGCGGCAGCGTGGCCGCCGCAGGCGAGGAACTGGAGGACCGGACGGCCCTTCTGATCCTCGATCAGCAGATGCGCGATGCGGCCGCCGCCGTCGAGCGCAGCAAGCGGACGCTGGCGCTGGCGATCGCACAGGACCAGCAGGAGGGCCGCAAGCTCGAGGCAACCGTCGCTCGCATCGCCGATCTCGAGACCCGCGCGGTGGCGGCGCTCGATGGCGGCCGCGAGGACCTCGCCAAGGAGGCAGCCGAAGCCATCGCGGGGCTCGAAGCCGATCGCGACGCGGCGATGACGGCACGCGCCTTGTTCGCGACCGAGATCATCCGGCTGAGGCGCCACGTCGCGAGCGCACAGGCCCGCATCACCGAGCTCGATCGCGGCCGTCGCCTCGCCCGTGCCTCGGAAGCGGTGCGCTCGCTTCGCCGCAGCGGCATCGAGGCCGCACGTCCCTACGAATCCACGCTGCCGGAAGCGGAGAGCACCTTGAGGCGCTTGCGCGAACGCCAGATGGAAGCCCAGGCCGCCGATGACGCGCTGTTTGAGCTCGATGCGGCGAGCGGACCGCTAGCGACCGCCGAACGACTCGCCGAACAAGGCTTCGGCCCCCGGCTCAAGACGACCGCGGACGATGTGCTGGCGCGGTTGAAGTCCAAGCGCACGCCGACCGCCTGAACTCAGATCCCATCATCATTCGAACCAACAGGAGACGACCATGAACCAGAACGGCCAGCCCCACAGCAACGCCTGGGTGACCTTCACTTACGTGTCCTTCGCGGCCTCCGCCTTCCTCGTCGCAATCGGGATCTTCTTCCTGCCGATCGACCTCTGGATGAAGGGCTACCTCACCATGGGCATCGTGATGCTGATCCAGACCTGCATCACGCTGACCAAGACGGTGCGCGACAATCACGAGAGCGGCCGGCTGATGAACCGCATCGAGGATGCCAAGGCCGAGCGTCTGCTGATGGAGGTTTCCAAGGCGGCTTGAGGAGAGAATTGCGCAACAGTTTCCACTCTGACGCGGTGGGTGCCGGAGCATCCACCGCGCGGCTGATCCACATATCGCGCCTGCGAAATGCAACCGAGCCATGACGGATCGCGCGGGCGTGCGCCCTTGCGAAGCGGTGGCGGCCGGAGCACTCTGCCCAGGCGGCGCACCAAGAACGCCGCCAATAAAGACTTGCTAACAAGATCTCGGCGAGGAAGCATCCATGGCGGTGACGCGGATCGACTGCGACATCCACCCGGCGGTTGGTGGCACGCGCACGACGCTGCTGCCCTATCTCAGCGATCACTGGAAAGAGCAGGTGGTGAGCCGGGCGATCGACGGGCTCGACCTCACCTCCTATCCGCCGAGCATGCCGCTTTCGGGCCGCGCCGACTGGCGGCCGGCCAATGGCGCCAGGCCGGGCTCCGATCTCGCCATGGTGCAGAAGGGTGCGTTCGACCAGTTGGGCGCGAGCCACGCCATCCTCAACGTGCTCTATGGTGCGCAGGCCGTGTTCGACGCCTATATGGCGGCCGACTTCTGCAAGGCCATCAACGACTGGATCGCCGCCGAATGGCTCGCGCGCGATTCGCGCCTGCGCGCCTCCATCGTCGTGCCGATGCAGGCGCCGGATCTCGCGATCGAGGAGATCGAGCGACGCGCTGGCGACAATCGCTTCGTCTCCATCCTGGTGCTGGCGCAGGGCGAGACGCTGCTGGGCCGGCGGCATTTCTGGCCCGTCTATCAGCTTGCGGAGAAATACAAGCTGCCGCTCGCGATCCACGCCGGTACGCAGTATCGTCAGGCGCCGAGCTCCGCCGGCTGGCCGTCGCATCGTTACGAATACTACTTCGTCGAGGCGCAGGCGTTTCAGGCACAGATCCTCAGCCTGATCTATGAGGGCGTGTTCGGCAAATATCCCGATCTCAAGGTCGTGCTGATGGAGTCGGGCGTGAGCTGGCTGCCGGCCTTCATGTGGCGGGCCAACAAGACCTGGCGCGGCGTGCGCGTCGAGGTGCCCTGGGTCGAGCGCGAGCCTGCATCGATCATCCGCGGCAATTTCCGTGTCACCATGCAGCCGTTCGATGCACCTGGCGATGCGAAAAGCGTAGAGGAGATCATCGACCAGATCGGCTCCGAAAAAATGTTCCTGTTCGCGTCCGACTACCCGCACTGGCAGTTCGACGGCGACGATCCGATCCCGCCGAACCTGCCGAAGAGCATCATCGCGAAGATGTGCGTCGACAATCCGCTGGAGACGTTTCCGCGGTTGTCTCTAAACTAGTTTCTGGAGGATCGCATGAGTGAGGTCATCGACCGTCCGTTGCGTGACGACGAAAAGCCTGCCGCGACGCGGCTGCGTATCGTCGATTGTGACGTCCATCCGAGCCTGCGCTCGACCGACGATCTCAACGAGTTCCTGCCAAAACGCTGGCAGCAGCATCTTAAGGAATACGGCAGCCATCTGCGCACGCCCTATCTGTTCACCACGCCCTATCCGCGGTCCTCGCCGCTGATCGCGCGGCGCGATGCCTGGCCGCCGACCGGCGGGCCGCCCGGCTCCGATCTTGATTTCATGCGCAAGCAGCATCTCGATCCGCTCGACGTCGAGTTCGGCATTCTCCAGGTGCTCGATCTCTTCATCTTCTCGCAGCAGAATCTCGAATTCGGGGCCGCGATCCAGCGTGCAATCAATGACTGGCAGCTGGCGTTCTGGACGCACCGCGATCCTCGCCTGAAGGCTTCGATCCTGGTCGGGCAGGACGGGACCGATTTTGCGATTGCCGAGATCGAGCGTTGCGCCAAGATCGGTGAATACATCCAGATCAACGTCTCGCCGCGGGCCAACGAGCCGCTCGGCCGCCGCCGCTACTGGCCGATCTACGAGCGCGCGCAGGCGCTGGATCTGCCGCTCGGCATCCATGTCGGCGGCTATGGCGGTCACGCGCCGACCGGCGGCGGCTGGCCGTCCTATTATGTCGAGGAGCACCAATCCAACGCGCACACCATTGCCGCGCAGCTTGC
The DNA here is from genome assembly GCF_028128935.1 of Bradyrhizobium sp. CCBAU 11361. Classification (NCBI taxonomy): domain Bacteria; kingdom Pseudomonadati; phylum Pseudomonadota; class Alphaproteobacteria; order Hyphomicrobiales; family Nitrobacteraceae; genus Bradyrhizobium; species Bradyrhizobium sp. CCBAU 11361. The sequence goes on from NZ_LBJZ01000173.1 coordinate 35,075, forward strand.
GAGCCTCGTCATCGAGGGCGTGCCGGAGCGCTTTCCAAAACTGAAGATCGTCTTCATCGAGGGCGGCTTCGGCTGGATCCCCTCGGCGGTGTGGCGCATGGACCAGCATTTCGAGCGTTTCCGCAGCGAGGTGCCGCATCTCAAGCGCAAGCCGTCGGAATATGTTCGCGAGCAGTTCTGGTTCACGACCCAGCCGATCGACGAGCCGGACGAGGCCCGGCATCTGCGCGCGCTGATCGAATGGGTCGGCATCGAGCGGCTGCTGTTCTCGTCGGACTATCCGCACTGGGATTTTGACGATCCGCGCTTCGCCTTCAAGACGCCACTGACCGAGGCCGAGCGGAAGAAGATCTTCAGCACCAATGCCCGCGCGGTCTACAAGTTCTGAAACCAGCATGGCCCGTCACATCGTCGCCCGCACCTCCGACATCCCGCCCGGCGGCAACAAGGTCGTCGACGTCGCTGGCCGCGACATCGTCGTGTTCCACGTCAACGGCGAGTTCTTTGCGCTTCTGAACCGCTGCCCGCACGAGGGCGCTCCGCTCGACAAGGCGGCCTGCGTGGCGCGGCTGACCTCGCCCGAGCCGGGCATCTATCAGCGCTCGCGCGTCGGCGAGATGCTGCGCTGTCCCTGGCACGGCTGGGAGTTCGACATGCGCAACGGCCAGTCCTGGTTCGACCCGAAACGGGTCAAGATCCGGTCATATCCGGTCGCGGTGGAACGGGGCGAGGAGCTGCAGAAAGGTCCGTATGTCGCCGAGACCTTTCCGGTGCATGTCGAGGACAGCTATGTGATTGTCGAGGTCTGAGCGGCCGTTTCGGATTGTGATTTCGACGCAGGTGCGATAAGCCTCGCCCGCATTCATGGCGGAGATGAGCTTTGTCCAAACAATCCCTGCGAGAGGAGGCCGAGCGCCTGATCCGCGAATCGATGGAAAAGAAGACCATCGTCGTCAAGCAGGGCGATACCCGGATCGAGGCGGTCTGCGGCAAGTGCGGCGCCCCTAACCGGGTGCAGGCGCCAAAAGGCCAGAGCCGCGTCAAGTTCGCCTGCAAGAACTGCGGGCACCAGCAGGAAACGCTGTAAGCCGCGGCCCAACCTCTCCTCGCGCCATCGGCGCTCTAACCCCTCATCCTGAGGAGCCCGCTATAAGCGGGCGTCTCGAAGGATTGAGGCCCAGCCGGGCCTTCTTGGTTCGAGACGCGCGTTCCGCGCTCCTCACCATGAGGGTCTGATAGTCAGTCGCCCTTCACGAACTTCGCGAACGCATCTGCGTAATCCGGGTGCCAGCGCGATAGCGGCGGGCGGTTCTCCACGATATCGCCGGCGGCCCAGAGCATGCGCTTTTCGTCGAGGGCGCGGGGCACATCGTTGTCCGGGCACAGGATGTAGAAATCGCCGGCCTCGAGCCGGGCAATCATGAAGTCGACGGTCTGCTCGGGGGTCCAGGCTCCCGCCGGCTTCTCGGTGCGGCCCTTGGCGGTGAGTCCCGTGAAGACGAAGCCCGGAATGAGCAGATGCGCCGTGACGTGGCAGCCTTCCGTGTTGCGCAGCTCATGCTGGAGCGCTTCGGTGAAAGCCTTCACGCCGGCCTTCGAGACATTGTAGGCGGGATCGCCGGGCGGCGTGGTGATGCCCTGCTTCGAGCCGGTATTGATGATCAGACCGGCCTTGCCGCGCGCGATCATGCTGGGCGCGAAGATGCGCGAGCCGTTGACGATGCCCCACATGTTGACGGCGATGATGCGCTGCCAGTTGTCGGGCTCGCCAAACAGCGTGCTGCCGGGCTGGATGCCCGCATTGTTCATGAGGATATCGGTCCCGCCGAAATGCGCGCCCACGGCGCGTTCCAGTTCCTTCACGCTCTCGGCGCGGCTGACATCGACGACGAAGGTCATCACATCTGTGGCAGCCGTGACGGATGACAGTTTTGTTGCGGCCTCGGTCAGTCGTGTCGGGTCGACGTCGGCGATGCACATCTTCATTCCCGCGCGTGCGAAGGCGATGGCGGCGGCGAGGCCGATGCCGGATGCGCCCCCGGTGATCACGGCGACGTTGCCCTTGGCGATGACAGGATGCGACATGGCTCATTCTCCGGGGAGGGGCGTCGAGTTCGGTCGAGCTATAACATGGCGTTTGTGCGACCCTGCACAAGTCGGCATGGGAGGTCTTCGTTCCACGCCGCCTTTACGCCTTTCCGGCACCGCTGTATTCTCCCTGACCTAACGATCCCGCCCAGATCGAACCCAATCAATCACCTGACAGGGAGTGCAGCCATGGCTGTGTCGCAGGCTATTCCGATCACGCGCCACCCGTTCGCCAATGGGTCCTACAAGCAGATGCTGATCGACGGGAAGTGGGTCGATGCCGCCTCCGGCAAGCGCTTCGAGACCCACAATCCCGCGACCGGCGAACTGCTCGCAACCGTCGCCGAGGGCGACAAGGAAGACATCGACCGTGCGGTCGCCGCCGCTCGCCGCGCCTTCGAAGGCCCCTGGAGCAAGGTCAAGCCGTTCGAGCGGCAGAACCTGCTCCTGAAGCTTGCCGACCTCGTCGAGAGGAATTTCGACGAATTGTCGCAGCTCGACACGCTCGACATGGGCGCGCCGCTCAGCCGTACCCGCGCCTATCGGCTGCGCGCCGTCGGCATGCTGCGCTATTACGCAGGGCAGACCACCGCGATCCACGGCGAGACCATTGAGAACTCGCTGCCGGGCGAAATCTTCTCCTACACGCTGAAGGAGCCGATCGGCGTCGTCGGCGCCATCATCCCCTGGAACGGCCCGCTGACTGCGACGATCTGGAAGATCGGCCCCGCGATCGCGACCGGCTGCACCGTGGTGCTCAAGCCCGCCGAAGAGGCGCCGCTGACCTCGCTGCGCATCGCAGAGCTTGCGATGGAGGCGGGCATTCCGCCCGGGGTCGTCAACGTCGTGCCCGGCTATGGCGAGACCGCGGGCGCTGCGCTCGCCTCGCACCATGACGTCGACAAGGTCGCCTTCACCGGCTCGCATGTCACCGGACAGTCGATCATCCGCGCCTCGGCCGGCAACCTCAAGCGCGTCTCGCTCGAGCTCGGCGGCAAGTCGCCGGACATCGTGTTCGCGGATGCCGATCTCGATGCCGCCGTGCCCGGCGCCGCGATGGCGGTGTTTGCCAACTCCGGCCAGATTTGCAGCGCCGGCACGCGCCTGTTCGTCGAGCAGTCGATCTATGAAGAATTCGTCGGCCGCGTCGCCGAGTTCGGCAAGAAGCTGCAAGTCGGTAACGGTCTCGATCCCAATGTGCAGATCGGCCCGCTCGTCTCCGAGCAGCAGCTCGAGCGCGTCACCGGCTATCTCGACATCGGCCAGAAGGAAGGCGCACGCGCGCTCGCCGGCGGCGGCCGCGTGACCGAAGGCGCACTGTCGAAGGGCTTCTTCGTCTCTCCGACCGTGTTCGCGGGTGTGCAGGACAATATGCGCATCGCGCAGGAGGAGATTTTTGGCCCCGTCATCTCCGCCATCGCGTTCAAGGACATGGACGAGCTGGTCAAGCGCGCCAACAACACCACGTTCGGCCTCGGCTCGGGCCTTTGGACGCGCGACGTCAGCAAGGCGCATGCGGTTGCGAAGAGCCTGCGTGCCGGCTCGGTGTGGGTGAACTGCTACCAGGCGATGGACCCGGCCGTGCCCTTCGGCGGCTACAAGATGAGCGGTTACGGCCGCGAGTCCGGCAAGCAGCATGTCGAGGAGTATCTCAACGTGAAGGCCGTCTGGATCAAGACGGCGTAAGGTCTGTTCCCCCGCGCGTTCCGCGGGAGGGAATATCTGCTTTTGCGGGGGCGGTACCTTTTACGGTGACCGCCCCTCGCTATATGATCCGCATCCTTCCATAGCCACTTTGGGGCCAGCATGAAATTTCCGGCGTTGTTCAAACCGTTGCAGGTCGGTCCGTATAAGCTCGCGCATCGCGTCGCGATGGCACCGCTGACGCGCATGCGCGCCGAGCGCGAGAGCTTTTCACCGCGGCCGCTCAACGCCGAATATTACGGCCAGCGCGCAACGGAAGGCGGCCTACTGATCGCCGAAGCTTCGCCCGTGCTCTCGCACGGCCGCGGCAACCCGGCGACGCCGGGCATCTATTCGGAGGCACAGATCGCCGGCTGGCGCAAGGTGACGGATGCCGTGCATGCCAAGGGCGGCATCATCTTCCTCCAGCTCTGGCATGTCGGCCGCGTCTCGCATTCGTCCTTCCATGGCGGTGAGCTTCCGGTCTCGGCTTCGGCCATCGCGATCAAGGCCGAAGGCATGAAGGCGATGACCGCCGACGGGAAGATTTCCGACTACGAGACTCCGCGCGCGCTGGAGACGGACGAGGTCAAGGGCATCGTCGAGGCCTTCAGGCAGGGCGCGAAGAACGCGCTCGCCGCCGGCTTCGACGGCGTCGAGATTCACGGCGCCAACGGCTATCTGCTCGAGCAGTTCCTGCAATCGCGCAGCAACCAGCGCACCGATCAATATGGCGGGTCGATCGAGAACCGCGCGCGGCTTCTGCTCGAAGTCACGCAGGCCGCGATCGATGTCTGGGGCGCGAACCGCGTCGCCGTGCGGCTGTCGCCGCACGGCATCGCCAACGATTCCGGCGAGCCCGATCCGATGCCGCTCTACACCCATGTTGTGAAGGCGCTCGACAAGCTCGGTCTCGCTTATCTGCACCTCATCGAGCCGCGCTCCAGCGGCGCCGGCCGCGCCGACGTCCATTGGGAGAACGTGCCCTCGGCGATGGTGCTGTTCCGTCCGTTCTACAGCGGCGTGCTGATGACGGCCGGCGGCTTTACCGGCGAGACCGCGAATGCGGCAATCGCCGACGGCCATGCCGACATCATCGCCTTTGGCCGCATCTTCATCTCCAACCCCGATCTGCCGCGACGCCTCGCGCACGATTATCCGATCACGCCGTATAACCGTGCGACGTTCTACGGCGGCGAGGAGAAGGGGTATACGGATTACCCCGCGTATGACGAACTGACGCCGGCGTAGGGATCTCTTCGTAGCCCGGATGAGCGAAGCGATATCCGGGACTTTCGCCTGAGCGCGAATCTTCCCGGATGTCGCTTCGCTCATCCGGGCTACGGGGCTTGATTTGTCGCGCGACCGTCAACACAATTTCCGTCATTGCGAGCCAACGGGTCCGCGCGAAGCGCGGCCCCGTTGGCTCGCAATGACGACGGAGGGACCTACCATGGCCAAAGCCGCAGCCGCCGCAGGTATCGCCACTGGCCAATGCCTCTGCGGCAAGGTCACCTTCGAGATCGACGTTCCCGCGCGCTGGGCCTGGCACGATCATTCCGCCGGTAGCCGCCGCGCCCACGGTGCGGCCTATGCGACCTATGTCGGCAGCTGGAAGAAGCGCTTTCGCATCACCTCCGGCAAGACTGCGCTCACGCGCTACGAGGACAAGGCAACGAAGACTGCGCGCAGCTTCTGCTCGCATTGCGGCACGCCGATCGCCTACGAGCGGCCGCGGGGCCCGCACATGGTCAACATCCCGCGCGCCCTGTTCAACGAACGCACCGGCCGCCAGCCGCTCTATCACATCGCCATCGAGGAGCTCCAGGAATGGGCCTATACCGGCGAGCCGCTGGTGCCGCTGAAGGGCTTTCCCGGTGTGGTGTGGCAGCGCTCGAAAAAGAAGAAACGCGCTAGCGGCGAAGACCCTTTCGAGCTTGGCCGCGAGGAGGTGCTTTAGCCTTGGCGGCGACCTTGGTTTTCGCTGAAACAGCCTTCCGCGGTGCTGCCTTGCGTCCCGCAGTATTCGCCGCCACGAAGTCGAGCCCGCGCTTGACCCATTTTTTCAGATCGGCGTCGCTCTGATAGCCGTCCGGCGCGACGCGCACGAAGCCGGTCATGATGCGCCCGCGCATTTCCATCGGGCTGGTGTGCGGCTCTTGCAGCATGCGTGCATGCGCTTCCGGGCCGACGCGGATCAGCATGCCGCCGCGCCCGCTGACCGTACAGCACATGGTGTTGTTCACCATGAAGCAGAGGCCGCCCATCATCTTCTTTTCCGCGACGTATCGCTGACCGGCCAGTAATTTGCGCACCCGCGCCGCGGTGTTCTCGTCATAGGCCATCGCGTCTCCCCGTGCAGGTTTACGCCCGAGCATGTTCCCAGCTTGCGCGCGCCGACGCAAGTCTGCCATGACGGCGTTTCCTTGCGTGCCTCGGCCAAGTTCGGCCATCATGCGTCCGTCCTTGCGGCAATGTCCGCTCCTGGAGGAAACATGAAGAACAAGATCACCGGCCGCTCCGCCTTTCTCGCGCTGCTCAAGGACGAGGGCATCACGCATCTGTTCGGCAACCCCGGGACCACCGAGCTGCCGATCATGCATGCGCTGAAGGATCATCCCGATCTCACCTATGTGATGGCGATGCAGGAGAGCCTGGTGGTGACGATCGCCGATGGCTACAGCCGCGCCTCCGGCAAGCTCGTCGCCTGCAACGTCCATGTCGCGCCCGGCCTCGGCAACGCCATGGGCTCGCTCTACAACGCCCAGTTCACGGGCACCCCGATGATTTTGACCGCGGGCCAGCAGGAGCAGGGCCACGGCCTGATGGAGCCGGTGCTCTACGGTCCACTGGTGCGCATGGCCGAGCCGCTGGATGAAATGGGCGGTCGAGGTGACGCGGCTGGAGGATCTGCCGCGCATCGTGCGCCGCGCCGCCAAGGTCGCGATGACGCCGCCGACCGGGCCGGTGTTCATCTCGCTGCCCGGCGACATCCTCAACAGCGAAGCCGGTATCGATCTTGGCCGCTCCACCCGGATCGACGCGCGCACCAGACCGTCGGACGAAGCGCTGAAGGCCTTTGCCGCGCGGCTGCTCAAGGCCGAACGTCCTGTCATCGTCACCATGGACGAGGTGGTCAAGAGCGACGCGCTGAAGGAGGCGGCCGAGCTCGCCGAGCTGCTCGGCGCTGCCGCCTATCAATCCTCGACCGCCTATGGCTCGCACTTCCTCTCGGAAAGCCCGAGCTTCGTCGGCACGCTGGCGCGCGTCCAGAAGGTCGCACGCGATACGCTCGCGCCCTACGATCTCCTGGTCGCGCTCGGTGGCGATCCCGTGCGCATGTCGGTCTATAGCGAAGTCGACCCGCTGCCGGACGGATTGCCGATTCTGCAGGTCGGCCTCGTCGACTGGGAGATCGCCAAGAATTTCGGCGCGGAGATTGCGCTGAAGGCGGACGTCAAGGAAACGCTGCGCGCACTGCTTCCCGTGCTGAAGGAGATGGGCGGCGCGGCACTGGCGCAACGCTCAAGGCAGCGTCTCGCCGAACTCGCGCCGAAGAACTGGAGCGCGCGCCGCGCCGCGTTGGTCGAGCAGATCGGCAAGAGCGCGGGGCGCACGCCGATCGATCCCGACTATCTGGTGCTGCACATGGTGGAGGCCATGCCCGAGAACGCCATTCTCGTCGATGAAGGCCTCACTTCCAGCCGCCAGATCACGAACCTGCGTCCGCACCGCGATCGCTTCGGCTATCACGGCCTTGCCTCGGGCGGCATCGGCTGGGGCCTGCCGGCATCGGTTGGCGTCAGCATCGCCAATCCGGATCGTCCCGTGGTGTGCTTCTCCGGCGACGGCAGCGCGATGTATTCGATCCAGTCGCTATGGACGGCGGCGCATCACAAGCTGCCGCTCAACGTCGTCATCGCCAACAATGGCGGCTATCGCATCATCAAGCAGCGCCTGCTCGCCTTCCATGGCGACGACAATTATGTCGGCATGGATTTCGTCGATCCGCCGGTCGATTTCGCCGGGATCGCCAGGGCGCTGGGCTGCGAGGCGATCAAGATCAGCGACCCCCGCGAGCTGAAGGCGACGCTGTCGTCGGCGTTTGGCCGGCCCGGGACGAAGCTGATCGAGGTGATGGTGGACGGGAAAGTGTAGGGGGTCGCTATCGCACTGGTGCTCGCCGCACGCTCAGTCGTCATCACCCGCGAAGGCGGGTGATCCAGTATTCCAGAGAAGATAGAGATAAATCGAGAGGCTGCGGCGTACTGGATGCCCCGGTCAAGCCGGGGCATGACAGCGTACCTAGCGGTTTCTACCCAGTCTTCCCCACTCGATACCCTGCCGCCGGATGCGGCGCGCCGAGCCGCGCGCGGCCATCGCCGAACAGCTTCTCCCGCAATGTGCCTTTTGCGTATTCCGGCTTGTACCGTCCGCGCTTCGTCAGCTCCGGCACCAGCATGTCGGCGATGTCCTCGAAATCGCCGGGCGAGATTGCGAAGGCGACGTTGAGGCCGTCGACGTCGGTTGCCTCGAACCATTGCTCGATCTTGTCCGCGACCATCTCGGGCGTTCCGACCACGACGGGGCCGGCGCCGCCGATGCCGACATGCTCGATGACGTCGCGGACGGTCCAGACCCGATCAGGGTCGGCGCGGGTGACGTTGTCCATCGCGCTGCGGCCGGCGTCGTTCTGGACGTGGCGGACCTGCTGGTCGAGGTCGTAGCCGGAGAAGTCGACACCGGTCCATCCCGACATCAACGCCAGCGCGCCTTCGGGACTGATATGGCGGCGGTAGTCGGCGTATTTCTCCTTCGCCTCGGCTTCGGTCCGGCCGAGGATGATCGTCATCATCGAGAACATCAGGATCTCGGCCGGATTGCGGCCGAGCGCGGCGGCCTCCTGCCGGATCGCGGAGACGCGCGGTGCGATCACCTTGGCTGACGGCCCCGACATGAACACGCATTCGGCGTGACGCGCGGCGAACTGGCGGCCGCGCGGCGAGGTGCCGGCCTGGTACAGCACGGGCGTGCGCTGCGGCGACGGTTCGCTGAGGTGAATGGTATTGTTGATGCGGTAGTTCGCGCCCTCATGATTGACGCGATGAACCTTTGCGGGATCGGTAAAGATACCGCGCTTGCGATCGCGCAGCACGGCATCGTCCTCCCAGCTCCCTTCCCAGAGCTTGTAGACGACATCCATATATTCGTCGGCGATGTCGTAGCGGTCGTCATGCCCGGTCTGCTTGTCCTTGCCGGCGCCGCGGGCGGCGCTGTCGAGATAGCCGGTGACGACGTTCCAGCCGATCCGCCCCTCGGTGAGATGATCGAGCGTCGACATCCGCCGCGCGAACGGGTAGGGCGGCTCGAAGGACAGATTGCTGGTGACGCCGAAACCGAGATTTTGCGTCACCGCCGCCATCGCCGAGAGCAGGAGCAGCGGCTCGTTCGACGGCGTCTGTGCTGCATTGCGCAAGGCTGCGTCAGGGCTGTTGCCATAGACGTCGTAGACGCCCAGCACGTCGGCCAGGAACAAGCCGTCGAAGCGGCCGCGCTCCAGCGTCCTGGCAAGGTCGAGCCAGTAGGGCAGGCGGTTATATTCGGCGGTGCGGTCGCGCGGATGGGTCCACAGGCCCGGCGACTGGTGTGCGACGCAATTCATCGCAAAGGCGTTGAGCCTGATCTGCTTGGCCATGATGGTCCCCCGGCGCTCTGTACTGAGCGCTCTTCGAATGATAGACGTGCGCCCCAACTTGGCGAAGTTCTTGCATATAACTTGCGCTTGGCAAGGCCAAAATCAGCAGCACTGCTGCCCTTGGCAAGCCAATCTCAAGCGAGCAAGAACGAAATCCCAAGAGAACTACAAGAGAACTACAAGAACAATCCAAGTCCCCGCCACTTTCGAAGGCCGTCCTGTCTCGGGTAGGGTCCTTCCTCGAAGTCCGAAAAGCAAATCATGACCAGAGCCGACGCCATCGCCCGCGCCCGTGAGGATTTCAAATCGGGCGCGTTCCTCGCCGAACTCGACCGCCGCGTCGCCTTCAAGACCGAAAGCCAGAATCCGTCGCGCGGCGCCGAGTTGCGTGCCTATCTGGAACAGGAGATGCAGCCGGCCTTCGCTGCGCTCGATTTTCAAAGCCGTATGGTCGAATCCCCCAGCGGCAAGGCGCCGTTCCTGTTCGCCGAGCATCACGAGAGCGCATCCGCCCCGACCGTGCTGATTTACGGCCATGGCGACGTCGTCGACGGCATGGAAGGCGAATGGCGCGACGGCCGCGATCCCTGGCGCACGACGGTTGCGGGCACGCGCCTCTACGGCCGCGGCACTGCCGACAACAAGGGCCAGCACAGCATCAACATGGCGGCGCTCCGTGCGGTGCGCGAGGCCCGCGGCGGCAAGCTCGGCTTCAACGCTAAATTCATCGTCGAGATGGGTGAGGAAATCGGCTCGCCCGATCTCGGCAAGGTCTGCGATCTCAATCGCGATGCGCTCAAGGCCGATCTGTTCATGGCCTCCGACGGACCGCGCCTGTCGGCAGATCGCCCGACACTCTTCCTCGGCTGCCGTGGCGGCATCCGCATCCATCTCGACGTGAATTTGCGCGACGGTGGCCATCATTCCGGCAATTGGGGCGGCGTGCTCGCCAATCCCGCGACCATTCTGGTCAACGCGATCTCGACGCTGGTCGATGGCCATGGCCGTCTCCAGCTCGATGCCCTGAAGCCGCCGCGGCTCACCAACCAGATCCGCAGCTATCTTGCCGATGTGCAGGTCGTCCCGACCGAGGACGAGCCGGCGCTGGCGGAGAACTGGGGCGAGGAGGGATTGTCAGCGGCCGAGCGGCTCTATGCCTGGAACACGCTCGAAGTGCTGGCGATGTCCTCGGGCAATATCGAGAAGCCGGCCAACGCCATTCCCGGTCACGCCAATGCCGTGCTGCAACTGCGCTTTGTCGTCGGCACCAAGATCGACGGCCTGATCGAGGCCGTCCGCTCGCATCTGGTCGAGAAGGGTTTCCCGATGGTCGAGGTGCGGGCCGCCCAGAGCTTTGCGGCCTCGCGTACCGATTTCGACAGCCCTTGGATCAAATGGGCGGCGGATTCGGTGCGAGAAACGACCGGCAAGGCGCCGGCGGTGCTGCCGAACTTCGGCGGCTCCCTGCCGAACGACGTATTTTCCGAGATCCTGGGCCTGCCGACGATCTGGGTCCCGCACTCCTATCCTGGTTGCTCCCAGCATGCGCCCAATGAGCACATCCTGCTGCCATTGACCGAAGAGGCCTTGACGGTGATGGCCGGGCTGTTCTGGGATCTCGGGGAATTGCCCAAGCCACTGACCTGAGCCACTGACCCTTAGCCATTAACCTGAGCCGCAAGCCAGCCGAAAGTCACATTCTAATCCGGGCCGATTTGTGCTTGCATCCGGCCGCATGATCCTGAAAGGGGAACAAAAAAGTGAAGCATTTCCGTCACATCGGTCTCGCGCTTGCCGCGACCTTTGCCGTTAGCCAGGCCGGGGCCCAGGAGCTGACCGGCACGCTGAAGAACATCAAGGACACCGGCGCCATCACGCTGGGCTTCCGCGACTCCTCGATCCCGTTCTCCTATCTGGACGACAACCAGAAGCCCATCGGGTTCGCGATGGACATCTGCTACAAGATCGTCGACGCCGTGAAGAAGGAGCTCAAGCTCGACAAGCTCGAGGTCAAGCTCAACCCGGTCACTTCGGCGACGCGTATTCCGCTGATGGCCAACGGCACCATCGACCTCGAATGCGGCTCGACCACCAACAATGCCGAGCGCCAGAAGCAGGTCGCCTTCACCAACACCCACTTCCTGACCGCCAGCCGCTACGTGTTCAAGAAGTCGAGCGGCCTGAAGTCGATCGACGACCTCAAGGGCAAGACGGTGGTCTCGACCGCCGGCACCACCAATATCAAGCAGCTCACCGAGGCCAACGTTGCAAAGGGCCTCGGCGCCAACATCATCCCGGCCAAGGACCATGCTGAGTCCTTCCTGATGGTCGAGACTGATCGCGCGGTCGCCTTCGTGATGGACGACATCCTGCTCGCGAGCCTTGTTGCCGGCTCCAAGTCGCCGGACGACTACGTCATCTCCAAGGACGCGTTCTCAAAGCCCGAGCCCTACGGCATCATGCTGCGCAAGGACGACGCGCCGTTCAAGAAGGTGGTCGATGCGGCGACCGCTGCGCTCTACACCTCCGGCGAAGGCCAGAAGATCTATGAGAAGTGGTTCACCCAGAAGATTCCGCCGAAGGGCCTCAACCTCAATTCGCCGATCTCGGCCGAGCTGAAGAACGAGTTCGCGAAGCCCACGGACTCGCCGAACCCGGACGACTACAAGTAAGCTGAGTTGACGCCTCTCCCCGCTTGCGGGGAGAGGAAGCAAATTCCGGCCATTCTGGAGGGAGTGGCCGGACATTTGCATAGACGTTTACGACATCTATGATTGGCGCGTTCGCGCGGGGGACACGTGAACTACCACTGGAACTGGGGAATCTTCTTCGAGCCGAACCCGATGGGGACCGGCACCTATCTCGACATGCTGCTGTCGGGGCTGGCGCTGACCCTGAAGACGGCGGTTCTTGCATGGATCATCGCGCTGGTCTTCGGCTCGCTGATCGGCGTCATGCGCACGCTGCCCTCCAGGGCGGCCTACTGGTTCGGCTTCTGCTGGGTCGAGTTCTTCCGCAACATGCCACTGCTGGTGCAGCTGTTCCTGTGGTACTTCGTGCTGCCGGAATTGTTGCCGAAGGCGGCCGGCACCTGGCTGAAGCAACTGCCGAACGCACCGTTCTGGACCGCTGCGATCGGCGTCGGCCTCTTCATGTCGGCGCGTGTCGCCGTGCAATTGCAGGCCGGCATCGGCTCGTTGCCGCGCGGGCAGAAGATGGCCGCAACTGCGCTCGGCCTGACCACCGTGCAGGGCTATCGCTATGTGCTGCTGCCGATGGCGTTCCGCATCATCCTGCCGCCGCTGACCTCCGAGTTCCTCAACACCATCAAGAACACGGCGGTCGCCATCACCATCGGCCTGCTCGAGCTGACCGGACAGGCGCGCTCGATGCAGGAATTCTCGTTCCAGGTGTTCGAGGCCTTCACCGCAGCGACTCTGCTCTATCTCCTTGTCAACGCCGTCGTCGTGACCGCGATGCGCTTCCTCGAGCGCTACGTCGCGATCCCCGGCTACATCACGGGGAAATAGCGCCATGTTCGGTAATCTCGATTTCGACGTCATCCGCCGCGCGCTGCCCTATCTGTTCTTCGAGGGCATGACGTTCACGGTGACCCTGACGACGCTGGCCGGCCTCGGCGGCCTGATCTTCGGCACCGCGATCGCACTGATGCGACTGTCCGGCTTCAAGGTGCTCGGCCGCATCGCCGGCATCTATGTCGACTTCATGCGCTCGCTGCCGCTGGTGCTGGTCATCTTCTGGTTCTACTTCCTGGTGCCCTATATCGGGCAGTGGGTGACCGGCGCGTCGCGGCCGATCAGTGTCGGTGCGTTCGCCTCCTCGCTCATCACCTTCATCATGTTCGAGGCGGCGTACTTCTCCGAGATCATGCGCGCCGGCATCCAGTCGATCTCGCGCGGCCAGCCGGCCGCCGCCAACGCGCTCGGCCTGACCTACGCCCAGACCATGCGTTACGTCGTACTGCCGCAGGCGTTCCGCAACATGCTGCCGGTGCTGCTGACGCAGACCATTGTGTTGTTCCAGGACACCTCGCTGGTCTACGTGCTCTCGATCCCGGACTTCCTGGGCGCGGCGAGCAAGGTCGCGCAGCGCGACGGCCGCCTGGTCGAGATGTACCTGTTCGCCGCCGTCGTCTACTTCACCATTTCCTGTGTTGCGTCCTTCGGCGTTCGTCGCCTCCAGGCACGCATCGCCATCATTCGATAGAGCGTGTCGGTCATGATCGAAATCAGCCACGTCAACAAATGGTACAGCCCGACCTTCCAGGTGCTGACCGACTGCACCACCAGCGTCACCAAGGGTGAGGTCGTCGTGGTCTGCGGTCCCTCGGGTTCGGGCAAGTCGACGCTGATCAAATGCGTCAATGCGCTGGAGCCGTTCCAGGAGGGCGACATCAGCGTCGACGGCACCAAGGTCAACGACCCCAAGACCGATTTACCGAAGCTGCGCTCGCGCGTCGGCATGGTGTTCCAGCATTTCGAGCTGTTTCCGCATCTCAAGATCATCGACAATCTCTGCCTCGCCCAGCAGAAGGTGCTGGGCCGGTCGTCTGACAAGGCGGTGGCGAAGGGCATGCAGTTGCTGGATCGCGTCGGCCTCAAGGAGCAGGCGCAGAAGTTTCCGGCGCAGCTCTCCGGTGGCCAGCAGCAGCGCGTTGCGATTGCGCGCGCGCTCGCCATGGACCCCATTGTCATGCTGTTCGACGAACCGACCTCGGCGCTCGACCCCGAGATGGTGAGCGAGGTGCTCGACGTCATGGTCGACCTCGCCCATGAGGGCATGACCATGATGGTCGTCACCCACGAGATGGGCTTTGCCCGAAAGGTCGCCAATCGCGTGATCTTCATGGATCGCGGCGAGATCGTCGAGGATGCGGCGAAGGAGGATTTCTTCGGCAAGCCGCGCAGCGACCGCGCGCAGAAGTTCCTGTCGAAGATTCTCTCCCACTAACCAGTCGTCATTCCGGGACGCGCCACTTGGCGCGGGCCCGGAATCCATCGGGCGGCAATACACGAGGGGAAATGGATTCCGGGCTCATTCGCTTTGCGAATGCCCCGGAGTGACGGATCGAGGGTTTATCGGGCTCACCAAATCCCGTATACGGACAGCCAAATCCCCTTTTCCCGCCAGGAGACCTGCCTTGGACTCGATCGCCTACGTCAACGGCTCATTCGTCCCGCTCTCGGAAGCCAAGATCTCGGTTCTCGACCGCGGCTTCCTTTTCGCCGACGGCATCTACGAGGTCTCGGCTGTGCTGGATGGCAAGTTGGTCGACAACGCCTCGCATCTGGCGCGGCTGGAGCGTTCTGTCGGCGAGATCAGCTTGAGGCTGCCGGAGACGGTCGAGCGCATCACCGAGCTCCAGAAGGAGCTGATCGCGCGCAACAAGCTCGAGAGCGGCCTCGTCTATCTCCAGGTCACGCGCGGCGCCGACAAGGGCCGCGACTTCCCGTTCCCCAAGGGCGACGTCAAGTCGAGCCTCGTGATGTTCACCTCGGAAAAGGACATCATCAACGCCGCGGTGGCAAAGACCGGCATCAACGTGATCACGGTGCCCGACATCCGCTGGGAACGGCGTGACATCAAGAGCGTGGCGCTGCTGGCGCAGGTGCTGGCGAAGCAGGCCGCGGCGGAAGCCGGCGCAGGCGAAGCCTGGATGCTGCAGGATGGATACGTCACCGAGGGCGGTTCATCGTCAGCGTTCATCCTCACCAAGGACGACGTTATCGTCACCCGCAAGAACTCCAACGCGATCTTGCCGGGCTGTACCCGCAAGGCCGTCATTGCGCTCGCGGAAGAACGTCAGCTCCGCGTCGAGGAGCGGTCCTTCACGGTCGCCGAGGCGCTCGCCGCCAAGGAAGCTTTCATCACCTCGGCCTCGTCGTTCGTGCAGCCGGTGGTGGCAGTCGACGGCAAGACAATCGGCGAGGGCAAGCCCGGTCCGATGGCGACGCGTCTGCGCGAGATCTACGTGGAATTCGCCAAGGCGACGGCGGTTTAGGGCGCACCTCAGGTGTCATCGCCCGCGAAGGCGGGCGATCCAGTACGCCGCGGCGGTTGTTACGAAATTCGCTGTCTCTGGAATACTGTCATGCCCCGCCTTCGCGGGGCATGACAGTTGAGAGTGTGGCTGCGGCGTTGCGTCCAGCACGCCGCCACTGACACCATTCCTCACGCCACTGACGCCTTCACCTTCACCGGATGCACCGCGCGGAACGCGATCGCGATTCTGTTCCAGGCATTGATGGCCCCGATCAGCATCGTCAGATTCACTGTCTCCGCGTCGGAGAATTGCGCGCGGACCTGCTCGTAGACGTCGTCGGGCGCATGCGTCTCTGAGATCAGCGTGACCGACTCGGTCCAGGCCAGCGCGGCACGCTCGCGGTCGGTGTAGAGTGGGGATTCGCGCCAGGCGTTGAGCAGATAGATCCGCTGTTCGGTCTCGCCGCGCTTGCGGGCGTCCTCGGTGTGCATGTTGATGCAAAAGGCGCAGCCGTTGATTTGCGACGCCCGGATCTTGACGAGCTCGATCAGCGATTTTTCGAGTCCGGTCGACTGGATCTGCTCTTCCAGCGCCATCAGCGCTTTCATCGTGTCGGGGGCGGCCTGGTAGAAATTCATGCGGGGCTTCATGGTCGTTCTCCTTTTGCTGGGTTGACGTCAGTGGGCTCCACCGGCCGAGGTCTGGCCGGGCTTCTTCAGGAAGAATACGGCGATCAGGGCCACGATCAGTGCCATGCCGAGCAGATAGAAGGTGTCGCTGAAGGCGAAGATGTAAGCCTGCTTCTGCACGGTATGGCCGATCGCGACATAGGCGCGATGCGCGGCGTCGGCGCGGTCGAGCACGCCGTGATTGATGAAATACTGCGTGAGCTGCTCCAGCCGCGTCCGCGTCGCCTGCTCGAACACCGAAACCGACTGCATCAGCACATTGGAGTGATATTGCTCGCGCTTGGTCAGCAAGGTCTGAAGCAGCGCGATGCCGACGGCGCCGCCGAGATTACGCATCATGTTGAACAGGCCTGAGGCCGAGCCCGCATTCTCCGCTTCGATGCCGGCGGTCGCCACAGCCGACAACGGGGCCATCACGAGCGCCTGGCCGATCGCACGGACGACATTGGGCCACAACAGCTGGTCGGCAGCGTAATCGTTGGTCATATAGATGTTCATGAAGTTGGAGCCTGCGAACAACACGAAGCCGATGCCGATGATGATCCGCGCGTCGAACTTCTGCATCAGGCGCGGCACCAGCGGGATCAGCAGGAGTTGTGGCAATCCGGTCCAGGCCAGCACCATGCCGATCTGCTCGGCATTGTAGCCCTGGATGCGCGCCAGATATTGCGGCAGGATGAAGACCGAGCCGTAGAGCGCGACACCGAGCAGGAAGTTCGCGAGCATGCCGAAGCCGAAATTGCGGCGTACCAGCAGGCGCAGGTTCAGAAGCGGCTTCTTCACGGTGAGCTCGATGATCAGGAAGGCAGCCAGCGCGACGGCCGCGATGATGGACAATTTCACGATGAAGGGCGAGCCGAACCAATCGTCCTTGTTGCCCTCTTCCAGCACGGTCTGAAGCGCCGACAGGCCGATCGCCATGGTGATGATGCCAGCCCAATCGCCCTCGCGCAGCAGTGATAGCTTCATCGGCTTGGCCTCGAGCGCGTACCACAGCATGCCGACCATGATCGCGCCGGGCACGAGGTTGACGTAGAAGATGTACTGCCAGCCGAAATTCTCGGTGAGATAGCCGCCGATGGTCGGGCCGATCGCGGGCGCGAACGTCGCCGACAGCGCGAACAGGGCAAGGCCGACCGGCTGCTTGCCGCGCGGTAGCAGCGTGATGATCAGGGTGAAGGCCATCGGGATCAGCACGCCGCCGGTGAAACCCTGCACGGCGCGCAGCACGATCATCTGCGGCAGGTCCTGCGCCAGCGCGCACGCCGCGGAGAGCAGCAGGAACAGGATCGCGTTGGTGAGGAGATAGATGCGGATCGAGAACACCTGGGCGAGCCATCCCGACAGCGGGATCACCACGATCTCCGCGATCAGATAGGACGTCGAGATCCAGCCACCGTCGTCGATGCCGGCGCCGATCGCGCCTTGGATGTCGGCGAGCGAGGCGTTGACGATCTGGATGTTCAGCACGGCCATGAAGGCGCCGAGCGTCGCGCCGATCACTGCGATCCAGGTTTTGGCGGAAATTGCCGGCGTGACGGGCGCAGCAGGGGCGGGAACGCTTGCAGCGGAGGCGGTGTCGACTGTCGGTTGGAGCGTGCTCATCGGGTACGGAGACAGGATGCTTTAGGCGGATGGTTTCGATAATCGGCGGAGTTCTGGAAGGATCATCCGGCAGGGTTTGACAATCCTGCCGCATGCCCCTCGACGTCAGCCGCCGTTCGGACGAGAGGTGTTGTCGGCGAGGCGCCTGGCCGTCTCGCGCTCGGCCAGCACCGCCTGCTTGGTGTCAACGGTCGGCACCGCCGACATGCCGGGCCTGAGCAGGCCGGTCAGGCTGTGGTCGTCGAGCACGATCTTCACCGGCACGCGCTGCACGATCTTGGTGAAATTTCCGGTGGCGTTGTCGGGCGGCAGCAGTGCGAATTCGAGTCCGCTGGCCGGCGACAGGCTGTCGACATGACCGCGCAGGGTCTGGCTGCGGAAGCTGTCGACGCGCAACTCGACCGGCTGGCCGGCGCGCACGTGGGTGAGCTGCGTCTCCTTGAAGTTCGCGACCACATAGACCGCATCGAGGGGCACCACCGCCATCAATTGCGTGCCGGCCTGCACGAACTGGCCGACGCGCAAGCTGCGGGCACCGACCGTGCCGTCGACCGGCGCGGTGATCTCGGTATAGGACAGGTTCAGCCGCGCCTGGTCCGCGACGGCGCGGGCGTGTTCGAGCTGGGCCGTGGCCTGGGCGCGCTGGGTGGTGAGCACGTCGACCTTGCGCTGTGCGGCCAGAAGGCCCGATTTCGCGTGCTGCAATTGCGCGTTGCTGGCACGCAGCGCCGCATCGGTCTGCTGTGCGCGCTGGATCGTGCCGGAACCCGACTTCATGAGATCGTCGTAGCGGGCGCGCTCCTCCTGGGCGAATTTCAGATTGGCGTCCGCAGCCGCGACATCAGCCGTGCTCTGCTCGATGATCGGCTGTTGCAGTTCGAGCTGGGCATCGAGGTTGCGCACGGAAGCCTCCGCGGCGGCGACATCGGCGCGGGCCTGATCGAGCGCCGCCTTGAAGTCGCGATCGTCGATCCTGGCCAGCACCTGGCCGGCTTTGACCTTTTCGTTGTCGCCGACCAGGACCTTCGCGATGTAGCCGGAAACCTTCGGCGCGACGATCGTGGAGTCCGCCTTTACATAGGCGTCGTCGGTCGTCTCGAGATAACGGCCGTTGGTCCAATAGTCGTGTCCGTAATAGGCGATCGCTGCCGTGCCCGCGAGGAGCGCGAGCGCCAAGGCCGCCCGCCGGAGCTTGTTGCGGACCGGCACACGCGGCGGCGCCTTGGAATAATCCTGAGTGATTTCAGTTGCTTGCTGAAAGGTTTCGGTGCGGGGCATCTCGGACATGACGGTCTCCTATCGGCTGGCAGGGACTATCGGTCTTTCCAGTTCGAGCGATAATCGGCGAAATGCTGGAAGGATTATCCACTACGGGTGGATAGTCCGGGACCTCGCCTGAGGTGCGTATGATCTACCCAACCGGACGCGCGACTGCCCCAGAGCGATTGCCGCACCTGTCGAGCGATTGCTGCTAACGCACGCACCAATGGCGCGCGCGAGATGATCTGATAGATAATCGGGGCGAATACCTTGAGATTATCGATCAAGAGCGGATAATCAGGCGGCATGGACCGATTGACGAGCCTCGAAGTCTTCAGCCGGGTGGTCGAGACCGGCGGCTTCTCCGCAGCAGCCCGCAGGCTCAATATGTCCACCACCATGGTGAGCAATCACGTTCAGGCGCTGGAAGACCGGCTCGGGGTGAGGCTGCTTCAGCGCACGACGCGCAGGGTCAACCTCACCGAGATCGGCAAGGCCTATTACGACCGCTGCGTCCAGATCCTCGCCGATATCGAACAGGCCGACGATATCGCGAGCGAATTGCAGTCGGTGCCCCGCGGCACGTTGCGCGTCCACGTCGCCACGCACATGGTGCCGTTTGTCGCGCCCGTCGTGGCGAAACTCCTGTCGACCTATCCAGAGCTCAAGATCGATCTGCGCATGGGCGAAGCCGACGTCGACCTCATCGAGGAAGGGTATGACGTTGCCGTGCGCATGACCCCACCGCCGGATTCGAGCCTGATCGTGCGGAGCCTCGCCACCTGGCGTCACGTGCTGTGCTGTTCCCACGAATACATCGAAAAGCACGGCCGGGTGCAGAAGCTCGACGAGCTCACTGCGCATAATTGCGGTCGTCACCTGAACTATCCGTTTGGCGATGAATGGCGCTTCCTCGATCGCAAGGGAGCGTCGGCTTCGGTGCGTATCTCCGGCAGCTTCATCACCAACAGCGGAGAAGCGCTGCGGAAGGTCGCGCTGGGGGGCGCTGCCGTCTGCCTGATGGCGGGGTTTCTCATTCAGGACGACCTCGAGGCCGGCCGCCTCGTGCGCCTGTTGCCGGAATATCGGACGGTCGAGCTGTCCATGAATGCTGTCTATCCGCACAAACATCATCTGTCGGCGAAGGTCAGAACCTTCATCGACATGCTCGTGCACCACAGCGCCGAGCAGCAGAAGCTGATCAATCCGTATTCGTGAGACGCTGCCAATTCCTCATCCTGAGGAGCGCGGAGCGCGCGTCTCGAAGGATGAAAGGCCCGGGTCGTGGCCTCGCCCTTCGAGACGCTTGCTTCGCAAGCTCCTCAGGGTGAGGAGATAGATGTGTGCTTGCCTCTAGCGGGACGGAGGTGGCAGCCGCCCGAATACCTTGTCCAGTGCCATGCCGATCGCAAGCAACCGGCGATCGCTGCCTGCCGGGCCGTCCAGCTCAAGACCTACAGGCAATTTGCTCGTGGCGCCGAGCGCTATCGGAAGTTGGATGCCGGGAATGCCGGCATTGCTGCCGGGATCGGTGTTCTGGATGAACAGGCCGAAATTTTCGAGACTGCTGGAATCGGGATTGGAGGGAATGGCGACGCGCGGCGTGGTCGGGAAGGCGATAGCGTCGAGCTTGTTCCCGGAAAACGTGTCGCTGTAGAGCGCCTGCAGCGCAGGCCGCGCGGTCCTGATCGCCGCGTCATAGATCGGTCTCGCGTCGAGCAGCGTGTTGTCGGGGCCGGGCAGTTTGCGCGGGATGACGAGGCCATCATAGGTGCCCTTCACGTCGGGGCTGGCGATCTCCTTAGCCAGCGCCTCAACGGTGAGGCCGGTGCCGGTGTGCGCGAGATAGGCGACCATGTCGTCATAGGCTTCGTACAGCGCGACGGGAAAGCCGACCTGACCGTTGAGCCCGGCAAGCTGCGGCACCTCGATCTCGACCACCGTGACACCCTGTGCCTTCATTGCCGCGACGGCCGCCTGGAATGCGGCCTCGGTGTCGGCATCGAGATTGGTCAGCATTGAGCTCACGATGCCGATCCGCACCCGCTTCAGGTCAGCCGGCACGACGTCGTCGCCACCCGCGATGACGCGGTCGAGCAGCGCGACATCGGCGATGGTCGCGGCCATCGGCCCTGCGGTGTCGCGGGTGTGCGAGATCGGAGCAATGCCCTCTTGCGGATAGCGGCCGACGGTCGGGCGCAGCGAGGCGCATCCGTTCAGCGCGGCCGGCACCCGGACCGATCCGCCCGTGTCCGTACCAAGCCCGCCCGCGACGATCCGCGCCCCGAGCGCGGCACCCGTGCCTGACGAGGAGCCGCCCGCGATGAGCGCCCGATCATAGGCGTTGCGTACGCCGAACTCGGCGCCGGTCTTGAACGCTGTGTTGTAGCCGGAGATGCCGAAGGCGAGCTCGTGCATGCTGGTCTTGCCGATGATGATTGCGCCGGCGGCGCGCAGCCTTGCCGCGACCGGCGCATCGGTCTTCGGCACGTAATCCTTCAGCGCGGGCGTGCCGGCACTACAGGGAAGCCCGGCCACCTCGATATTGTCCTTGATCACGATGGGAACGCCGCCGAGCGGCTTGCTCCTATCGTTGCTCGCGTCGAATGCAGCTGCGGCCTTCAAGGCGCCAGCCTCGTCCAGGATCACGAAGGCGTTGAGATCCGTGTTGGCTTTGGCGCGGGCAAGAGCTTCCGAAGTGAGCATAGTGCTCGTGACTTTCCCGGCGCGAAGGTCGGCCGCGGCCTGGGTCAGGGTCAACTGGTCGAAATCCATGATGCGTCACCCGATTGCCGGGCTCCATCAGGGAGCCCCCTTGAGTTCGGGAGGCTGAAGCCTCGCTGGCATCACGTCAACCGTGGGCGCGCATCTTTGCTGGCGATGCCGCGATCACATCGGCGAGAAGCCGTTCGACCTCCGGCTTCACCTTCGCGACCGCGGTGTCCTTGACCGGGCCGTAGCCACGGATATCCATCGGAGCCTTGGCGATCGCAATGAAATCGGGCAGGCGCGCCGCGTCGAGCTCGCGAAGCATCCGTTCGATCACACCCTCATACCATGAGATCAGCTCGCGCTCGGTCCGCCGCTCGGCGGTGTAGCCGAAAGGATCGAGCGGCGTCCCGCGCAGCAGCTTGAGCCGCGCGAGCATAGCAAGCGGCATCTGGATCCACTGGCCGAAAGCGCGCTTGCGCGGACGGCCGCGGGCGTCGCGTTCGGACGGCAGGAACGGCGGCGCGAGGTGATACTGGACGCTGAAACCGTCCTCGAACTCGCGCTTCAACTCGTCGAGGAAGCCGCTCTGCACGTGCAGGCGCGCCACCTCGTACTCGTCCTTGTAGGCCATCAGCTTGAATAATGCGCGTGCGACGGCCTCGGTCATCGCCTCGCTGTCCAGGTTGGCTTCGTCCTTGCGGACTCTTGCGACGATCGTCCGGTAGCGTGCCGCATAGGCCGCGTTCTGATAGGCGGTGAGGAAATCGGCGCGGCGGGCGATGAGCTGGTCGAGCGTCTCGGCTTTGGGCGTATCGTCCGCCTTCGGCAACAAGTCCGGATCGGCAGCGGCGATCCGGCCCCAGGCAAACGCCTGCTTGTTGCGTTCGACTGTGACGCCGTTGAGCTCGATCGCGCGCAGCAGCGCTTGCAGCGAGACAGGGATCAGTCCGTGCTGCCAGGCAAAGCCGAGCATGATGATGTTGGCATAGACGGCATCGCCGAGCAGCTGTTCGGCCAGCGCGTTGGCGTTGATGGTGTCGAGATTGTCGTTGCCGACGACCTGCCGGATTGCGCGCAGGCGGGCAGGGGACGCGAGATCCGCGTCGCGGAAGCGGACGACGTCGCCGGTCGGCATCTCTGCCGTGTTAACAGCGGCGCGCGTGCCGCGACGATAGGTGCCGGACGCCTTTGGCGCCGAGCTGACGACGAGGTCGCAGCCGATCAGCGCGTCGGCGGCACCCTGGTCGATGCGGACCTGATGCAACGCCTCGGGCGAGGCGGCGAGGCGGATATAGCTCAGCACCGGGCCAAATTTCTGCGCAAAGCCAGTGAAGTCGAGCACCGAGACGCCGCGTCGTTCGAGATGCGCGGCCATGCCGATCAGCGCGCCGACGGTGATCACGCCGGTGCCGCCGACGCCTGTTACCAGCAGGTCGTAGGGACGGTCGAGCGTGGGGGGAGCGGGCAGGGGAAGCGCAGCCGCGCGGCCGACCGCGTCGATCTCGCTCGCGCTCTTCTTCCGGCGCGTCGCGCCTTCGACGGTGACGAAGCTCGGGCAAAAGCCATTGAGGCAGGAAAAATCCTTGTTGCAGGCCGACAGGTTGATTTGCCGTTTGCGGCCGAACGGCGTCTCCTTCGGCTCGACGCTGAGGCAGTTGGATTCGACCGAGCAGTCGCCGCAGCCCTCGCAGACGAGATCGTTGATGTAGGCAAAGCGCTTGGGGTCGGCCATCTGCCCGCGCTTGCGGCGGCGCCGCTTCTTGGTGGCGCAGGTCTGCTGGTAGATCAGGACGGAGACGCCGGAGACCTCGCGCAGCTCGCGCTGCACGGGGTCCATTTCTTCGCGCGGATGGATGGTGACGCCGATGGGCAGGTCCGCCGGCGAAAACTGCGCGGGATCATCCGACACCAGCGCGATGCGCGCCACCCCTTCAGCGCGGACGCTATGCGCGATGGCATGGACGCTGATGGGGCCGTCCACCGGCTGGCCGCCGGTCATGGCGACGGCGTCGTTGAACAGTATCTTGTAGGTGATGTTGGCCTTGGCGGCGATCGCCTGCCGGATCGCCATCGAGCCCGAGTGATAGTATGTGCCTTCGCCGAGATTCTGGAAGACATGCTTGTTGCCGGTGAATTTCGACGACGCCGCCCAGTTCACGCCCTCGCCGCCCATCTGGATCAGCGATGACGTCTCGCGGTCCATCCAGCTCGCCATGAAGTGGCAGCCGATGCCGGCCAGCGCCTTCGATCCCTCAGGTACCTTTGTCGACGTGTTGTGTGGGCAGCCCGAGCAGAAATAGGGCGTGCGTGTCGCGCCGCTGACATTGATCGTGCGCGCGGCTTCAGGCATCAAGGCAGCCGCGCGTGCGGCGAGATTGAGGCCCGGAAACATCGGATCGAGCCGGCGGGCGAGCACGCCAGCCAGTGCACGCGGCGACAATTCGCCGATCCAGGAGATCAGCCGCGCCCCTCGCTCGTCGTGCTTGCCGACCATGCGCTCGGGTTTGGTGCCGGGATAGTCGTAGAAATATTCCTTGAACTGGCTCTCGATGATGCCGCGCTTTTCCTCGACCACGAGGATCTCGCGCTTGCCCTTCACGAAGTCCATCGCGTCATGCAGCGCCAGCGGCCAGACCATGCCGACCTTGTAGACGTCGATGCCGATGCTGCGGCAGGCCGCTTCGTCGAGGCCCATCAGCCGCAGCGCTTCCATCAGGTCGAGATGCGCCTTTCCTGTTGTGACGATGCCGTAGGTGGCGTTCGGAATGTCGTAGATGTGGCGGTCGATAGGATTGGCCTTTGCGAAGGCATAGACCGCGTGCTTCTTCGCCTCCAGTCGCTCCTCGATCTGCGGGCCCGGCAGGTCGGGCCAGCGATAGTGCAGGCCGCCCGGCGGCGGCGTGAAGTCGGGTGTGCGGAAGGCGCGCGACGGGCGCAGCGCGACGGATGCGCCCGATTCCACGATTTCCGAGATCGCCTTGAAGCCGACCCACATGCCGGAGAAGCGGCTCAGCGCGTAGCCATATTCGCCGAACGCCAGATATTCGCCGACATCGGCCGGATGCAGCGTCGGCATGAACCAGCTCATGAAGGCGACGTCGGACTGGTGCGGCATCGACGACGACACGCAGCCATGGTCGTCGCCCGCGACCACCAGCACGCCGCCATGCGGCGAGGAGCCGTAGGCATTGCCGTGCTTGAGCGCATCGCCGGAGCGATCGACGCCGGGGCCCTTGCCGTACCAGAGCCCGAACACGCCATCGACCTCGCGCTCCGCTTGCGTCTCGACCTGTTGCGAGCCGAGCACGGCGGTTGCCGCGAGGTCCTCGTTCACGGCCGGGAGGAATTCGATGCGGTCCCGCTTGAGACGTTCCTGGATGCGCCACAGCTCGAGATCGATGCCGCCGAGCGGCGAGCCGCGATAGCCGGAGATGAAGCCGGCGGTGTTGAGACCGCGCATACGGTCGCGCTTCGCCTGGTCGAGCGCGATGCGGACGATGGCCTGCGTACCCGTGAGGAAGACGCGGCCCTCCTCGCGGTCGTAGCGGTCGGGGAGCTCGTAGCTGTCGAGTGACGGAATGGCGTCCATGGCGGACCTCGCGCGGCATCCTGCCTGATGATGGAAGGTTATGCTTGGGAGACTGGTAGGTCTTACCCATTTTTCCCGCATAGATCAAAATTTCGGTAGAATTTTGCACAAGGCAATCAAATTTGGTAGATGTTCTCGACTTGAGAGGCCTCCATGATCGAAGAGCAGGACACGCGAATACTCGCCCATCTTCAGAAGGATGGTCGCGCCACCAATCAGCAACTCGCCGACGAGGTCGGCATGTCCACCTCCGCCTGCTGGCGCAGGGTGCGCGCGCTGGAGGAGAGCGGCGTCATCCAAGGCTATGCGGCGCTGGTCGCACGCGAGCAGGCGGGATTCACGATGTCGGCCATCCTCCACGTCTCGCTGGAGCGACACGATGCGAAGTTCGTCGACGAGTTCGTCGCCAGGGTCACGACGCGCCGCGAGGTGCTGGAGTGTTTCGCGACCACGGGCGACGCCGACTATCATTTGCGCGTCGTCGTGCAGGACATGGCCGCCTACAACAGATTCCTCGACGAGTTCATGTTCCGCATTCCCGGCATCCGTTACGTCCGCAGCAATGTGGTGCTGAAGGAGATCAAGGCCGGCGTGGCGCTGCCGTTCTGAGACAACGACGGGACTCACACTGTCGCGGCCCGGCTGCGCCGGCGCAGTTGGCGCAGCGACAGCACGTGCAACAGGATCGAGCTGGGTACGACGAAGGCTGGGGTCAACACGTTCGGAAAGGTATCGACGGCCATGCTCGGGTCATCCGGAACGATCAACTGGAACGGGCCAGGCGACATCGCCATTCCCAGGGCGATCGCGACGGCGAAGTCTGCGAGGCCGAAGATATTCCAGAAGATCGCTCCTTTCCGCCCCGACGTCGTCGGCATTGCATCGAGCAATTGTCCGACTCGCTTCGATAGCATCAGCACCGGAGTGCCGACGATCACTGGCAGCAGGATCGCCGCGGGAAGCAGCGGCAAGAAGGAGGCGCCCGTGCGGAATGCACCATTGATGGCTGCCGTCCAGGCGAGGGCAGCCCAAAGCGTGAAGGGGACCATGACGACCAGCCAGGTCGCCCGGCGTTGCTCTGGCGTCAACGCGGTGTTTTCGAGCCCGAGCCACAGGCCGACCGCAATGAGCCCATGGGCCAGCAGCCGAACGCCGAGGGCCGGAAAACCGCTCTCCGGAAGTGCGGGGAGCGAGTAGATCAGCCAGGTCCACAGGATCGTGAATAGAACGGTCCACATCAAGCCGAGCCGGATGGGAGGCTGGGCCGGGGTGGCAACGGAAGCAGCATCGCTGTTCATCGGCGTTCCCTAGAGAGAGGTCGGTTGTGGGGGACGCACGAGATCGCGGCCAGCGGCCATGTCAGGGGCCATGTCAGGCCGCTTTTTCTTCTGATCCGGGCCTCATTAGAATCATGAAGACGAGAACATGGCTGACGAGCAGCAGCGGCACGTAGAGGGCTGGAATATAAATGCCGGCGCCGAAGAGGCCGGGATCCTGGATTTTCGTCACGCCCATGTAGTACGCATTCAAGAGATCCAGCGTGCCCCACACGTTGAACGCCCAGACCACCGGAACGGCGATCGACCATCGCCAGGAGAGTGCCGCGATTGACGCGAGCGCGAGAGAGGCGGCAATGAAATCCCCCCATCCGACCTCGGCGGCGAAAGTCGGGCTCAGCTCCGCAGATACGAATCCCGCCACCATGAAATTCATGCCGAAGAACCTGAACGCGTTGAACGCCGCGAGAAGTCTCAGGGCCTCATAGCGCGGCATGGCGCGGAGTGCCGGCCAGACGTAGATCGAAGCCACCACCGCGCTTGTCAGGAAAGCACCTGCGACGCTGAGCACGAATGGAAGGTTGAAGCTTTGCGGCACGTTCGGATTCCCTTGCGGTGGCCTGTCCGGCCGGGTGCGGTCGAAGCCAGTCGGTTCGGCGTCGGCGGACGCTCAGGGTTTGGCCATCAGCAGACCGAGCGGCATCAGCGGACCGACTGCGATGTAGTCGTGGTCCATGAGCTCTTGCCGCGCGAGCGGCAGGCCCTCCATGATCGCGTGTCCCTCGGCGACATCCCCGACATTCAACAGGAATACGGCGCCCCGCCCGTCAGATCGCGAATACCATTCGCGAACCGTCCCATTGAGATAGAGCTGCACGGTCTGCCTGACTTCATCGGGCATGACGGCCATGATCTGATCTCGGGTGACGCCCGCCTTGACGGTCAGGATGACCATGACCCCGGTTGTCGGTGACGCGGTCTGTGATTGGGCAAGTGAAGGATCGGCCATGGAGATTGCGCCTGTGAGTATGAGGGGGACTGCGAAGACGACGTTGCGGATTGTCTTCATCGATTTCATTTCTCCGATCGCGGCGGTTGCTGCAGCGGCACGGCTCATTTGCAATTCGGATGTAAAGCTGCTTTCCGCGAGTGACTATTCGCGATAATGTGCACGGGCTATGAAGCAGAACTTCACAGTCAGGCACGGTGCGCTGGACGGCGTGGAAGCGTTCCTGAGTGTCGCCCACCATCGCAGTTTCCGCCGAGCGGCCGCTGAACTCGGGGTCACGCCATCGGCCATCAGTCAGGCGATACGCGCGCTCGAGGCGCGCGTTGGCGCCGCGCTCTTCATCCGCACGACCCGCAGTGTCGGTTTGACCGAAGCCGGCGAAAGATTCCTTGCGCGCGCCAGACCCGCCTTCGAGGAGCTCGTGGCGGCGAGCGGGGCGGCGCGCGAGCTTGGACAGCGACCGGCCGGGCTCCTGCGTCTCACCGTACCGCGCTCCGTCGTGCCGATCCTGCTGGAGCCGCTGATTGCGTCGTTCTGCCGGGCATTTCCCGAGATTGAGGTGGAGCTTGCCGCAAGCGAAGAATTGGTCGACCTCGCCGCCGAAGGTTTTGACGCCGGCATCAGGTTGGGCCAGTTCATCGCCCCCGACATGGTCGCGGTGCGCCTGACGAATCCGCTACCGCTCATTATCCTCGGCAGCCCGGCTTACCTTGCCCGCCGCGGACGGCCCGAGCGGCCAGACGATCTGCGTGAGCACGCGTGCTTGAGGTTGCGACGATCGAACGGTGCGCTTGCGTCATGGTCGCTCGACGACAACGGCCGTTCGATCGAGATCGTGGTTTCGGGACCTTTCATCGCCAACGACTTTCCGACGATGCTCGGAGCCGCCGTCGAAGGTGTGGGTCTTGCGCAAGTGCCCGCACCCCTGGCCACCGGTGCCATGGCGACGGGAAAGCTCGTTCCCGTCCTGGAGCAATTCGCGCCGATGACACCGGGCGTGTTCCTGTACTATCCCGGTCACCGACAAATCATGCCGAAGTTGCGGGCCTTTATCGATCATGTGAAGGGCCGCTCAGGCGGCACGGGCTGATCTGCCGTCCTCCCGCACGAACCGATTGCGCAGCGTGCCGATGCCGGTGATGTCGATCTCCACGACATCGCCATGCTTGATGTCCGGCGAGGCGCCGTCGGTGCCCATCCAGATCACATCGCCGGGCCATAACGTGAAATACTTGGTCAGCTCGACCAGGAACGGCACCACGCCGAAGATCATGTCGTTGGTGTGGAAGCGGTTGGTCTCCTTGCCGTTGACCCTGACGATCGTCTGCATCCTGGCGAGATCGGCCTCGGTCTCGATCCACGGGCCCATCGGCTTGAACGTGTCGGCGTTCTTCGAGCGCCACAGGCTGCGGTCCGCCTTCTGCCAGCTGCGCTCGCTGACGTCGTTGCCGATGGTGTAGCCGAACACGCAATCCATCGCGTTCTGTTTGGTGAGGTGCTTGACCTTCTTGCCGATGACGACGACGAGCTCGCCCTCGTAATGGATCCTGTCCGTCGCGAAAGAGGGGATCACGACCTCCTCGTCATGCGCGATCAGCGCGTTTTGCGCGCGATAGCCGATCTCGGGCCGGTCAGGCACGGCCGGCACCTCGCCGCGCTTGTCGGCGGCCTCCTTCAGGTGCTTCAAATAGTTGAGGCCGACGCAATAGAAGGTGCGCGGGATCAGCGGCAGCTCGATCTTGACGTCGCTAAGCGGATGCGTGCGCGAGGTGCGCTGCCATTCGCCGAAGGGATCGCCGTCGACTGCGATGACCTGGTCGCCTTCAACGATCCCCCAGGAGGTTTTGTCCGAGGCGGTGAATTTCAGCCAGCGCATGTGGTGTCCTCGTTGTTATTCCGCAGCATCGCGCGGCTGCACCTTCCAGGCACCGGCAGCGGGCCGCCTCAAGCCGAGGTTCTCCCGCAGCGTCTTGCCGCGATAGTCCTTCTGGAACAAGCCACGGCGCTGCAATTCCGGCACGATATGGCGCACGAAATCGGCGTAGGAGCCGGGTACGTAGGTCGCCGCGATGACAAAGCCGTCGCAGCCGCGCTCGACGAACATTTCTTCGAGCTTGTCCGCGATCTCCTTGGGGCCGCCGACCATCGCGTCCTGCACCTGGCCGCGGCCGGAGAAGGTGACGAAATCGCGCGCGCTCGGATTGCTCTTGCCCGAATTCTTCAGCACGCCGTCGCGGATGCCCAGAATGCCCTGCATGCTCTTCAGCTCTTCCGTCGTCAGCGGCTCGTCGAGGTCCTTGGAGGCGAAATCGTAATTGAGCGCTTCGGCGAGCAGCGATAGCGCGTCGATCTGGAGCGGCAGCTTGTTGATCAGCGCCATCTTGTCCTCGGCTTCGGTCCTGGTCGCGCCGCAGACCGGCGTCATCAGGTTGCAGAGAAGCATCTGGTCGGGATCGCGGCCGGCTTTGGCGGCTTCGTTGCGCACGGCCGCATAACCCTCCTTGGCCGCGGCGAGGTTGCGCGCGGCGGTGAAGATCACCTCGCCCCAGCGGCCGGCAAAGCGCTGGCCGCGGCCGGATGCGCCGGCCTGGATGATGACAGGATGGCCCTGTTGCGAGCGCGGCACGGTGAACGGCCCGCGCGACTTGAAGGCCGCTCCCTTGTGATCGAGCCGCTTCACCTTGGCCGGATCGGCAAAGCGGCCGCTCGTCTTGTCCATGATGAGCGCGCCGTCCTCCCAGGTGTCCCAGTGGCCGAGCACGACCTCCATGAACTCGTCGGCGCGGTCGTAGCGGGAATCATGTTCGGGATGGGAGTCCCGGCCCATGTTGAGCGCCTCGCCGTCATTGAGCGAGGTGACGACGTTCCAGCCCGCGCGCCCGCTGGACATCAAATCGAGCGTCGCGAAGCGGCGCGCGACGTCGAACGGCTCGAAATAGGTGGTCGAGCAGGTCGCGCCAAGGCCGAGCTTGTCGGTGACCATGCCCATCGTGGTCAGCACGATCAGCGGATCCATCTTCACGCAGCGGATGCCGTATTCGACGGTGTGGGCGTGGTCGTTGCCGTAGCGGTCCGGCATCGCCAGGCGGTCGTCGAAGAACGCCATGTGAAACTTGCCGGCTTCGAGGATCCTGGCGATCTCCTGATAATAGTCCGCCGACATCGAATCGTCGCGCGAGTCCGGATGCCGCCAGGAGCTCGGCAAATTGGTGCAGTTTTGCGCCTGGAGGAAGCCGACCAGTACCATCTGCCGCGTCATGCTGCTGTTCTCCGTATTCCGTCAGGCCAGGTCGAGCACCGTGTCGAGCCGGTACTCCCGCGCCAGCGTGCGCAGCTTCTCCCAGGTGGCATCCTCGACCTCGATGCCGTCACGCAGCCGCTGCTGCGCACGCTCGCCTTCGATCTCGCCGGGATAGTAGACGCCCGTGCTGCCCTCGGAGGGCGGGGTCGATTTCAGATAGCGCGCGAATTCGGCGACCTCGCGCTTGAACTCCTTCAGCGGGCGGAACGCGGCGACGTTGAACACCGCCATGAAGCAGCCGTCATTGTGCCGCCCCGTTGGCTCGACGCCGAAGCCGAGGCCGGTGAGCAGGCCGCACAGCACCTCGACCATGGCAGCAAGCCCGCTGCCCTTGTAGCCCTCGGTGCCGCCGAGCGGCAGCAGCGCGCCGCCCTTGCGGTACTGGGCCGGGTCGGTGGTGTGCCGTCCCTCGGCATCGATGATCCATCCCGCCGGGATATTCTCGCCGCGGGCCACGGCGAGCTGGATCTTGCCGGCGGCGACCGCCGAGGTCGCCATGTCCAGGTAGAACGGCGCCTCGAGATCGGACGGCACCGCGATCGAGATCGGGTTGGTGCCGAGCCGCGCCTCCTTGCCGCCGAACGGCGCCACGTGCTTCGGCGAGCGGCCGGAGTCCGCCGTTGCAATCCCGATCATGCCTTCGCGCATCGCCATCAGCGGATAAGCGGCGAGGCGGCCGACATGGCTCTGCCGGAACACGGTGCAGGCGGCGACATTCGCCGTCTTTGCCTTCTCGATCGTCAGCGCCATCGCCTTGGCGTTGACGTGGAAACCAAATCCCCAATGGCCGTCGATCACGGTCGTGGTCGGCGATTCCTGGACGATGGTCCATTTCGCACCGGGAACGATGTGCCCGGCCTTGATGCGGTCGATATAGGTGGGAACCGCGATCACACCGTGGGAGTCGTGGCCGGCGAGATTGGCGTTGACGCAGCCGGTCGCGACCGCATCGGCCTCTTCCTGGGAAGCTCCTGCCGCCTGGAGCAGTGCGGCGCTGATGCGTGTGAGGCGGTCGGCCCTGACGATCGGCATGGCGTCTCCCCGGTCATCGCCCTTGTCATGACATCTGGCGGGCGGTTGTTGGGGTCATCGTCTCAAAGCGCAGGACCGATATCAATCTCCCGTAAACCAATACAGGGCTGCAAATTCGTAAAGAGCGCGCACCTTTGTTCGAAGATTCGTCCCGGGCGGCGGTATTTTCGGTAGTTTGGTGGAGGTCGTTCGCAGCTCGTTCACTTTGATCGACGGTTTGCGGCACGCAATAACGACCGTTTAGGCGATGGCCGTTCATAAAGTACCCGGGAAAATTAGGCAGAAATGCCCGGGAGCTGAGATCGTGCCGACGACACTCGCGCGCACCTTTGCGGCGCTGAGCGCCATCAACGAAGCGATCCTCTACGCAGAATCGCCGGACGAGCTTTACCAGAAGGTCTGCGACGCCGGGTTTGCGAGCGGAGACTTTTTGGCCGTGGCCGTGTTCCTGGCGGGACCGGACGGCCGGCGGCTGCGCTTTGCGGCCGGCTGTGGCGACGACATCCCGCGGCTTTGCTCGATCGAGATCACCACGGACGCCGGCACACCCGAAGGATCGGGCGTCGGCGGCGAGGCATTTCGCGATCAGAAGCTGTGCGTCAGCAACGACTATCTGAACGATCCGCGCTCGCTGGCGTGGCGCGAGGGCGCTGCCCGGGCCCACATCGGCGCGGCCGCGGCGCTGCCGCTGCTCTGCAGTGGCAAGAGTGTCGGCGTGCTGTACGTGACCCGCAGCGAAGCCGGCTCGCTGAACGAGCAGATGGTGTCGCTGTTCGAGCGCATGTCGGCCAACATCTCCTATGCCCTCGACAATTTCGCGCGCGAGACCGCGCGGCAGACCGGCGAGCGGGCGATGCGGCGGCTCAACCGCATGTTCGGCGCCATCAGCGCCACCAACGAGGCCATTCTCCGCGCCAAGACCGAGCAGGAGCTCTACCAGCTCGTGTGCGACGCCTCCGTGCATGGCGGCAAGTCGCTTGCGACCATCGTCCTGCTCCGCGACCCGGATTCTCATTGGATGAGGCCGGTGGCCTCCACCGGACAAAACCGCGAACTGGTCACCCAGGCGCGCTATTCGATCGATCCGGAAAATCCCTACGGCAAGGGCATCTCCGGCGAGGTGTTCCGGACGCAGAAAGCCATCGTCGAGGATGATCTCGCCAGCCGTACCCGGGGAACGCCGTGGGAGCAGGCCAACGTCAACACCGGTGTTGCCGCCTGCGTGGTCGCGCCGCTGATCAAGCACGGCGAGAGCGTCGGCGTGCTCCTGTCCTTCGTCGGCAGGTCATGGGTCAAGGACGAGGAAGTCGTCGCGCTGCTGCTGCGCATGGCGGAGAACGTCTCGTTCGCGATCGAGAATTTCGGCCGGGAGGCCGACAAGGCCAGGATCGCGGCGGAGGAAGAGCGCCTGGCGCGCATGTATGCGGCGCTCAGCGCCACCAACGAGGCGATCCTGCGCGCGCGATCGCGATCGGAGTTGTTCGACCTCGTCTGCGAGGCGACCGTGCATGGCGCGAAGTTCGTCTCGACCACGATCTTCGTGGCCAATCATGAAGCTGAACTGCTCCGTGTCGCGTCGAGTTATGGACCGCATGCGGATGATTTACGCCGCTACACCTTCGCCACGTCCGACAAGGTACCGGAAGGGCGAGGGGTGACCGGAACGGCCTTCCGAACCTGCCAGACCCAGGTCAGCAACGACGTCCTGGCGGACGATCGCATCAAGCCATGGCATGAAAGCGCACGTCGCGCCGGCATACATTCTTCTGCTGCCTTGCCGTTGCTGAACGGCAACCGGGTCGACGGGGTCTTCCTCTTCAATGCCGCGGAGCGCGACACGTTCACTCCCGAATTCGTCGAGCTGCTCGAGCGATTGCAGGCGAACGTCGCTTTCGCGCTGGAAAATTTCGATCGCGCGGAGGAGAAGGCGCGGGCCGACAAGCAGCGGAGCCGCCTGAGCGGCATGTTCGAGGCGCTGAGCGCGACCAACGAAGCCATCATGCGCGCCAAGACGCGGGAGGAGCTGTTCGAGGTCGCGTGCCAGGCGGCCGTGCTGGGCGACGTGTTCGCCTCGGCGACGATAGGCATCATGGACGAAAAGCGTGAGCTCGTTCGCGTCGTCGCGGGGAAGGGACGACTGCAGGGCCGAATGGTCGGACGTACCTGCGTTGTTTCCGCCGATCATCCCGAGGGCCAGGGCATCATCGGAATCTCGGTTCGGACCCGCCGGCCCAGTGTCATCAACGACTATCTGAACGACACGCGATCGTCGTACTGGCACACCAAGGCGACCGAGGATGGAACCCGGGCCGCTGCCAGCTTCCCGCTGATGCGGGCTGGCCAGGAGCCGATCGGCATTCTGCTTTTCCTCGCACCGGAAGAGAATACGTTCACGACCGATCTGGTCGAACTGCTCGGACGCCTGGCTGAAAACGTCTCCTTCGCGCTCGACAATTTCGATCGGGCCGAGGAAAAGGCCCGCACCGAGGCGCAGAAGGAACGCCTGACGCGCATGTTCGCGGCGCTGAGCGCCACCAACGAGGCGATCATGCGGGCGAAGTCCCGCGCCGAGCTGTTCAACCTCGTCTGCCTCGCGGCATCGAACGGCGCCAAGTTCACCTCGACGACGATCGCGCTGGCCAGGGCCGACAGCGACCAGCTCGAGATCGTGGCCGCGGCCGGGCCGTCCGCCGACACTACGCGCAACATCCGCCTCTCCATCGACCCCGAGCGTCCCGAGGGGCGCGGAATGAGCGGCACGGCATTCCGCACGCGCCAGCCCTGCATCAGCAACGACTATCTCAACGACGACCGCGTCCGGGTCTTCCATGCCGCCGTCCGCGGCGACGGCGCACGGTCGGGCGCGGCGTTTCCGCTCATCGTGCACGATCAGGCCGTCGGCGTCATGATCTACATGTCGACCGAACCGGGCACCTTCACGTCCGAGTTCGTCGAGCTGTTGCAGCGTCTCGCCGACAACGTCTCCTTCGCAATGGAGAATTTCGATCGCGCCGACGAGAAGAACAAGGCGGACGAGCGGATCGAGTATCTCGCCTCGCACGACAGCCTGACCAACCTGCCGAACCGCGAGACCTTCAACGGGCTGCTGCGCAAGGCGATCGACGCGGCGCAGCACCACGACCACCGCTTTGCGGTGCTGTTCATCGATCTCGACCGCTTCAAGGTCATCAACGATTCGCTCGGCCACGAGGCCGGCGACCTGCTCCTGCTCGAGGTCGCCGACCGCCTCCGCAACGCGCTGCGGGCAAGCGACGTGGTGGCGCGGCTCGGCGGCGACGAGTTCGTGGTGATCCTCGACCAGTGCGGCGAGATCGACGACGTCCAGCGGATCGCGACCGGGTTGCTCGCGGCGCTCGCCAAGCCCATGGAGCTGGCCGGCCACGAATGTCACACCACGGCCTCGATCGGCATCGCGATGTATCCGGCCAACGGCTCCGACGCGCAGACGCTGACCAAGAACGCCGACATGGCGATGTATCTCGCCAAGGAGGACGGCAAGAACGGCTACCGCTTCTTCTCCAAGGAGGTGAAGACGCAGTCGATCGAGCGGCTGTCGCTCGAGAGCGCGCTGCGCCGGGCGCTGGAGCGCGAGCAGTTTTCGCTGAACTACCAGCCCAAGGTGGATATGGAGACCGGCCAGATCACCGGCGTGGAAGCGCTGCTGCGCTGGACGCACCCGGATCTCGGCAGCATCTCGCCGGCGCAGTTCATTCCGCTTGCGGAAGAGACCGGGCTGATCGTGCCGATCGGCCGCTGGGTGGTGAAAGAGGCCTGTGCACAGGCCATGGCCTGGCAGCGCCGTGGCCTGTTGCCGGTGTCGATGGCGGTCAATCTGTCGCCGCGGCAGTTCGCCGACGAACATCTGCTGCAGGATGTCGACGAGGCGCTAGCGGCCTCCGGCATGTCGCCGGTGCTGCTCCAGCTCGAGGTCACCGAGAGCATGATGATGCGCAATGTCGGGCGCGCGCTCAAGGTGCTTGACGCTATCCAAAGCCGCGGCATTCGCCTCGCGATCGACGATTTCGGCACCGGCTATTCGTCGATGTCGCTGATGAAGCATTTCCCGATCGACACCATCAAGATCGACCGCTCCTTCGTGCGTGATCTGCCGCACGATTCGGAGGACCAGGCGATCGCGCAGGCGATCATCAGCATGGGCAAGGCGCTCGGCATGACCGTCGTCGCCGAGGGCGTCGAGAACGCCGAGCAGGAGGCGTTCCTGCGCACCAATGGCTGCGACGAGATGCAGGGTTTTCTGATCTCGAAGCCGCTGCCGGCGCGGCAGATGGCCGAGCTGCTGCGGCCGATGGTCCTGCCGGTTGCACCGCCGCTCCAGCCCGAGCCGGATCCGGTTGCCACCGAAGCCGCGGCGCTACGGCTGAAACGCGCTGTCGTCTGACGGCTGCGGGTGCAATTCGCGGACCTCGTGATCCGTGCCTTCGGCCTTGCTCGGAAAATCCTGCGGTTCCGTCAGCGAGGTCTGCTCGACGAACAGCGCGAGTATCGTGCGCGCACCGTCGGCGAAGCTCGCGCCTTCATTCAGGCCGAGCTCGGAGCACCAGGCGGCGCTCATCGGCTCCTGGTCGTCGACCACCGCCATGGCAGGCCCCCACCACCAGGCAGGCGCAGGCGATCGCTCGTCCTCGGGCACGACATGCCAGCGAACGAACTCATCCATCACGCGCTCGAACTCCAGGCGTGCAGCCTGATGCATGCGGTCGATACTCCCGGAATCCGCGCCCGACGACAGGCCGACGCGCGGATTTGATCGTGGCCTTGACGCTCGGAAAAAGTTGGCTCGCGCCAAATTGGCCGGGCCATGCATGCCGACATCATCGTCGGCGATGCCTGAATGCGGCCGTCAGCGATGCGCCAACGGCGGCGGCGAACAGCCATTCTAGCCGTTTGGAGGCACGGCAGGCAAGGTACGGGTGTTACGGTTGCCTAACGCGACCTGAATGGATGCGCCTTCTGGTGCCAGGCCCAGGCGGTGCGGATGACCGTCGGCAGGTCGGAATGGCGCGGCGCGAAGTTCAGGACCTTGCGCGCGGCGGAGGGATCGGCGACCAGATAGGTGGGATCGCCGGCGCGGCGCGGCTTGACGGTGTGCGGCACCTCGCGCCCGGTCTCCTGCCTGATGGCGTTGAGGATCTCGCGCACCGAAAAGCCGGATCCGGTGCCGAGATTGAAGCTGCCGCCGGCATGTCCCTGTTCCAGCAGCTTCAGCGCCGCGAGATGCGCGGCGGCGAGGTCGGTGACATGGATGTAGTCGCGGATCGCGGTGCCGTCGGGCGTGTCGTAGTCGTCGCCGAACACAGCGAAATCGACATGGCCCTGGAGCGCCATCAGGGCGCGCGGAATGAGATGGGTCTCGTTGTCGCGCAGTTCGCCGATGCCGCCGGCCGGATCGGCGCCGCTGGCGTTGAAATAGCGCAGGCAGAACGCGCCGAAGCCATAGGCCGCGCGATAATCGGCGAGCATTCGCTCGATCATCCATTTCGACGCGCCATAGGGATTGATCGGCGCGCAGGGGAAGTCTTCCGGCAGCTCCTTGGAATCGGCATTGCCGTAGACGGCGCCGGTCGAGGAGAACACGATGCGATGGCAATCTGCGTTGCGCATTGCCTGGAGCAGCGACAGCGTGCCCTGCAAATTGTTGATGTAGTACTTCTGCGGGTCGGTCATGGATTCGCCGACGAGGCTCGCCGCCGCGAAATGCATCACCGCCGTGATCTTGTGATCGGCGAAGGCGCGCGCCAGCGCTGCGCCGTCGAGAAGGTCGCCGGTCACCAGGGGGCCGGCAACGAAGCTGCGATGACCTGTCGAGAGATTGTCATAAACGACGGGCTGATAGCCGGCGGCGGCCAGGGCGCGGCAGGCATGCGAGCCAATATAGCCCGCGCCCCCTGTGACGAGGACGGTCGGTCGGTCGGTCATGTCGTCTTCTACTCTTCTTTCAGCGATTGGAAGGCCGTTTGCGGCTGAAGAGAAGATAGAGTGCGCGGGGGTTGGTGGTCAAATAGCGCCAGAACAGGCGGCGTGGCTCGAGCCATGTGCGCCACGCCCATTCGAGTCCGAATTTCTGCATCCACTGCGGCGCGCGGGACCGGCTGCCCGACAAAAAGTTGAACAGGCCGCCCGATGTCTTGATAACGCCAACATTGGTCAACAGCGGCGTGTATTGCTCCACGAATGCCTGCTCGTTGGGCACGCCGAGCGCGACCCAGAGATAGTCCGGCGCGAGCGCGTTGATCTCCTCGACCTTCGCGCGCAGGGCCTCGCCGCGCAGATAGCCGTGGCTGTGCCCGACGATCTTGAGGTTCGGATACATCTTCCGGACGTTCTCGACCGCCGCGGCGTTCTCGTCCTCGCTGGCGCCGAACATGTAGAAGGTGCGGCCGACCGCTTCGGCCTTGCGCGCGACGACGTGGAACAGGTCCGTGGTCGCGACGCGCTCGGGCAGCGGGAACCAGGATTGCAGCTTCGAGGCCGCCACCAGCGGCTGGCCGTCAGCGTTGATCAGGTCGGCGGCGCGGAACAGGCGCTCGGTCTCCGGCTCGGTCGAGCAGCGCGCCAGCACCTCGCCATTGGCCGAGGTCAGATGCAACGGACGGCCGATGCGATGACGCGGATCGGTCGCCTCGATCATGAAGTCGGCGGTCGCTTCCAGGTCGAGCGCGGCCATGCGAAGGCCGCCGAGAGTGATCCGCGGCACGTCGGCGGTTGCGGCCCGGCCGTCCAGATTGACGCGGCGCTCAAGCATATTGTCTGCCTCGCTGACGCGCCTGGGTTGCGGGGGCGAGTTCGTCGAGCACGACGCCGACGAGCTTGCGCTCGGCGCGGCCGAGCGTGTTCAAGATCTCTTCCAGGCTGTCGTTGATGTCGAGGCTGGTCGGCAGCACCGCCACCAGTGCGTCGGCGTCGTCGAGCAGCTTGCGGCCGCCGGCCGGGAGCGGCATCGCGGGGCCGTCGAGGATCACGAGGTCATAGCCGCCGGCGGCACGCGCCTGCGAAATCGCCTTGCGGATGGCCTCGGTCGCCTTGCCGGCATCGCCTTCAGCGGCCGGCAGCACCGAGATGCCGTTCACCGTCTTGATCTCGCGCGCGGCCTTGCTTCCGATCGAGAGCCAGCCGAGCGCGCTCGGCTCACTCTTGCCCGGACGGTTGACCTTGTTCGAGAGCGAGCGTGCCTGATGGTCGGCATCGATCACCAGCACGCGGGCACCGTCGCGGGCGGCCGCGAGTGCGAAATTCAGCGCGGTCACGCTGCGCCCGGTGGTCTCGCTTGCACCAACGAGCGCGATCACCGGCATCGCCTTGCCGCCGGCACGTCGGGCGACCGCGGCGCGCATGTCGCGCCAGGCGTTGAGCAGCGTCGTCAGGGGAAAGCCGGGGCGCAGCGTCGGCCAGCCCAGCCGTGTCAGATCAACGCCGCCACCGGTGGCGAGAATGGCACCCAGCGTGTGGATGACGTCTGCCTCCTGCAGGCGTGCGATCAACGGCTTTTCGATCAGGGGCCTTTCGACCATCGAGGGCTGCAGCGATGGCGCGGCAAGTTCCGGCAGGGCCTGCGCGACCTCCGGGGTGCGCGATGCCTGCTGAGGCCGGGCAATCTCCGAAGTCCGCGTCGTCTCTGGGACTCGGGGAGCTTGCGGCGCCGGCGTGCGTTCACGGCGGGCCGGGGTGGGCGCGCCGGCGAACAGGAGCTCGGCGGCGACGAACCAGCTTGAAGCCGCGAGCGCGCCGAAGATGAAGCCGATCATGGCGAACAGGCTCATCGCCGGCGGGAACGAGCGCCGCTGCGGCACGGTGGCCTCGCCGATGACGCGGGCCGCCGAGGTGTTCAGGGTCTCCTGCTCCTCGGTCTCGCGCGAGCGCTTCAGGAAGGATTGATAGACGTCGCGGCTGGCATCGGCCTCGCGCTCCAGCTCGCGCAGGCGCACGGCGGCCTGGCTGAGCTGCACGCTCTGCCGCTTCTGCGCTTCCAGCGCCCGGTTCAGCGACGCCTCATAGTCGCGGGCGCGCGTCAGATCGTTCTTGGTGGACTGCGCGAAGCGGTCGATCTCTTCGTTGATGGTCCGCTTGAGATCCTCGACCTGCTTCTCGGTCTGGCGCAGCGCCGGATGGCGCGGGCCGAGCTCGCCGGCCTGCTCCGCGTACTTCTTGCGTGCGTCGGCATATTGCGCGCGCAGGTTCGCGATGGTTGGCGATTGCAGCGCTTCCGAATTCGCGCCGGCATCGGCAGCGGTGCGCCGGCTCGCCTCGATCTGGTCGAGCCGCGCCTGTGCGTCCATTGTCGCCGCGCGGGCCGCGGAAAGCCGCTGGTTGCTGGCGGAGAGCTGCTGGTCGCTGATCAGCGCGTCCTGGGTGCCGACGAAATTGTTCTGGGCCTTGTAGGTCGCAAGCGCGGTCTCGGCACTGCGCAACCGCTCGCGCAGCTCCTTGAGGCGGCCGGAGAGATCGTTGGTGGCGCGTCGCGCGGCCGAAGCCTGCGAGTTGCGGGATTCGGCGAGGTAGGCGCTGGTCAGCGTGTTGGCGAGCATCGCCGCTTTCGCCGGATCGGTCGACCAGACCTCGATGTCGACGATGAAGCTCTTCTCGGTCTTGCGGACCGTGATGTGCCGGTTCAGCGCGTCGAGCGCCGCGAGCTGCACTTCCTTCGTCTCCGCGGCGGAGGGCGCGCGGGGCTGAAGGCCGATCAGGCCGAGCAGCGACGACATCAGGCTCCTGACATCACCGCCGCCGCCGAATTCGGGGTCCTTGTCGAGACCAGCCTGCTGGATCACCTGGAGCAGCACGCTGTTGGAGGTAATCAGGCGCGCCTGGCTCTCCACCACCATGGCCATGCCGGAGACGTCCTGGGCACGCGGCGTGAGCTCGCGATCGACCAGCTGAAGTTCGCGCGGGTCGACATAGAGCTGGGCGGTGGCGGTGTAGCGGGGTGTCACGCTCTTGCCGACGGTGACCGCAAGCGTCGCGCCGAGCAGGGCTGCGGCCGCAATCGCGATCTTTCGCCGCCAAAGCAGGCTGACCAGCTCCAGCACGCTGAAGCCGGCCTCGGATTTCTGCTGCGGGGCCTCCGGTCTGGCTCGATCTATCGGCTGGTTGTAGTCAAGCATGATCCCCAGCTTCCATTCCAACTGCCGCGGGCTGAGGGGTTACTCTTCGCTTCTTGCCACGCACCCGGGATATAGGTGCCCAGTCAACGCAACAGGGAAAATTAACCATACGCATTGAGGGACTATTCACCGAAATGGCAAACAAAGCGTTTAAGCGCACGCCGCTTCCCGGCGCGTCACCGTGACACGCGCGATGCCGGGGTCCCCAAGTGATTAACGGTTCGTTACCGCGCACAGCATGCCCGCGAGGCTCCGCCTGTCCTGCGATGGGCAGCGCGCGCGCCATGATCGTCAGCTTTTCCGCAGGATGACGTGATAATCGCCGCGGCGAACGTCGGTGCCGCGCGGCAGCACGGCGTTCAGCATTGCGGCACCGGCATCGACCAGGGCTGCGAACAGCGGCTTGCGCCGGCGCATCTCGGGATAGCGCGGACTCTCGACCTCACGGCGGTAGATCATCTCGAGGCCGTTGGCGGCGGCGAACGCTTCGAGCCGCGGCAACGTCACCAGCGGATGGAAGAAGGTCGGGAACGGCGGCTCGCCGGGCAGGCCGGCATCCTTGATGCCGCGGATGTGCCGATAGAACCAGACGTGGAACCAGTGCGGCGAATATTTGGTGACGACGCCGGACAGCGAGCGCGGATTGGGCGCGCCGATCAGGATCATCCCGCCGCGCTTGAGTGCGTCGCGAAAATTCAGGAGCGCAGCGTCGACGTTGGGCAGATGCTCGATCACGTTGTAGCAGATCACGAGATCGAAGGTTTCGCGGCCGAAGGCGTAGGTCTGCACGTCGCCGAGGATGGCTTCGTCCGCGTAGGTGTTGTTGCGGACCTGGTCCTCGTCGATGTCGACGACGGTGACCCGGCTGCGGCTCGGCAATTCCGGCGGCAGAACGCTGCACGAGCCACCGCCGGCTTCATAGATGGCGAGCCGGCCCTGCGGCAGTTCGCGGCGCAGTACGTCGTGGACGGCGAGCAGGCTGTCGCGGGCTTCGCCGGGAACCAGATCGTGCAGCGCCTGGGCTTGCGCGGTCGCCGCGGGGATCTGGATCGCCGTGGCTGTCGCGAAATCGATCGTGGCTGGCTTGTTCATATTTTCTGACCGCGCTTGTTCGACTCAAATTTACAGGAAAAGTCTCGCATGCCCGAAGAGCAAATCCGGTGCCGCGACGCTTCACAGGTCGCGGTGCTTACGGTCGGGTTAATGCGCATGGCCGTTAACTACAGTATCGTCCCTACCGCGCCGTCCGCAGCGGATGGACTGCGACTTGCAGTACCACGCGCGCATGGATTGGCAGGGAAAACACGCGAAAGCGGTTAAGCGCATGGCGGCAGGTCTGCATTGTCGAGAGATCCGTGGAAAGGTGCCGTTTCGCGCCTCGATCCGGCTGTTCACTTTGGCACGCATCTGTCCCGTGGCACTGTGTCCTCACGGGGCGGCACCGGCTCATGCGATTGACGCAGGGCTTTTTCAACATATCTCGGGCATCTAGAACTCCATGACGCTGATCCCGACAGACCTGTCCGCCAGCCGGCTCTCGGATGCCGTGCGCGATCCCAACCGGGAGATCGCGGCGAGCTCTCGCGTCATCGACCTGTCGGTCGGCATTGTCGTCTGCATTCCCTGCTTCCGCCGCCCGCAGCATTTGCGGTTGACGTTGGAATCGCTCGCGAGCCAGCGTACCCCGCGCTCCTTCGCTGTCGTCATGGTGGAGAACGACGCCGCGCGGCGCGAGAGCGCGCCGGTTGCCGCGGAGTATCTCGCCGCCGGCCGGCTCCAGGGCATCTGCCTTGTCGAGCAGCGGCAGGGTAACTGTCAGGCGATCAACGCTGCGTTCGAGACGGCGCAGGCGCTGTTTCCCGCTGCGACCCGCTTCCTGATGATCGACGACGACGAGATCGCCTCGCCCGACTGGCTCGAGCTGATGGTTCGCACCGCGGAGGCGACCGGCGCCGACGTGGTCGGCGGGCCCGTGCTGCCTGACTTCGACGACGACAGCCAGCCTTGGCTTTCGCGTCATCCCGCCTTCCGCCCTGCCTACGACTACAGCGGCGCGGTGCCGCTGATCTATGGCTGCGGCAATTGTCTGATCACGCGTGCGGCGTTCGACCGGCTCGGCAGTCCGGCCTTCGATCTGCGCTTCAATTTCCTCGGCGGCGGCGATTGCGACTTCTTCGTGCGTTGCCGCGATGCCGGAATGACATTCCACTGGACGACGGAGGCGGTCATCACCGAGACCGTGCCGCAAAGCCGCACCAGTCTCGGCTGGATCGCAAGGCGCGGTCTGCGCATCGGCGCGATCAACTACCGTGTGCAGTACAAGGCCGCGCAGGGCGTGGCGGCGCGGGTGCGGGTGTTTGCGCAGATGCTCGGCCGGCTGCCGCTGTCTCTAATACGCGCGGCACGTCTGCTGGCGACGTCGAAGGCCGTCGTCGCGATGCACCCCGTGATGGTCGCACTCGGCTCCTTGCTCGCGGCGCTCGGCATCGAGCCGAAGCCCTATGAGGCCTCGAAGATCGTGTCCTGACGGCGTGGTGGCGGACTAGATGCCAAAGCAGGCGAGGGCGACCCTGAGCGCGGAGCGCGGCAGCGATTTGAGCGAGCGGCGGCCGACCATCCCGAGATAAGTGAAGGCCTCGCGATATCTGCCGAAGCGGACCGCCTGCATGGCCGAATAGGTGACGAGATGAATCTCGGCCGCCTGCCGCAGCCCGGCTGCCTTGCCCGCGGGCAATCTCGCCAGGATCAGTCCGTCGTCGAAGACCCGCGCGATCGCCGGGAAGAAATCCTGCGGTGTCCGTATCGCCGCGTTCATGGTGTTGGCCGTGTGCAGGCGGTAGTCGAGCAGAAGATTCGGTGCGAACTCGAACTCGCCGATCGCGGCAAGGCGGCACCAGCAGTGCCAGTCCTCGCAATATCTGAGGGAGGTGTCGAAGCCACCAATGGCGCGGAAGGCCTCCGCGCGTGCGAGCGCGATACCGCCATTGACGATGAAATTGCCGGCCGCGAGCCGCGTCAGCACGTCGCCGGAGGGCTTGCGGCGTCCTTTCAACAGGTCGCGCCGGCCGATCTGCCGTCCCTCGCTGTCGATCGTGTTGTAGTCGCCGTAGACGAGAACGGCGCGCGGAGCTCCGCGCGCTGCCGCCAGCAGTGCCGCCACCGCGCCGGTGCGCATGCGGTCGTCGGCATCGAGGAAGAGCAGCCACTCGCCGCTGGCATGTCGCGCGCCGAGATTGCGTGCGGCCGATACCCCGGCTGAATCGTTGGTCATCAGGCGCAGCCGCGGGTCGCGAATGGCGCGGACGATCGAAATGGTGTTGTCGGTCGAACCGTCGTCCACGACGATCACCTCGGTCACCTCGCCTTGCGCCAGTGCGCTGGCGAGGGTTTCGCCGACATAGGCCGCAACGTTCTTGGCGGGAATGACGACGGACACCGATGTGGTCGAGCCCACCGGCAGCGGAAGGCGCGCTGGCGTCGCCACGCGTGAGCTGACCGGTAGATCGAGAACGTCTTCGGCGGTGATCAAGCTGCGGCTCATCTTTAAGGGTCTGTTAACCAGGGCGCATCTGTTGACGCGATCGATCGCAACCTTGGCCGCCGCGGATGATACTCGCATTACGGCGAAATCGTTTCCCGGAAGGCCTGCGCGACGCCGGTTTCACAGAATAACGTTAAGCCAACAGCATTAAGCCTGTGGCAAATTTGGAGGAGTGCGACAGCCGGCCCCATGCGAGAATGCGTACCCGGCTGCCGCGGATGGATTCCAGTGCCCGCAACGACTTTCGACTACGATCCCGACGACATGATCCTCAACCTCTTCTACGAGGACAAGGACGATCGCTGGTTTCCCGGCGACCGGCATCTGCGGCGCATGGCGCGCCGCATGCTGCTCGGCGAGCCGCGCATGAG
This sequence comes from Bradyrhizobium sp. CCBAU 11361, assembly GCF_028128935.1. NCBI lineage: Bacteria > Pseudomonadati > Pseudomonadota > Alphaproteobacteria > Hyphomicrobiales > Nitrobacteraceae > Bradyrhizobium > Bradyrhizobium sp. CCBAU 11361. The sequence goes on from NZ_LBJZ01000173.1 coordinate 80,071, forward strand.
CGGGCAGCTTCGCGTGTTCCGCAATCTCTGCGCAGGGCTCAATCGGCTCGGCATCCGCTACCGCGTCAACGACTACCGCTACATCGCGCAGCATCCCGAGGAAGTCGCCTGCATCATCGGTCGCACCTTCCTGCTCGACAAGTTCGTGTGGAAGAATCCGATCCTGCTCGGCGTCGCCGCCCACAATCATCCGCTCGACGATCCCGACCTGTTCAAGCGACTGCCGGTGAAGAAGGTCGTGGTGCCCGGCCAATGGTACGTCGACATGTACCGGCCTTATTGGCCCGACACGGAGGCCTGGCCCGTCGGCATCGATACGGATCTCTGGGCGCCGTCGCCCGCTTCGCAGAAGACCATCGATGTGCTGATCTACGACAAGGTCCACTGGGACCGCGAGCGCTATGCGCCGGAGTTGATCGAGCCTGTCCGCGCCCGGCTGCTCGAGGAGGGACGCTCGTTCACGGAGCTGCGCTACGGCAGCTACAAGGAAGAGGACTATCAGGCCGCGCTGGCGCGTTCGCGCGCGATGATCTTCCTGTGCCAGAACGAAAGCCAGGGTATCGCCTATCAGCAGGCGTTGTCCTGCGGCGTGCCGGTGTTCGCCTGGGATCCTGGCGGGCCGTGGCGGGACCCCGACTATTATCCGCATCGGGTGAAGTTCGAGCCGGTGTCATCGGTGCCGTACTGGGATCACCGTTGCGGCACCAGGTTCGTCGACACCGCCGGGTTCGAGGCGGGCTGGGACGATTTCTGGACCGGCTGCGCCGCTGACACGTTCGATCCGCGCGGCTTCGTGCTCGACAATCTCACGCTGGAACAGCGGGCGCTGCAATATTACGAGATCGCGCGAAGCGTGGCGCGGCAGCAGAAGGTGTCCGACGCATCCGGCCTGCTGGTTGACGGATGGTTAACGGGGATGGGCTAAGACTTGGCGCTTGCTTCCCCGGGTTCACCAGGCCGGCCTTGAGCCATGGATCGCAGCGCCGCTGACATGACCGACGTCGAGGCCCGATCGTTCGGCCACGTCCTGCGCGATGGGCTTGCGGGCCTGAATGCCGTGCTGGCGGCGCGCTGCCTCGTTGCGGTTGCGGCCCTGCTCCTCGTGCTGGTGACGCTCGATCCGTTTCCCGATTTGCGCAATCCCGACGTTACCGCCGTCGTCGGCGGACGAATGGCGCTCACCTATGTTTCCTGGGGTCTGCTGGCTGTGGTCGCAGTGCCGCTCGTCGCCGTCACGGATGCGCCTGCGCTGAAGAGCCTGGTGACCCCGCTGCATCTCTGCCTCGTCGGCTGGCTGTTGATCAACATCGTCTTCTCCGAGAGCCGCGGCGTTTCGATGCAGCGCTTCGTGCTCGCTGCCAGCATGACGTCGCTCGCCGTCCTGTTGCCATTGCTGCCGCCGACGCAGCGCAGCTTCAACCTGTGCCTCGGTGCTGCCGCGCTCGTGCTGCTGGTGCTGTGCTATCTCGGCGTCTTCCTCGCGCCGCAATATTCCATGCACACCGCGCTCGACCTCACCGAGCCGCAGCTCGCCGGCGACTGGCGCGGCAGTTTCGGCCACAAGAACGTCGCATCGCCGGTGATGACCATCCTGGTCTATGTCGGCATCTACCTCTGCGGCGCCGGGCCGTTCGTGATGGGACCGACGATCGCCGCGCTGGCCGGCATCTTCCTGATCTTCACCGGCGGCAAGACGTCGTCGGTGCTGTGCCTTGCGATCTACGCCCTTGCCTCGCTGGTCTGTCTCACACCGAGCCTGTGGCTGAAGCGGCTCATTTGCTTCGTGCCGCTGATCGTGATGAACCTGCTGACGGTCGGCAGTGTCGTGAGCCCGTCGCTCGGCGCTATGACTCGATTGCTTCCCCTCGATCCCACTTTCACCGGCCGTTCCGACATCTGGGAGTTTGCGCTCGCAGCCGTCGCCGAAAAGCCGATCATCGGCCACGGCTATGCGGCTTTCTGGGACGACGTGACGGCGCGGCAGACCGCCCAGGGCGCCGAATGGGCGACGTCCGCTGCGCACAGCCACAACAGCTATCTCGACCTCGCGGTCACCATCGGCCTGCCGGGCTTGCTGCTCGTCATCCTCGTCTTCGTGCTTGCGCCGCTCCGCAATTTCCAGTCGGCCCAGGCTCACAACCGCAGCGCTGCGCTGGTCAAGCTGTTCCTGACCGTGTGGCTGTTCGGCCTGTATTACGGGACCACCGAGACCTTCCTGCTCGAACGGCAGAATCCGATCTGGTTCATGTTCGCGCTTGCCGTGGCCGGTCTGCACTTCCTGGCCAGATTCCAGTGCGTCGAGCAAACGGAACCGTGCACTGACAGCTTGTCGCAGTCGGGACCGTCGTAGTGGCATAGGCTTAACGATATGCAGCGACGTCACTTGTGGTCTGCGGCAAACATAATCTATCTGGAAACATTCAGTAACTGCATGACCCGCGGATGACGTTTCTCAGCGTCGAGCAACCAGATGATCGGGTGTCCAGCACGTCGGGAATCGCGGTCGATTTCGTGCGTGACTGGCGGCAGGCCGCATTGCGCCTGAATGCCGGCCATCGCACCGCCTTCCAGCATGGTTACTGGCTCAGCGCCTGGTACGAGGCGTTTCACGATCTTGCCCCGCTCATCGCCGTGATCTCCGATGCCGCGACCGGCAAGGACATCGCGGTGGTGCCGCTGACCAGCCATATCAGGCGCGGCATCCGCGTCGTCGAGTTCGCCGACCTCGGCGTCTCCGACAACAACGCGCCGATCCTGGCGCTCGATGCCGCGCTGGATGGAGCGGCGATGGATATGATCGGCAAGGCGCTGGTCGACGCGCTCTGCGCCTTGCCCGACCGCTTCGACCTGCTGCGCCTGAGGAAGATGCCCGCGCATGTCGGCGGCAAGCCGAACCCGCTGGTGTCGCTCGGTCATATCGGATCCAGCTCGCTGAACGGAAATCTCGTGCTGACGGGCGACAGCTATGACGACTATCAGGCCTCGATCAAGCGCATGCAGATGCCACGCTGCTGGCGCGTGTTCAGTCGCTATGCCGGCGCGCGCTTCGAGATCGCCGCGGATGTCACGCGCGCGCATGAGCTGCTGGACGTGATGGATGCCCAGCAGCAGGCGCGCATGCGCAAGCTCGGCTCGCGGTTCGTCCTCAACGACGACACGCATGCCCGATTCTATCGCGAGGTCGCGCGCCAGGGCGTTGCGGATGGCTATGCCGTCGTCTCGGCGCTGGTGTGCGACGAGGGCGTCGTTGCCACCACGCTCGGCGTCAGGCATGGCGTGACCTATTTCCTGCTGCGCATCAGCCACGCCGGCGATCCATGGTCGAGCTGCTCGCCGGGGCTGCTCGTCACCGAACGCACCATGGCGGCGCTGCATGCACAGGGCGTGCGCCGTTTCGATCTCAGCATCGGCAACCAGGACTACAAACGCCGCTTCGGCGCCGAGCCGGTGCCGTTGACCGACGTCAGCGTCGCGCTGTCCTGGCGCGGCGCTCCTTACGCATGGCGCGACCATGCTGCGCAGGGCCTGCGCCGCCACCCCAGGCTCGCCGCCGTCGCGGCGCGGGCGATCGGCAAGGGCACGCGCTGACAGGCGCCCCCTGTTCGCTCATCATCTCGAAAGGCCTGCGCAGAAGGCATCCAGCAATGCGCGCCCCTGCGGCCAGTCGCCGAGCCCGCTCGACGCATTGATGTGGCCGAGGGCGCCCGGCACGATCAAGCCGGACTGCCAGGCGCGCACTCGTCGCTGCGTCACCTCGAGCTCGCCATAGGGATCATTCGTGCTGGCGATGATGAGCGAGGGAAAGCGCAGCGTACGGTCCGGGACCGGCTTGAACGAGGCGGCTTCCGAGGGGAAATTGGCGCCGTCCGGATCGGGGACCGCGACCAGTAACGCACCCGCAATCGCGGATGGGAAGCGAGCGGCCCAGTGCACCACCAGCAGGCAGGCAAGGCTGTGTGCAACCACCACAGGCGGCTTCGCGCAGTGCCCGACCGCTCGCTCCAGGGATTGCTCCCAGTCATGGAGGTCGGGCTGGTCCCAGCTCGCCGGTTGAAATCGGGTGAAGCGCGTGTCGGTGCGCTCCCAGAGTGTCTGCCAATGGGTGTCTCCGGAGCCGCCGAGGCCCGGCAATGTGATGATGTCGTGCATGATCGTCCCGTGATATCTGAGGTGACGTTGCAGTGTGGCCGATCCCGGTCCTGCATCACATGGCAAGTCATCGGCGGAATCGACCGTCTGCCGATGATCTCAAGGCGGAATGGAGAATTTTGTTGGATCGCTTCGGGAGCATCGATGCCAAGGACTTGAAGATCCTGGAGGCGCTGCAAGCCAATGCGCGCGTGCCGTTGTCCGAGCTTGGCCGTTCCGTGGGGCTGTCCCAGCCGGCCGTCTCCGAACGCGTCAAGCGGCTCGAGGAAGCCGGGATCATCGAAGGCTACGGCGCCCGCATCAACCCGCGCGCCCTCGGGCTCGGCCTGATGGCGCTGGTGCGCCTGCGCACCTCGCATGAACACATCAAGACCTGCCTCAAACGGTTCAGCGAGATTCCCCACATCGTCGAAGTCCATCGCGTGACCGGCGATGACTGCTTCGTGCTGAAGGTGCTGGTTCCGGCGCCGGAAGATCTCGAGACGATCGTGGATCGTATTGCCGGCTTCGGTGCCGTCACGACCTCGCTGGTGCTGCGGAGCGAGCCGGCGCGGCCGATCGGCAAGGACCTTATCAGGAAGAAAGCCGAACGCGGTTGAGGCGCTGTCTGCGCGATCGACAGGTCACCACGCCGTCACAAAGCCCTCGATTGCGCAGAGCTTCCGATTATCGCGCGCGTTGTGTTATCGTCGCCTCTGTTTCCCGGAGGCGACATGGAAGATCGTTCGGCAAAATATCGCGCATTCTATGCGCAGTTGATCTGCGCCGCGGCGAGGACCGCGGATCCCCGTATCGAGGAGGCCTTTCGGACCGTGAGGCGCGAGCCTTTCGCCGGGCCCGGGCCGTGGTCGATCGCTCTCGGCGGCCACCCCTATGTCGTGACGCCCGATGATGATCCCGCGTTCCTCTATCAGAATACGCTGCTGGCGCTCGACAGCACGCGTGGCCTCAATATCGGGATGCCCGGTGCGCACGCTTATTGGCTCAGCGGCTGCGCCGTGAAGGAAGGCGAGACCGTGATCCAGATCGGCGCGGGCAGCGGCTACTACACCGCAATCCTGGCGCATCTCGTCGGCCCCGGCGGCCGCGTCCATGCCTATGAGATCGACGAACATCTGGCGGGGCTTGCGCGCGCGAATCTGAAGGATATCACCCATGCGGATGTGCGCGACCGTTCGGGCATCGCGTCCGATCTGCCCAAAGCCGACGTGATCTATGTCTGCGCGGGCGCGGCGCAGCCGGCCGCCGAATGGCTCGATGCGCTGCGGCCCGGCGGGCGGCTGGTGTTTCCGCTCGCGCCCGAAGGCATGCTCGGCGGCATGCTGATGATCACGCGCCCGGACGACGGCGTGATCTGGCCGGCGAAATTCCTCAGCCGTGCCCAGTTCATCGGCTGCGCGGGATTGCAGGATGCGGACGCCGGCCGGCGATTGGCCGACGCGTTCGCGAGAGGATGGGAGAGCGTGCAGTCGTTGCGGAGGGAAGGCGCCCCCGACCAGACATGCTGGTTCGCCGGTGAGGGCTGGTGGCTGTCGACGGCGCCTGCGCCTGTCCTTACAAATCCAACTCCGTCCCACGCCGACATCACGCAGGCCTAGCGGGTCACACGCGCCTTACGACCGCGTGCACCCGGCACACTGAAACCGGCCGCGCGAGGCGCGGAACAGGCTGCGGCAATACCAGCGCCGCGCCAGTGCCTGCGCGGGCCTGCGGATCATCTGCGCTATCAACAAGAGTTCGAAAGCCATTCGTATCGCTTTTGGTCAAATATCCTGCCCACAGAGATGGGGCGGCATTCCCGAATGAGAATGCCGCCCTCGTCGCATCAGCCATGCAGTCGATCGTAAAGCTTAACTGCGAGGCTGAGCCGTGCAGCTAGCCGTGCAGCTTCTTGGCGGTCTCCGCGATCTGGCGCCCCTGATAGCGCGCGCCGGCGAGCTCGTTGGCGCTGGGCTGGCGGCTGCCGTCACCGCCGGTGATCGTGGTGGCGCCGTAGGGCGCGCCGCCGGTGACCTCGTCGAGCTTCATCTGGCCGGCGAAGCCGTAGTTCATGCCGACCACGACCATGCCGAAATGCAGGAGGTTGGTGATGATCGAGAACAGCGTCGTCTCCTGGCCGCCATGCTGGGTCGCGCTGGACGTGAAGGCGCCGCCGACCTTGCCGTGCAGCGCGCCCTTGGCCCAGAGCCCGCCGGCCTGGTCGAGGAAGTTGGCCATCTGCGATGCCATCCGGCCGAAGCGGGTGCCGGTGCCGACGATGATCGCGTCGTAATTGGCGAGGTCCTCGATCTTGGCGATCGGCGCGGCCTGGTCGACCTTGTAATAGGAGGCTTTCGCGACTTCGGCCGGAACCAGCTCGGGCACGCGCTTGATGTCGACGGTGACGCCGGCTTCGCGCACGCCTTCGGCAACGGCATTGGCCATCGCTTCGATGTGGCCGTAGGCGGAATAATACAGGACGAGAACTTTGGTCATGGTGGTCTCCGGTGGGTGATGAGTTGTTCTATTCGCTGTCGTTGCCGGGCTTGACCCGGCAACCCATCGCTCTTCGAAAAGCTTTATGCGAAGGTGATGGATGCCCGGCTCAAGGCCGGGCATGACGAGTTGGTGTGGGGGTGGGCTTTAGGCTGCGTCGACGAGCACGAGCTCGGAGTCTTCGAGCGCCGTGATCTTCAGCGTGCTCTCGTCGCGGATCGCGGCGCCGTCACGGGCGTTGACGCGCACGCCGTTGATCTCGACTGAGCCCGCCGCGGGCACCAGATAAAGATGCCGCGACTTCTGCGGCTCGTACTCCGCGCTCTCGCCGGCCTTCAGCGTGGTGGCGAGCACCCGGGCATCGGCGCGGATCGGCAGTGCGTCCGTGTCGTCCTCGAAACCGCTCGCGATGGTGACGAGCTTGCCGGAGCGGTCTGCCTTCGGGAACGGCTTCGAGCCCCAGGTCGGCTGTCCGCCGCGCGTCACGGGCTCGATCCAGATCTGGAAGATCCGAGTCTTGCTCGGCTCGAGATTGTACTCGGAATGGCGGATGCCGCTGCCGGCGCTCATCACCTGCACGTCGCCCGCCTCGGTGCGTCCCTCGTTGCCGAGGCTGTCCTGATGGGTGATCGCGCCTTCGCGCACATAGGTGATGATTTCCATGTTGGCGTGGGGATGGGCGGGAAAGCCGGTGTTCGGCGCGATCTCGTCGTCATTCCACACCCGCAAGGCACCGTGACCCATGTTGTCCGGGTCGTAATGGCTTGCGAAGGAGAAGTGATGCTTGGCCTTGAGCCAGCCGTGATCGGCGCCGCCGAGCTTTGCGAAAGGTCTGAGTTCGATCATCTGCGTAATTCCTTGGGTTGAGCGGGTGGCGCCTTGATCAGGCGCCGAACCCGCCGTCGACATTGAGCACGGTGCCGGTGACGAAGGAGGCCTCCGGGCTTGCGAGGAAGACCACGCCGGCGGCGACTTCCTCGGGGCGGCCGAAGCGCTGGAGCGCGTGCTGCTTGCGCTGGGCTTCCGCGAAGTCGCGGTCGTCGTCCGGGTTCATGTCGGTGTTGATCGAGCCGGGCTGCACGACGTTGACGGTGATGCCGCGCGGGCCGAGGTCGCGCGCCGCGCCCTTGGTGTAGCCGACCACGGCCGCCTTGGTGGCGACGTAGTCGGCAAGGCCGGGGAATGAGGCGCGGTCGGCCAGCATCGAGCCGACCGTGACGATGCGACCGCCTTCGCCCATCAACTGCGAGGCGGCGCGGATTGCCGCGATCACGCCGTGCACGTTGACCTGATCCTGCCGTTCCAGCGCGCCAGTGTCGGCATTGGCATCGTCGGTCGCACCACCGGCGGCGACGCCGGCATTGTTGACGAGGATGTCGAGATGGCCGAATTCCTTGGCGACGTCGTTGACGAGCTTCGTGACGTCCTTGGCCGAGGCCTGGTCGGCCTTGAAGGCACGGGCCTTGACGCCCCTGGCCTTCAGCTCAGTGACGACCGCTTCGGCCTTGTCGGGCGAGGCGACATAGCTGATGGCGACATCCGCGCCTTCATCGGCGAGTGCGCGGGCGGAGGCCGCGCCGATGCCGCGCGAGCCGCCGGTGACGAGGGCAACCTTGCCTGAGAGCTTCTTGGTCATTGGATTTCTCCATTCCTGAATTTCTGATGACCCTTGGATAAGCCTCCGCCTGTGGTATAAAAATAGAAACTGTTGAAACACATTGTTTCCTAAATAGCCCGATTGGATCGGCCCATGGCAAAACTCCCCGATTTCGAGGCGCTCGCGATTTTCGCAAAAGTCGTGGAATTACGGTCGTTTGCGGGGGCCGCGAGCGAGCTCGCGATGTCCAAGGCGACGGTGTCGAAGGCCGTCACCCGGCTGGAGGAGCGGCTCGGCGCGCGGCTGTTCAACCGCACCTCGCGCCGGCTCGCGTTGACCGATGCCGGGCACAAGCTCGCCGAACGGGCGACGCGCCTGCTCGTCGATGGTGAGGCGGCGGAGAACGAGGCGCTGGCGCAATCGGTGGCGCCGCGCGGCCTGGTGCGGCTCGCCGTGCCCATGACGTTCGGGATCAAGGCGGTGGCGCCGCTGCTGCCGGAGTTCTTCGAGACCTATCCGGAAGTCTCGGTCGATCTGCACTTAAGCGATGCGACCATCGACCTGATCGGCGAGGGCTTCGACATGGCGGTGCGGATCGCGCGGCTGCCGGATTCCTCGCTGATCGCGCGCCGGCTCTTCACCATGCCGCGGTTCACGGTGGCGGCGCCGTCCTACCTCAAGCGCCACGGCCGCCCGACGCATCCGATGCATCTGGCCGAGCACAAATGCTTCAGCTACGCCTATCTCTCGACGCCCAACGTCTGGCACTACACCAATTCCGCCGGCGAGCAGGCGAGCGTGCGCCCGGGCGGCCAGCTTCGCGTCAACAACGGTGAAGCGGTGATGCCGGCGCTGATCGCCGGCCTCGGCATCGCCGAGCTTCCCGAATTCATCGTCGGCGAGGCCATCTCCTCCGGCGAGGTCGAGGTGATCCTGAAGGACTGGAAGCAGGCCGAAGGCGCCGTGCACCTGGTGACGCCGCCCGGCGGCCCACGCCCCGCGCGCGTCGAAGCGCTCGGCGATTTTCTCGCGGCAAAGCTGCCGGGCACCTGCAAGCGGCGGACGCGCGGAAAGGTGAAGGGGTCGTAGAGCGAGCGGCCTCAACAATCTCGTCATTGCGAGCGCAGCGAAGCAATCCAGAGTGTCTCCGCGGAGGGATTCTGGATTGCTTCGCTGCGCTCGCAATGACGGTGTTCGGCTACGACACCTTCACGCCGTTGCTTGCGACAATTCGCAAGTTCGGCCTCAGCGTCTCTTCCAGCTCCGATTTCAATTCGTGCACGCGCGGATCCGTCGAGTGTGCCGCGCAGACCGCGTATTGGTGGACCGATTGCGCCAAGGCGCGCCGCGCTTCCGGGGTTCGCGTCACCTCGGGCTTTGACAGCCGCAGCACGACCGCCGCGAGATTCACCAGCATCTCGTCCAACGCGACGTCAATGGTCCGAAGATTGCGCATCACTCACTCCCTGGGAGGGCAACAGCGGGCGAAGGGATGTGTTCCGGGCCGGACCGGGCATGGTTAAGACTTCGTAAACGTCTTGTTCTTGCCGATCGCCACGCTAGGCTAGCTGCGAAACAAAGAAGATCGAGGGGAGGGACCATCATGGATCGACGCGATCTCTTGCGCGCGGCCGCGGCATTGCCGTTGTTGCGGGCTGCGTCACCGGATCGGGCGTTCGCACAGAGCTATCCGGCCCGCAACATCACCATGATCGTGCCGTTTCCGGCCGGCGGCCAGGCCGATCTCGCCGCGCGCCCCGTGGCCATGGCGCTGGAGCGGATCCTCGGCAAGCCCGTGATCGTCGACAACCGCGCCGGAGGCGGCGGCGGATCGGTCGGCAATGCCGCGGCGGCGCGCGCCGAGCCTGATGGTTACACGCTGCTGATGACCCTTTCGTCGCTCGCGGTGCTGCCGGAGGCCGACCGGCTGTTCGACCGTCCCGTCGCCTATGAGGTCTCGCAGTTCATGCCGATCGCGCGCGTGCTCGCCGATCCCACGCTGCTCGCGGTGCCGGTCTCGGCGCCATGGAAGACTGCGCAGGATTTCATCGAGGACGCGAAGAAGCGGCCGGGCCAGATCACCTATGGCTCGTCCGGACCTTACGGCACGCTGCATGTGGCGATGGAGATGTTTGCCAACAGCGCCGGCATCAAGTTGCTGCATGTGCCGTTCCGCGGCGCGGGTCCCGCGCTCACCGCGTTGCTCAGCGGCACCGTGCAGGCGATCGCCGCCGCGCCCGGCACGCTGAAGCCGCAGGTCGATGACGGCAAGCTGCGCGTGCTCGGCAATTGCGGCGCGCGACGCATCGCGAGCTTCCCCGACGTGCCGACCTTCCAGGAGCTCGGCTACAAGGATGTCGAGATGTACATCTGGGCCGGGCTCTTTGCACCGAGCTCTCTTCCCGCGCCGATCGCGACCCGGCTGCGCGAGGCCATGGCGCAGGTGATGACGAGTCCGGACGTCCTCAAGGCCTTCGACACCTCAGGCAGTCTCGTCGCCTATCAGGACGCGCCGGAGTTCTCGCGTTTCGTCGCCGACGATAGCGCGCGCCTGATCACGGCGGTGAAGAAGATCGGCCGGGTGGAGTAGGGGCCCGGCTCAGAATTCGCTGCGGACCGTGCCCCGCAGGGTGTGCCGGTCGAGACCCGGTGCGAACGCGCCCTCATAGGAGGCCTTGAACGACGTCGCGGCAGTGAGATCCCACCGGATCTCGGCACCGGTGAGTGCCGCCGTGCGGGCCCGTCCGACGCCCGTGATCGCGATCGGAATGCCCGGCGCGCCGTCGAAGGCCGCGGTCATGGATGGCGCATTGCCGGAAAACTCGTGGCGTATGGCAAGTGTCGCGCCGAACTGCGCCGCGCGACCGTTCGGCATCATGGTGTCGTAAAGCGCCCGCAGACCGGCCGTGCCATAGGCGGTGTCGAAGCCGCCGGCCCGCACCAGCTGATTCACGCCGGGTGCGCCGGTCTCGGAAAAGCCGTTTTGGCGCGTCGCATACCAGTCGGCCTTGGCGAACGGCTCGGCTGTCACACCCCGTCCGACGTCGAACGGCCGCGCGATTCCGAGCGATGCGGCAAAGGTGTGGGTATGCGAGGAGCCGGTCGCGGTTTCTCCCAGGAACGAGATCGTGCGCGAGGATTCGAGCGCCGCGAAGGAATAGCTGATCGCGGATGCGAGATTGAATCCGCCGCTCTCGCCACGCGCGTAGAAGCCGCCATGACCGGCATTGGCCTCGATGCTGTCGGCGCGGCCCGCCGTCCGCAGCTTGCCGGTCGAGGCGCCGACCGCAAGACCTGCGGTGAAGCCCGTCGTGCGCCACAGATCGACGCCGAGCGCGGCGCCGGCGACACTTGCATTTGTTCCGAAGGCGATGTCGGTCGCCGCCACCTTGTCCCAATTGCCGTAGCCGCCAAACCATACGCTCTGCGCGGGCGCGGCGCGGCGCGCGCCGAGCGCCTTGCCGATCGGGTCGGCCGGCTCCGCGGCGTAGGAGGACACCGACATGCGCAGGGTCTCGCCGTGCGATTGCGTACCGGCGTTCCACATGAATCCCTGGAATGCATCGGCCTGGTCGGTGCTAAAGCGGCGGCCATCGGCGTGAATTTGCCCGGCGAGATCGTCGAGACCTGCCTTGATGCCCGATGCATTGAGCACGGCGAGCGTGTTGATCGCGGTCCCGAGTGGTCCCGACGCGCCGCCGGACTGCGCCTGATCCAGCGCGCCGGCTACCGCGGCCTGGTTCGGTGTCAGGCCCGACAGCGTGCCGAAGCCGCCGATCTGTTGCAGAAGGAAGTAGACATTGTTGGCGTCGTAGCTGAGCTGCCCCGAAACCAGCGGGCTGCCCGAGGTCGTGAGCGTCGCGAAAGTGCCGTTGACGCCGCCGGTCGCGGTGAGGATCGTGTATTGGGTGTTGGCGAGAAAGCCCGCGCCGAGCGGCACGATCTGCACCGTGCCGCCATTGAGGGTTGCGGTGCCGGTTGCGGCGATCTTGTCGGACTGGCCGCCGGCATTGATCTCGACCTGGAAGGTCGAGCCGGCATTGAAGGTGACATTGCCGCTGACATTGAGAGTCCCGATCGAATTGCCTGTTGCGACCGTGCCGCCATTGTTGACGACGATGCCGCCGACCGTGCCGGTGCCGCCGAGATAGCCGCCGTTGACGGTAACCACCGAAGGCAAGGTGCCGTTCACGATCAGGCCGCCTGCGTCCACCGTCGTCGCGCCATTGAAGGCGGTGGTGCCGGTCAGCGTCCAGACCGAGGAGCCGACCTTGGCGAGCTGCTCGAACTCGAGATATTGCACACCGCCGCCAAGAGTGCCGAGGTCGAACGTGGCGCTGCCATTGCCGCCGAATCTCAGCGTGTCGGTACCGGTGCCCCCGAACACAAACCCGGTGATCGTCGAGCCGGGGGCGAGGGTGAGCACGTCATCGCCCCCGAACAGGTCGATCGCTCCGCTGCCGCCGCCCGAGATGGTTCCGGAATTGAGGATAGTGTCGGTGCCGGAAGAGCCCTGGATGGCGATGAAGAAGCCGCCGGAGATCGTGCCGGCATTGATGAGGGTGTTGCCGCCGGCAATGAATTGCACGCCGGTATGGCCGCCACCGATGGATCCGCCCTGATAAACAGTGACGACATTGGCGTTCCCGCCTATTCGGAGGCCCGTCGTGTTTGCTCCGGTGCCGACTGCCGTCCCGCGAATGTTGACGAGATTACCGTTCGAATTGTCGATGACGATCGCCGCTTCGGCGTTGCCCGTACCTTCCGCGATCCCGCCGGCCGCGATCGTCACATTGTTGTTGTTCGAGCCGTTGGACAGGAGGACGGCTCCGCTATAGGTGGAGACCGTGGCCTGGTTATTTATGGTCACATTCGAATTCGACGTGCTGTCGTAAACGATCGCGGGAATTCCGGCGCCGGGCAGGAGTGACGTCAACGTACCATCGCCGATATTGACCGTGACGTTGCTGCCGCCTGTGGCGTTGATGTGGTTGGTGTTGCCGGGGCCGGTGCAGGTCGCAACGTCACCCGAATTGAGCGCGCCGATGACGCCGGTGCCGGCCACGGTGCAGGCTGCGAACGCCAGATCGGGTACCAGCGAGAGCAGTCCCCCGAGCATGATCGGCGCCAGCGCTGTAGTGACGAGCAGCCTGTTGCGCAGGACGGTCGCCGTCACGGCGTCTTGCGCGCGGGTCTGTATTCCAATCGGCATCGACAATTCCCTTGTAGCAGTCTCCGAACTGCTAGCGGGAACGGCGCGGCGCTTCTTGGAGCCATGCGAAACGCATTATGGCTGAAGGCGCAAGGACGCCGGTTTGCGCCGGCCTGTTGCGGCGATGCCACGCACGGCCGGGCCAGCGGCGCGGCGCGTTGACGCAGCAAATGGACAGAGGTGCAAAGCTCGATGGCCCGGCGCGCAACCTTGTGTGCGGCGCGTTGCGCGCAGCCGCCAACGCGATATTGGTATTCCGCTACACCAGCCTGGAGACGCGCGCCTATGGCGGCCGATGACCAATCGATCCATGGCGCGCCGCGCCTCGGCTATGCCGGCGAGCCGCATGGGCCTGCCTATGAGATGTGGCGGGAGGAGTTTTGCCGCCGCGTAATGGCAGCCGATCTTTCGCCTTTGTCCGACGGCTCTTTTCACTGCGACGTCAAAGCGCTGATGTTGCCGCAGGCAACTATATCCTCCTGCAGCGGCACGCCGATCAGATTTATGACGCTCAACGCCAGCGACAATCTGGCATTGCTGATGGCGCCGGATTCGCCGTTGCACGCCGTCATGGGCCGTCGCGCGCTCGAAGTCGCGCCGCTGGGCATTAGCCTCATCGACGCCTCGATCAAGGGCGCATTCGTCTCGCAGCTCGAGGAGGGCGGCAACAAGGCAGCTTTGTTCGACCGCAAGACGCTGCTGTCTTATTGCCCCGATGCCGAAGACAGCGTGGCGCGACCGCTCGATCACAACCCCGCGCTCACTGCGCTGCTGCATCGATATTACGACTTCGCGGTTCAGCACGCCCCGGGACTCGATGCACTGGCGCAGCACGCCGTTTCGCAACACCTGATGGATTTGATGGTGCTGGTGCTCGGCGGCAGGCGCGACGCCACCGAACAGGCGAAAGAGCGCGGCTTCGCAGCGGCTCGGCTGGAAGCCATCAAGGCCGACATTGTGGCGCGGCTCGGCGAAGGCGTCCTCACGCTTGCAGACCTCGCGCGGCGCCATCGCGCCAGCCCTCGCACCATTCAATTGCTGTTCGAGCGCAGCGGCGTCACGTTCTCGGAGTTCGTGCTGGAGCAGCGGCTATTGCGGGCGGCACGGCTGCTGCGCGATCCGAGGCACCGGGCGGCCAAGGTCAGCGACATCGCCCATCTCTCCGGCTTCAACGACGTCTCATATTTTCACCGGACATTTCGGCGCCGTTTCGGCATGACGCCGCTGGACGCGAAAGCGCGGCACGCGGAAACGGGCGACAAGCCGTAGTCGGAAGGACGTTTTTGGTCCGTCCTTGATCTCGTGGCGCAAACGGCGGCGCGCGAGGTTGCGTCGCCGCAGCGCGGCCAATCGCAGCGGTGAAGATCGGCAAAATCGAACAAGGTTCCAACGCCGCTTTCACATTTTTTTGTTGGTCCAGAACCAGCTCGCGTCTCATTGATTGAAGAGAATTCGAGGGAATCGAGAAGGAATCGAGACATGCGAACAGAGCGGATTGCGCTGGGTGTGGCGCTCGCGATTGGCGGCATCGTCGCGCAAGGCGCAGCATTCGCCGAAGAATATCGCGGAACCATGGAACAGCAGATGGCCTGCACACCCGATGTGTGGCGCCTGTGCAGCGACCAGATTCCGGATGTGAGCCGCATCACAGCCTGCTTGCAGCAGAACACGCCGCAACTCTCCAGCGGCTGCCGTGCGGTGTTCCAGTCCAACAACCAGATGCCGCCGCAACAGCAGGCCCCGCGAGGGCGGGCCGCGCCGCCACCGCGCTACAATGCTGTGCCGCCACCTCCGCCGGCGCAGCCGCGGCCTTACGATGACGACGACTAGCGCTCTCTGGCGCATGGTATGCAGCGGTAGGCGCGAAGATGCGGTCGTGCCGCCTCGTTCAGCGCTCTCCCTTGCGGTCCGATTCAGGTCGATCTCGAAGCGCCGTCCGCAGGACGACAGCGAAGAGAATGGCTGCGACTGGCCAATGGAACCAGATCTTATGGCTGGTGAAAACGTTGATCAGAATCAGAAAGGCCGAGACCGTGAGGGCTGCTGCAATCGGGCGGGGCAGCTTCGCTAGCCAATCCAACACGACTTGCGTCCACGAGGATGGCTCGTGCCTGTCGCCAGTCCGCGGAGCACGAGCTGTCTCTCGGGGAGTTGGGCGTTCCTCGATCGGGAAGCTCCCTTGTCCGGCGGTCCGGCCGCCCAGGGTCAACCGATAGCTGGTCAGGGGCGCAATGTTCTTCATGGGGCGCTGGCCGAGGCAGTCGAAGCCAACGGATAATTTGTTGTGCACCTGATCGTAGACGGAGCTCGAGATCACGACGCCGCCGGGTTCTGCGAGTTCTTGCAGCCGCGAGGCGATATTGACCCCGTCGCCATAGATGTCGGAGCCGTCCACCATCACATCGCCGAGGTTGATGCCGATGCGAAACCGCATCGGGCTCGCATCAGGCGGGTCCGAATTCTGATTGGAAATTTCCTGCTGAATCTCGACCGCGCATTGCACGGCCTCGACGACGCTGGCGAACTCGGCGATCACGGCATCGCCCCAGGTATTCACGATGCGGCCGTCGTGACGCTCGACCAATCGCGCAATGGCCGTGCGGTAGCGGCGGAGCGTATCCAGCGTTCCGGTCTCGTCTGCTTCCATGAGACGAGAATAGCCGTACACGTCAGCGCACAGCACGGTGGTCAGTCGTCGTTTCACCTTGTCGTCGGTCATGGTTCCTACATTAGCCTCCCTGACCGGCAAATGCATCAGGCGTCACATCTGGCGCCATCGCGGTTCAGCGACCGGCCGTCCCGTCCCGAAACCGTCATAACCGTGCAACAAATTGCCGTCAGCCAAGTTGATTGTGGTCGGAAGCTGTGGATCGGAGGAATGTCATGTCCATGACCAAAATTCCTGCCGCACTTTTCGTGATTGGCGCGATATTGCTCGGCGTACCTGCAATGGCTGCTCCCGCCACTCCTTTGTCCGGCGCCGCCAAGTCGATGGTGCAGGAGAGCGACCTGGTGCAAGCGCGTTTCGGCTGGGCGCACTGGCGCTGGGGCCATTCGCATCGTATAGGCTATCGCTGCCGTCCCTATTGCGGCTGGGGCGGCTAACTTCGGACCTGTCGCCACATAAGCATTGTTGGCTCATCGCTTCAGTTGGCGCTACCGCTAACAGCGCTATCAAAGTGTACACGTGCCCGAGTTACGGCCTGTGCTCGCAGACATCGACCCATTCGGCCGCGGTGAGCTCGGCCATCCGCTCCGGCGTAATGCGCACGGCGCTGTGGGTCGAGCCTGCCGCCGGCACCACGACGTCGAATGCCTTCAGCGACACGTCGCAATAGACCGGCAGCGGCGATTTCAGTCCGAACGGGCAGACGCCGCCGACCTCGTGACCGGTGATCTCTGCGACCTCTTCCAGTCCCAGCATCTTCGGCTTGCCGCCGAATTGCGCCTTCACCTTCTTGTTGTCCATCCGCGAGGTGCCGGCCGCTACGATCAGGATCACGCGCTCGCCGATCCGCAAGGACAGCGTCTTGGCGATCCGGCCGGGCTCGACACCATAGGCTTCGGCGGCCAGCGTCACGGTCGCGGAGCTGATCGGGGATTCGATGACGGAGATGTCGGGGGCATTCTCGGCGAAGAAGGCGCGAACGGATTGCAGGCTCATTCCAGTTAGCTCATTCCAAACTCATGGGCGGGCGGCGATGCTTAGGCGATCCTTAGCAGCTCGGAGAGCGCGCGGACGCGGTGGTCCGGCGCAAAGCCAAGCTCGTCCATCTGGGTGCGGATCGCCTTGAACATCGTCAGCGGTGCCACGAGTTCGGCCTCGACGCAAGCCAGCGCCATCGCCTCGGGTGTCACCCGTTCGATCCAGGCGACGTTCAGTCCGAACGATTTTGCGCCGGCGACGTCCCAGGGATTGGAGGACACGAACAGAACCTCGTCTGGCTTGGTGCCGAGCACCTCGCCGATCAGCGCATAGGCCTCCGGGCTCGGCTTGTAGACCTTCCTGGCATCGACGCTGATGGTGGCATCGAGCAGGCGGTCGAGACCGGAGTTGCGCACGAGCGCATCGAGCATCTCCGGGCTGCCATTGGAGAGGATGGCGAGTTTTCGCGGCCTCAAGGCTGCGAGCGCGCTCGTCGCGTCCGGATAGAGGTCGAGATGCAGATATTTCCCGATCACGCGCTCGAATGCCTCGCTCTGATAGGCGAGCCCGAGCATGCGCAGCGTATAGGCCAGCGAGTCGCGCGTCACAGTGGCAAAGTCCTGGTAGCGCCGCATCAGCGAGCGCAACCAGGTGTATTCGAGTTGCTTGATCCGCCAGACCTGCGTGATGATCTCGCCATAGCCCGGAAACGCGTCTTCGGTGGTCTCCGCGACCGACTGGATGTCGTAGAGCGTTCCGTAGGCGTCGAAGACGACGGCTTTGATTCTCATTGGCTCGCTCCTTCGGGATCCCTTGCGGAAGCCGCACGGACAATACCGAAACGGCCCGGTGCGCGACAAGGTCGGAACCTTCTTCAAGAAATCGTCACCCCGTCGACCTCGCGCAGCAGATTGACACTGCCGCCGGCAGGCGTTTAATTCGGGGCACGGGGATTTGCGATCTCCCCGCGAGGCGACATGCCCAAGTATCGCGTCCTGGTCACCAAGGACGCCGCATGTCTTCTTTCATCTCGATCTCATCACAGAAATTGTCCCGTCAATTGGTGCCGCCAGCGCGCCGGCCCTCGTCGATGTTCGTATCGGCGAGGACCGCGCGGTCTATTTGCGCACGCGACAAGACGGCGAGCACCAAGAGCTAGCGAGCACACGGGGCCCGTTGGGGACGACGATCAAGTGGAGGACTCCATGACCACGAATACCGACCGCCGAGACTTCATCAGGGGCGTAGGGGCCGCCGCGGCATCGACCGCAATACTCGCGGGGACGCAAGTCCTTGCGCAAGCCAATCAGCCAACAGGAGCCAAGCCAATGACATACCAGCCCAAGCCGATGCCGTTCGATCCGAAATCCATTGCCGGCATCTCGGAGAAGGTGCTCGTCAGCCACTACGAGAACAACTATGTCGGCGCCGTAAAGCGACTCAACGCGATCGGAACGCAACTCGCCGAGCTCGACTTCGCGAAAGCTCCGAACTTCGTCATCAACGGCCTGAAGCGCGAGGAACTCGTCGCGTCAAACTCGATGATTCTCCATGAAATCTATTTCGACGGGCTCGGCGGTGCCGGCAAGCCGAGCACAGCACTTGCCGACGCGATCGCGCGCGATTTCGGCAGCATGGAGCGGTGGCGCGCGGAGTTCTCCGCCATGGGCAAGGCCGAAGGCGGCGGTTCCGGCTGGGTGATTCTGTCCTACTCGCCGCGCGACAAGCGGCTGGTCAATCAGTGGGCCGCCGACCACACGACGACGCTGGCCGGCGGACGTCCCGTGCTCGTGCTCGATATGTATGAGCACGCCTATCACATGGATTATGGCGCCGCGGCCGCGAAGTATGTCGACATCTACATGGAAGCGATCAAATGGGACAACGCTGCAGCACTGTACGATCAATACAGGCGGGAAGCTTAGGCGTCGTGCAAAGACTGAGCGTAGCGCTCCTGGGGGCGGCGTTGTTCCTATTGTCGGTGGAAGGAAACGCGATGGCAGAAACTGTAAATTTTGACAATGCAGCAACCGGCGCAGCGCCCGAAGGCTGGACTCTGACGATGACGGGTCGTGGCCGACCCAAATGGACGGTCGAGCTGGAGTCGACGGCGCCAAGCAAGCCGAACGTCTTGAAACAATCCGGTCAGGCGACGTTTCCAGTGGCGCTCAGGAACGGCACCAGCATCCGAGATGGGTTCGTCGAGGTCAAGTTCAAGGCGATCGCAGGCTCCGAGGATCGTGCGGCCGGTATTGTCTGGCGCGCAAGGGATGCCGACAATTACTATGTCGTGCGGGCCAACGCGCTTGAAGACAATGTCGTACTCTACAAGACGATCAAGGGTGTTCGCAGCGCGCTCGATATCGTCGGCCGGAAAGGCGGCTATGGCGTCAAGGTGTCGGTGCCATCAGGTCAATGGCACTCCCTGCGTTGCGAATTCGCGGGAAAGCTATTCAAGGTAACGTATGACGGCAAGCCGATGTTCGAGGTCGAGGACGAATCGATCAGGGACGCCGGCATGATCGGCTTGTGGACCAAGGCCGACAGTGTCACCGTATTCGACGACCTGACATACGGTGCGCT